>CAZIXN010000001.1:0-12203 GCA_964543215.1 uncultured Phycisphaera sp.
AGCGTGATGGCCGTCAGCAAGGCCGACGACGTCATGCCGCCCAAGAGCACGTACTTCTTCCCCAAGCTCGCCACCGGTTTGGTGATGCACCCGCTCACCCGATGACACCCGGCCGCGCCCGTGGGCGGCGCGACGTGTCGCGCTTCAGCCGAACACCCACCCGACGATCACCAGCACCGCCAGTGCGAGGATCGGGATCAGGCCGATCACGATCACGATCGTCGTCGGGCCGGGGTCCTCGAACTTGCGCAGCCAGGCCTCGAACCTGTTCCTCGGCGGGGGACGATCGCTCATCGCGGGTTTTGTAGCCCGATCCGCGGACAACTGCGCCGCAGCGCACACCCCGAGCACGCCGGCCGCTGGCTCTTGCACACCGCCCGGCCGTGCGCAATCAGTAGATGCGCCAACTGCGTCCACGTCGCGCGTGGGAACAGCCCCATCAAGTCGCGCTCGATGCGCACCGCGTTCTTGCTGTCCGCCTGCGTGAAGCCCAGCCGCACGCTCAGCCGCCCGATGTGCGTGTCCACCACCATGCCCTCGTTGATCCCGAACGCGTTGCCCAGCACCACGTTCCCCGTCTTTCGCGCCGCCCCCGGAAGACGGATCAATGCTTCGAGGCTGCGCGGCACTTCCCCCCGGAAGTGGTTCACGATCATCTGCGACGCGGCCTGGAGATTCTTCGCCTTGTTGCGGTAGAAGCCGCACGTCTTCACGAGTTGCTCGATCTCGCGCACCTCCGCCGTCGCCATCGCCTGCGGGGTGGGGAAGCGCTTGAATAGTTCCGGGGTCGCTTTGTTCACGGTTTCGTCGAGGCACTGGGCCGAGAGGATCGTCGCCACCAGAAGCTGGAACGGCGTGTCGTAGTTCAACGCACACCGCGCCTCGGGGTACAACGCCTCCAGCTTCGCGTACACCCGTCGCGCTCGCGCCTTGTCGTTCGCCGTCGCGGCTTCGCTCACGACCGCACCTCTTCCGGGGCTTCCGGGGGTCGCAAACACCACGGCCCCATCGCCAGCGCACCCAGCAGCATCAACGTCGACACGCCGTAGGTCCGCGTGCTGAGTTGGTGATAGACATCAAAGCTCGACTCGGCCGCGTCGATCTGTGCAGCGGTCCACCCTTCCGGGGGGTTGTACTTCGCATCGCGGTGGCGGTCGATGCCCGGCGTCACGACGGCCAGGTTGAACACCACGATCGCGGCCGGCACCGCCAGCAGAAACACGCGCACGCCCTGCCGCTTGGCTCCGCGCCCGCCGATCAGACTTCCGGGGAACCACAGGAACTGGGCCGCCACGCACAGCGCCAGCCCGCCCGCGCACACCAGTTGCATCACCGCCAGCCGGGCGAGCATCGCCCCCACGAACCCCCCCGCCAGAAACCCTTCCGCCCCCGAATCCACCAACGGCTCGCGCCACCCGTTCAGACTCACCATCAGAATCCCATCCAACCCGCGCACAAACTTAAACGCCGCCGTCGCCCCCACCACGAGCATCACCATCGCCCCCACCCACAACCCCAGCAACACCTGATAAATCGCCTGAATCACACGAAAGTCGTTCATCCGCGCATCCTATCCCGCCCCCGGCCGAGCAGTTCTGCCACAAAAAACACAAAAAAGCACAAGAAAGGGAGTTCTTGTTTTTGTGCTTTTTTGTCCCTTCTTGTGGCCACTCTCCCTGTCCGGTCGGCCATGAGTGCCGGGTGCCGCAAGGTCACGGGAAAACGAACAAAATCAACAGGCCAATAATCACTTCCACTGCGGCGAAAAAGCGAAAGGCAAATCGGAACTCACGCTCCTGTGGCAGATTCCTGACAGCGTCACGATAGTTCTCGTCGTTGCAGAAGAACTTGATGAAAGCCCGCCTGCTGAAAGAGAAAAAGAACGTGATGACTCCGATGGCGATGAATGCGATGCAGCCAGCAATATTCACCGAGTCGATGTCACCCATTGCGACCTAGAGCACTTTGCGTCATCAGTGGCACAGGCTTCCAGCCTGTGATCGGCCGTCAGGCCGAACGTTTTCGCTTCGAGAATCACAGGCTGGAAGCCTGTGCCACGGGTTCTGAATCACAAGAGGGTACCGGCGTCGCTTCGGGCGGCCAAGGGTTTTGTCGGGCGGGGGTGGGTCGGGTGCCACGGACTTTCAGTCCGTGTGCTTGGGCGGGCGATCTTTGGGAGTCGGGCACGGACTGAAGTCCGTGGCACCCGGAACGGTCGCCCTCGGTTCTAAGGTCTGAGGCGCGCGCCGGAGAGCTTCCCGCGCAGGTCGTGGACCTGCGGCTGGGTGAGCGGGTGGCTGGTGGCTTGTGACCTGATCCTGTTCCCTGTTCCCTGTTCCCGGTTCCCTGCGCCCTGCCTACTGGATGACGGCTTTGCCGACGGCTTCGCGGAGCCAGGGGCGTTGGAGGCTGAGCGGGCCTTCGAACCAGTAGTGGATGGCGTAGCCGTCCTGGATGCCGGTGAGGAGGTAGAAGTACGGGCGCTGGCCATCGGGCGTGCGCTGGCCGGAGAGGGAGGTTTGGGTGTAGGTGAAGTTGCCGGCGGTCTGGGGGCGGTCGATGGTTTCGGGTCGGACGGATTCGAAGCCGGGTCGCTGGCCGATGGTGTTGAGGAGTTCCTGGAGGATGTCGAGGCGTTGCCAGCGTTGGTAGGCGGGGTCGTTGAAGCCGGAGACCGCCGGGCCGATTCCGACGCCGATGAGGGCGGATTGGTTGGCTTGTTCGTAGCGGTAGGTGAAGGCGGAGATGCGGGCGAGGGGGTGGCCTTCGCGGGCCTGGGGGTACATGATGTCCCAGAAGGCGATGGTGCCGGTTTGGCCCAGGACGGGGGGCGCGGGGGGCGTGCGGATGCGCGTGGGGGGCGCGGCGCTCTCGTCGAAGGCGCTGGGGAGCGCGGCGAGTTGGGGGTCGGTGTCGCTGAGGTTGTTGGCGTCGTCTTGGTTGGCGAGTTCGAAGACGGAGGGGGCGGGCGCGGGGCCGAGCTTGCCGGGCTGGACGAGGGCGACTTCGAGGGCGTCGGGGCCGAGTTGGGGGATGAGGGAGGCCCAGGTGACGGTGGCGGCCTCTTCGGCGGCGCGGGCGGCGTCGGCGGCGGCCTGTGCTTCGGCGGCTTGGCGCGCGGCGTCGGCCTGTTGCTGCTCGTTGGCGCGGCGGGCGGCTTGCGCTTCGGGGGTTTCGTTTTCGCTGGCGAAGGTGGTGGATCGGTCGATGTCGCGGAGGGCGGGCTTGATGCCGTACTGCCAGACGAGGAAGCCGGCCAGGGCGAGGACGCCGACGCCGGCGAGCAGCTTGATGGGGCCGGGGATGGTGGCGGAGGTGTCGACGCGGATGGCGCGGTCGGAGGCGCCGCCGACGTTGCGGCTCATGGCTTTGCGGGCGCCGGTGGCGTCGCCGCCGGCGCCGGAATAGATCTGGGCCTTGCGTCGTCGGTATTCGTCGTCGGAGATGGCGCCGGAGGCTTTGAGGTCGTTGAGGGACCGCAGCTCGGACATCTGGTCTTTGCTGTTGGTGGCGGGGCCGGCGGTGAAGGGGCCGGAGGCGGAGGCGAAGGAGCCGGTGGCGCCTAAGCGTGTGCCGGCGGTGTTGCCGCCGCGCGTGCTGCGCCCGGGTCGGGAGCCGGTGGAGGTCAGGGAGGCCACGGAGCCGCCGATCGTTCCGCCGGCGAGCGAATCGCCCATGAGGGAGGGTTCGGTGGCGGGGTCGAGGACCAGGTGTTTGAAGTCGATCGTCGAGCCGGCGGTCTCGGGCAGGTTGGGCACGTCGACGAGCAGCGGGGTTTTGCACTTGGGGCAGGGGGTGACCGCGCCCTTGCGGTTTTCGGGGATGTGGATGGTTTTGCTGCAGACGCCGCAGCCGATGACGATGGAGCGGAGCTTGCGCGGCCTGGCGGCGGCCGAGTCGCCGGACATCGAGTCGTCGAGCAGGGAGAGGTCCAGGGACGCGCCCGGATCGTCGGCGGGTGCGCCCGGGACGGTGACGGCCTTGCCGCAGCCGGGGCACTTGACGCGCTTGCCGACGTACTGGTCGGGGACCTGGATCTTGGATTCGCAGAACCCGCACGCGAATTTCGGCATCGCCCCGGCCTTCCTTTCTGTAGTTCCGACGTTGGCCGCGAAGTCGGCCGCAGGCATCGTCAGGGTTTCCCGGCCACGCGTCAAGGGCTGGGTGGCGGTTTTGTGGGGGCGGGGTGGATTTGGCGGGGCGTGGCGGCGGGGTTGTCGCACCACGCTTGACGAAAGCCCCGCACCGGACGACACTTGGCGGTTCGAGCCGTGAATGGCTTTCATTCGGGCCGTGCGATCGTTGGATCGTCGGTGCGGTGATCCGCGTTGGACGCGGCGGCTCGGCGGCGGGTTCCTCGGGAGTTTCCTTGGGACCGGCGTGTTGGACTTGTTTTTGATCCGTTTTGCCCTCCCCGCGGAGATGTTCTCATGGCACGTGCTCGTTCTGGCGGCAGCCCCTCGGCGGCTTGGGCCGTCACCCTCCTGGGTGCCGGTTTCCTGATTTGCGGCATCCTCGCCGCGCTGTTCTTCGCCCAGAAAGGCGGGGTCGAAGAACAACTCGCCGCGGCGGAGCGCGATCTGGCGGCGTTCGTGTCGCCCGCCGAGCGCAACAGCCCGGCTGTCGAAGAAGCACGGACGCAGGACGGCAGCGTGGTGAGCGTCCTGCTCAACCGCGCTCAGGAAGCGCAGCGCGAACTCGCCGCCGCGAACCAGCAGATCGACGACCTGACGACCAAAGTCGCCAGCACCGAGCAGGACCTCGCGTCGGCCCGTGCCGACCTGACGGACGCCCAGCAGCAGCAGGCCGCCGCCGCCGCCGGCCTCGCGCAGGCCCGCAGCACCTTCGAGCAGCAGGCCGACGCCCTGGCCGCCCGCGTCGGTGCCGCCGAATCCGCCAACCAGCAGTTGCAGGAGCAGCTCACCCGCGCCGAGTCCAGCCTCCGCGAGAGCACCGAAGAATCCCGCCGTCAGCTGCAAACCACCATCGACGAACTCCGCGTCGCCAACGACGGCCTGGGCCGGCAATTCGCCTCCGCCACCGATGAACTGGTCAAGCTGCGCAACGCCCGCGAAACTCAGCTCGCCAGGATCGCCGACCCCGATGCCCGCATCGTCTCGATCCAGAACGACGGGAACACCGCCTTCCTGAACATCGGCCGCAGCCAGCGGGTGCAACGTGGCATGACCTTCTCGGTTTTCAATCAGGACGACCTGGTCAAGCTCGAAGGCGACCCCGATCAGGAGCCCAAGCTCATCCTCGAGGTCTACGACGTGCTGGACAATTCGTCGCTGGCCCGCGTGGTGGAACGGCAGCGCGGCGCGCGACTTGCCGAGGGCGACGCCGCGATCAACCTGGTCTTCGATCCCAGCCGCAGCTTCCGCTTCTTCGTGTTCGGCGACTTCGACCTCAACAACACCGGCAACCCCACCGCCGAGGAGGCCCAGCGGATCAAGGCCCAGGTCAGCCAGTGGGGCAGCCAGGTCGCCGAGGAAATCGACTTCGACGTGGACTACCTCGTGCTCGGTTCCCCGCCGTCGCTGCCTCGCGAACTGACCGGCAGCGAACGCGCCGACCCGATCCGCATCCAGGAGTACAACGCCGCGCTGCGTAAGTTCAACACCTACGCCGAGTTGCTCGAGCAGGCCCAGACGTACAACATCCCGGTCCTCAATCAGAACCGCTTCCATCAGCTCATCGGTTACTACGAGCGCTGAGCCGATTTCACCGGAAAATCCACAAAGCCCACGGACACCGTCCGTGGGTTTTTTGTTCACGCCATCGTCTACCCTCCCGCCATGCCCACCGACTCCGCACCGATCCACACCCTCCTCCTCGGCTCCGGCGGCCGTGAACACGCGCTGGGCTGGAAGCTCAAGCAGTCGCCCCGCTGCGGGGACCTCTATTTCGCGCCCGGCAACGGCGGCACCGCGTCGCTGGGCAGGAACGTCGATCTGCCCTTCGATCCGGTCAACACCAAGAACGCCGACGCCATCGATTACTTCGCCCGGCAACACAACATCCGGCTGATCGTCATCGGCCCGGAAGACCCGCTGTGCGCCGGCCTGGCCGACCGTCTGCAGAAGTACGACAAGGCGCGCTGGGTGTTCGGCCCGGTCGCGGCCGCCGCGCGGCTCGAGGGCGACAAGGCGTTCAGCAAAGACCTCATGCGCGCCGCGCAGATCCCCACCGCCGACAGCAAGACCTTCACCCACCTCGACGCCGCGTTGGCTTACGCCCAGTCGCGCGAACTTCCCGTGGTCGTCAAGGCCGCCGGCCTGGCCAAGGGCAAGGGCGTGGTCGTCACCAACTCGCCGCAGGAGGCCGTCGCGGCCGTGCAGAGCATCATGGGCGACAAGCAGCACGGCGACGCCGGCTCGACCGTCGTCATCGAGGAGCGACTCGTCGGCCAGGAAGTCTCGGTGCTCGCGCTGGTGGACGGCGAATCCATCTTCGTGCTCGATCCCACGCAGGACCACAAGCAGGCCCACGAAGGCGACACCGGCCCGAACACCGGCGGCATGGGTGCCTACTGCCCGACCCCCCTGCTCGACGACGCCACGCTCACGCTGATCGAACGCGAAGTGCTCGTCCGCACCGTCGATGCGCTGCGCCGCGACGGCGTGACGTTCCGCGGCGTGCTCTACGCGGGCATGATGCTCACCGCCGGCGGGCCGAAGGTCCTGGAGTTCAACACGCGCTTCGGCGACCCCGAGTGCCAGCCGCTGATGCTGCGGCTTAAGGGCGACCTGCTCGAAGCGATGATCGCGGTGTGCGAAGGACGACTCGACAACTTCGCGTCCGGCGGCGACGGCCTGGCGTGGGACGAGCGCGTCTGCTGCTGCGTGGTGATGTGCTCGGGCGGATACCCCGGCGAGTACCGCAAGGGCTTGCCCATCACCGGCATCGCCGATGCGGAGCAGGACCCCGACGTGACGGTGTTCCACGCCGGCACCAAACTCAGCCGGAGTGGCGAACTGCAGACCAACGGCGGGCGGGTGCTCAACGTGTGCGCGTTGGGCGCAACGCTCCAGGAAGCGCAGGCCAAGGCCAACGCCGCCTGCGCGAAGATCGCGTTTGAAGGCGCGTTCTACCGCCGAGACATCGGCTTGCGCGTGATGTGATACAACGCCCGCCGTGTCGCTCCGCACCTCCGACGAACTGCTTTCCGGCGTTTCGGGCGTCAACGCCTCGGATGCGCTGCGCCGCGATCTCCGCAAGATCACGCTGGCGTGGGGCTTCGGCTGCGCGTGGCTGTGGATCGCCGCCGGCGCGGTGATGACGCGGTTTGCCGTCGAAGTCGGCACCCCGGATTGGGCGTTCGGCCTGCTCGCCGCGGTGCCGTTTGTCGCGGCCCTCACGCAGTTGCCGGTCTCGTGGTACATCCACGCCCACGGCGGACGGCGCAGGATCTTCCTGTGGTTCTGCACCACCGGCCGACTGCTGTTCGTCGCCATCGGCCTGGTGCCCTGGGTCGTCCCGCGCGATTCGTGGATCGGCTGGTGGCCCGCCGTGGTGGTCATGCTTCTGCTGGCGCACGGGCTGATGCAATCCACCGGGCCGGCGTGGCTGAACTGGATGAGCGACCTGATCCCCCGCCGCGTGCGCGGCCGCTATTTCGCGCGCCGCGGCCAGATCGTCACGCCCGTCGCGGTGGCCGCGTCGCTGGGTTCGGCCTGGGTGCTGGACTGGGCGCAGGCCGACGGGTCCGCCGACCTCATGCTCAAGGTCACCTCCGGCATGCTGATGCTCGCCGGCGTGCTTGGCGCGATGGACATCCTCATGTTCGTGGGCGTCAAGGACAATTACGAGAAGACCAAAGACGCCAGGCGCGCCGCCAAGGCCAACGGCGACAAAGCCGCGAGCTCGTGGTCGTCGCTGCTGATGCCGCTGCGCGATTCGGGCTACCGGCATTTCCTGGGCTTCAACTTCACCTTCACGCTCGCCACCGGGTTCATGGGCCAGTACCTCTGGCTGTTCGTGCTTCAGTCTTTAGGCTGGACCAACCTGCTGGCCAACGCGCTGGTGCTGGCGCTGCCGATGGTGCTGCAGATGCTCACCCGCCCGGCGTGGGGCCGGCTGTGCGACCGCATCGGCAAGCGCCCCGTGATGCTGCTGTCCGGCGGGTTCATGGCGTTCGGCGCGTTCGGCTGGATGCTCATGGCCCCGACGCTGTGGTGGCCGGGCTATCTCATCGTGATGATCACGACCATGATGTGGCCGGGCGTGGAACTGGCGAACTTCAACTTCCTGCTGGACTTCACCAAGAGCAGCCAGCACAACCGCAAGGACGAAACCGGGACCGGGCCTTCCGCCGCCGCGCTGTTCTCGGTCGCCACCGCCGTCGCCGGGGCGCTCAGCGGCGTGATCGGCGGGGCCATCGCCGCGGGCCTGCACGACTGGTCGTGGGACACCGGCCTCGAAGATTTCGCACTCAACTACTTCCACGTGCTCTTTGCCATCTCCACGCTGCTGCGCTTCGCCGCCCTGGGGTTCGCGTTCGGCCTCACCGAGCCCAAAGCCACCGGCACCCGCGACGCCATGCGCTACATGGCCAGCGGCCTCTACAACAACGTCCGCAGCGCCGCCGCCGCACCCGCCCGCCTCGCCGGCCCGGTCGTCCGCTGGGGATACCGCATCGACAAGCGGACCCGACGCTGATTCGACCACTATCATGAGTCGGTCATGACTCCTCCGACGACAGACCGATCCGACATGCCCATCGGCTTCTGTCGGGTCGGCGAACAACCCGATGCCGACCGATACTGGACCACCCGACCCGTCAGCGAACGTCTCCGGGCGCTCGAAGAAATGAAACGGCTGTTTTATGGAGACTCCGCCCCTTCCCCCAGACTTTCGGGCGTTTTTGGCGTTGCTGAACGACCACGGCGTTGACTACCTGCTC
Organism: uncultured Phycisphaera sp.; assembly: GCA_964543215.1. GTDB lineage: Bacteria > Planctomycetota > Phycisphaerae > Phycisphaerales > Phycisphaeraceae > CAZIXN01. The sequence goes on from CAZIXN010000001.1 coordinate 8,906, forward strand.
ATCGGCGGCTATGCCGTCATCGCCCACGGGCACTTTCGAGCAACCAAAGACATGGATATCTGGCTTCGGCCCGAACCGGCCAACGCCCAACGGATGATGGACGTCATCAAGGCGTTTTACGGCTCGACGCAGGGCATCGACATCAACAGCTTTCTGGACCCCCAGAAGGTGTTCTTCATGGGCGTCGAACCCAACCGGATCGACGTCCTCAACGACATCCCAGGCGTCATGTTTGATCCGTGTTTCCGTCAATCCGTCACGGTCGATCTGGGCGACATCGAAGTGCCGCTCATCGACGTATGGAGCCTGATCAAGAACAAGAGGGCCTCTGGCCGCCCCCAGGACATCGCCGATGCTCACAAGCTCGAGGCGTTGTATCGCAACCAACCATAAAGCCCGGCGATGGCCACCGCCGGGCTTTGCGTGAGTTCAACGCAAACAACCAACTCAGGCGTCGGCCTTGGCGATGTCGGCGGCGAGGTTCGCGGGGACCTGGGCGTACTTCAGCGGCTCCATCGCGTAGCTCGCACGGCCCTGGCTCATGCCACGCAAGGCGTTGGAGTAGCCGAACATTTCCGACAGCGGCGCTTCGGCGGTGATGATGCGGACGTTGCCGCGTTCCTCATCGCCCATGATCATCGCGCGGCGGCGGTTGAGGTCGCCGGTCACGTTGCCGAAGAACTCTTCGGGCGTGGTGACGATCACCTTCATGATCGGCTCCATCAGTTGCAGGCCGGCCTTGCGCGTGGCGTCCTTGAACGCGAGCATGCCGGCCATTTCGAAGGCGATCTGCGACGAGTCGACGTCGTGGTACTTGCCGTCGATCAGCTCGACCTTGACGCCCAGCAGCGGGTAGCCCGCGAGCACGCCGCCCTTGGCGGTGTTGCGGCAGCCCACGCCCACCGACGGGATGTACTCGCGCGGCACCGACCCGCCGACCACCTTGTCGACGAACACGACGCCGTCTTCCCAATCCAGTTCCTGGGCCTCGGCTTCTTCCTGCGTGATGGGGCTGACGGTGATCGTGCAGTCGCCGAACTGACCCCGGCCGCCGGTCTGCTTCTTGTGGATGCCGCGGGCGGTTGCGGTGCCGGTGATGCATTCCTTGTAGGCCACGCGCGGCGTGCCGACGTTGACGCCGATCTTCATGTCGCGCTTGAGCTTGGTGGTGATGATGTCCAGGTGCAGCTCGCCCATGCCTTCGATGATGGTCTGGCCGGTCTCTTCGTCGTAGCTGGCGCGGAACGAGGGGTCTTCGCGGCGGATCGTGCCCAGTGCGTTGGAAAGCTTCTCCTTGTCGGCGGCGGTGGCGGGCTCGATGGACATCGAGATCACCGGCTCGGGGAAGTCCATGCGGTCCAGCACGATCGGGTCGTCCGCGTCGCAGAGCGTCTCACCGGTGTACGACTGCTTGAGCCCGACGACCGCGACGATTTCGCCGGCCTTGGCCAGGTCACGGGGGATGCGGTCTTTGGAGTGCATCTCGAAGATGCGCGAGACGATTTCCTTCTTGCCGTTGTTGGAGTTGAGCACACGGGTGCCCTTTTCCAGCTTGCCGGAGTAGATGCGGACATAGGTCAGGTCGCCGTGCTGGTCGTTGACGATTTTGAACACCAGCGCCGAGAACGGCGCCTCTTCGGAGTGCGGCCGGGTGAGGCGTTTTTCGGCGTCGTCGGGGTCGGTGCCTTCGGTTTCGGGGACCTGCGTGGGGTCGGGCAGATAGTCGATGACGCCGTCGAGCAGTTTTTGTACGCCGACGTTTTTCAGGGCCGAGCCGCAGAACGTGGGGTGCATCGTCTTGGCGATCGTGCCCTTACGCAGAGCGGCACGGATTGCGTCGTTGCTGATTTCTTCACCGCCGAGATACTTCTCGGCCAGCGAGTCGTCGACGTCGCAGGCGTTTTCGATCATCTCTTCGCGCTTGGCCTTGGCCAAATCGAGCATGTCGGCGGGGATGTCTTCCTCGGTGACGGTCGTGCCCATGTCCTCCTGGCTGAAGCGGTAGGCCTTCATCGTGATCAGGTCGACCAGCCCGCCGAACTCGTGGCCCGAGCCGATGGGCAGCTGCACCGCGACGGCCTTGGCACCGAGGCGTTCGCCGATGGAGTTGAACGAGAACTCGAAGTCGGCGCCGATCTTGTCCATCTTGTTGATGAAGCAGATGCGCGGCACGCCGTAGCGCTGGGCCTGTCGCCAGACGGTTTCGGACTGCGCTTCGACGCCTTCCTTGCCGTCGAAGACGACGACCGCGCCGTCGAGCACACGCATCGAGCGTTCGACTTCCATGGTGAAGTCGACGTGGCCGGGCGTGTCGATGAGGTTGCAGGTGTAGTCGATGCCGTTGCGGGTCCAGGGGCAGGTGGTCGCGGCGGACTGGATGGTGATGCCGCGTTCCTGTTCGTCCTGGAGGTGGTCCATGGTGGCGGTGCCTTCGTGGACCTCGCCGATCTTGTAGGACTTGCCGGTGTAGTAAAGGATGCGTTCGGTGCAGGTGGTTTTGCCGGCGTCGATGTGGGCGCAAATGCCGAAGTTCCGCGTCTTCTGGAGGCGGTTGAGCTTGGAGGGGTCGACGGGGGTCGTGGGGGCGGCGGTGGTCATAGCGGGTCCCTGTGGCGGCTGGCCCCCAAGGGTGTGGGGCGGAGGGGGATAAACGGGTACAAGCAAGCTCCTCGCGGACGCCACGCGGAGCAAAAGCCAAGCCGATTAGGGTATCCGTTTGGGGGGTTGCGTCAAGCGGCACGACCCACCCGACTCGCTGCCTCAGGCTTCAAGGCCCGGGTGGCCCGTTTCGCCCGCGACTTCCATGGACATCCCTTGAGCATCTTCCGGGCTGCCGCCGTTTTCGATCGCCCGCACCTTCGCCAGACGTCGCTCGTGCCGGCCGCCTTCAAACTCGGTGGCCAGGAACGTCGTCACGATCCGCTCCAGCAGCCGCGCCCCGGTCAGGTCGGCCGCGAGGCACAGCACGTTGGCGTCCAGGCACCGCCGGGCCATCTCCGCGCCGATCTCGTCGTGCACCAGCGCCGCGCGGATGCCCGACACCTTGTTGGCCGCGATGCTCGAACCCAGGCCGGTCGCGCACGCCAGGATGCCCAGGTCCGCCTGCCCATCCAGAATCGATCGGCAGACCGGGAAGGCCATGTCCGGGTAGTCGCACATGATCCCCCCGCGATCGATGCACAGCACCGTGTCGATCGACTGTTGCCGCAGCAGCAGCGCGATCTGGTGCAACGCCTCGCTGCCGCGGTGGTCCGCGCCCAACGCCACCCGACGCACGCCGCCCGAGCCGTTGCCCGAG
>CAZIXN010000001.1:12303-43764 GCA_964543215.1 uncultured Phycisphaera sp.
GCCCGAGCCGTTGCCCGAGGGGTTGCCCAACGATGCCATCGTCCCGTTGTCGTGTTCGTTGCTCATGCGGATGCCTCCGTGAACCGCTCTTTCAGGCCACGCTCGATCTGCGCCGCGGTCGCTTCGTAGGCCGACACCGGCCCGCCGATGGGGTCGGCGATATCCGCGTCGGGCAGCAGCCGCCGCGTCTTGATCTCCGCCTCCGGAAACGCCTCGATCACCGCCCGCCGATGCGCCGCGGTCATGGTGTAGATCCCGTCCGCCGCGGCGACCATCTTCGCCGTCAGCAGCCGCGCCCGATGCCCCGACAAATCCAGCCCCCGCCGATGCATCACCGCCACCGCTTCGTCGCTCGCCGGGGATCCGTCCGTCGCGAACACCCCCGCCGATCCGAACACCAAACCCGGCCGATCCCCCAGCACCGAACCCGCCAACGCCTCGGCCATCGGCGACCGGCACGTGTTGCCCGTGCACACCAGAAGGACGTGGTAGGTGGAGGTCGCTTCCATACCCCCAGAGTCTAACCCTCAGGCTCGACCTGCGTCGCCACCGCCCGCAGATACCCGTCGAGAAACTTGTCCACGAAAAGCTCCAACCCGTGCACCGTCTTGCCGTGGTCCCGGCCCCAGAGGATCACCCGCAGATCAATGAAATCCTCGTCCAACTGCATCAGCACGTCCGCCGCCGTGTGACGCTCCGAAAGATGCTGCGCCAGATACGACGACAACGCATTGACCCCCGGCCCGCCGATGCAGATCGTCGGCCGCTGCCGCAGCGCCTCGTCGTTCATGTACCACAGGTCCGTACACACCAGCACGCCAAGATCCGTCGCCAATGAACCCGCCTGACGATCCTTCCAACGCTCGATCTCGCTGCGCAAGCGATACGCCAAGGGCCGGTCCGCCGCCTCGGCACGCGGGTGCGCCCCGACCACGATGATCACCGCCGCGAACGCGTTGTCGGAGGTTTCCGCCACCCGCAGAATCTACCCCAACAGCGCCGCCAGCATCCCCTTCTGCGCGTGCAGCCGGTTGTGCGCCTGCGGAAACACCCGCGACCGCGGGCCGTCCATCACCGAGTCCGTGATCTCGATCCCCCGGTACGCCGGCAGGCAGTGCAGGACGATCGCTTCCGCGGATGTGCCCGCCAGCAACGCGTCGTTGATCTGATAATCCGCGAAAGCTTTGAGCTTCGCGTCCTTCTGACCTTCCTCGCCCATCGACACGAACGTGTCCGCGTAGACCGCGTCGGCCCCGGCCACCGCCGCCCGCGGATCACGCAGCAGCACCGCGCTGCCGGGCGCACCGGTCAGCTCGAAACCCGCCGGCGACGCGATCACGAATCGCATCCCAAGCTTGTCGCAGATCACCGCCAGCGACCGCGCCACGTTGTTGCCATCGCCCACGAACGCCAGCGTCCGACCTTTCAATCCCTCGGGGTTCCCCGGCGAAAACGCGTCCATCATCGTCAGCACGTCCGCCAGCGCCTGGGCAGGGTGACAACGATCCGAAAGCATGTTGATCACCGGCACGCCGGCGTACGCGGCCAGCTCTTCGAGGTGTTCGTGCTTGAACACCCGTGCCGCGATCGCCTGCACCATCCCGCCGAGCACCTGCGCCACATCCTTCACCGCCTCCCGCTGGCCCAGCCCGACTTCGTCCTTGCCCAGCACGATCGCGTGACCGCCGAGTTCGAGCATCCCCTGCTCGAAACTCACCCGCGTCCGCAGCGACGGCTTCTCGAACAGCATCGCCAGCGTCCTGCCCGCCAGCACCGGTTCGTTCGCCTTGCCGGCACGACGCTCCTCCCGCAGCGCATGCCCACGCTTGAGCATCGCCGCGATCTGCGGCGTCGAAAAGTCGGTGAGGGCGAGGAAATGCGTCATGGGGCTTTTTGATTTTGGATGGAGGATTCTTGATTGAAAGACAACGCGGCGATACTCGGCAATTCAAAATCCTCGATCAACAATCCAAAACAGTCACAGCACAATCTCCGTCCCGATGCCTTCTTTCGTGTACACCTCCAGCAGGAGCGCGTGCGGGATCCGGCCGTCGATGATGTGCGACTTCCTCACCCCGCCACGCAGCGCCGTCATCACCGCCTCGACCTTCGGCAGCATGCCGGCGCTGATGATGCCGTCATCGATCAGCTTCTGGATGTCGCCCTGATCCAGGTGGCTCGCCAGGTCGGCCGCGTCGTGCGACCGACGGATGCCGTGCGTGTCGCTGACCACCACCAGCTTCTCGGCCCGCAGCGCCGCCGCCACGTGCCCCGCCACCGAGTCGGCGTTGATATTCAGCTTGCCCCCCGCCGGGTCCCGCGCGATCGGCGCAATCACCGGCACCACGTCCGCCGCCAGCACCGCCCGCAGCAGCTCCGCGTTGACCTTCTCCACCTGACCCACCAACCCGATGTCGATCTGTCGGCCGCCCTCGCCCGTCAGCCGCAGCCGCTGGCCGAACACCACGCACGATCCCAGCGAGTGCAGCCCCATCGCCGGCGTCCCGGCCTTGTTCATCTGCTCGACGATCGGCGTGTTGATCTGATTCACCAGCACGTGCTCCGCGATCGCCAGCGTCCGCTCGTCGGTGTACCGACGACCCTGGACGAATTGCGCCTCCATCCCCGCCTGTTGCATCGCGGCGTTGATCGCCTTGCCCCCGCCGTGCACGATCACCGGCCGAATCCCCACCGCGTGCATGAAGCACACGTCTTCCACCAGGTTCGCCAGCGTCTCGGGCTCGTCCATGATCGACCCGCCCACCTTCACGACCACCGTCTTGTCCACGAAGTCGCGGATATAGCGGTGGGCTTCCACCAGCGCGGCGGCTTTGGCGATCGCGTCCTGCATAAAGGCTCTCAAAACGGCGGGAGGGGCACGCCCCGGCTCGGGCCGGGCGAATCGAGAAACTTAACCGCCGCCACCGCCCCGCTCAAACCGCCAGTCCCTACAGGCCGCAACCCGCCCGAGGAAACCTCGCCTAACCCGGCGCATTGTCTCGCCGCCGGGCCGTTCGTGCGCAAGGCTTGACCCCGAAACTCGTCCTGCTTCCGTGAAGATCAAGGGAACCCCTCGCATGCCCAGCCGCGCCCGCCTTTTTGCCACCCGCGCATTCGCCGCCCTGCTCGTGCTCGCCGCCGTCGGCGTCATCGTGCTGTTCGTCGGCCCAGGCGACGCTCAAGCCGTGCAGACCGCCGGCTACGCCCTGCCTTCCCTGATCGCCGCCGGGCTCTTTGCCGCCGCCGCGGTCCTGGCTACGCCCACCGTGCTGTTCTCGCTGCGCCGCCGACGCTTCAAACGCATCCTCGCCGCCGAGGGTTGAGCTCTTCCCAAAAACCAAACTCCAAACCACCGAAGCCCACGGACGATGTCCGTGGGTTGCCCCATTTCACCGCACCGAGGCCCCCGCGCCTTTCAATGCACCTGCCACCCGGCACACCTCCGACGCCAGCTGCGCCACCCGATCGAGCACCGAGCCCACCAACGCCTGACCGTCGCCGCCGTCGCCCTCGAAATCCTCCCCCGTCGCGTACACGAACCGCGGCAGCACCAGGCAACGGAAATCCAGCATCAGCGAGTTCGCCAACGGCATCACCGACATGAAGCTGCCCCGCCCGCCCGCCGCGCAAAGGAAGCCGACCACTTTGTCGCTCCACGCCTTGCCCGTCAGCTCGATCAGATTCTTCGCCGCCGCGTTCACGTCGTAGTTGTAGATCGGCACGGCCAGCAGCACCGCGTCCGCCGCCACGATCTTCCGCGACAACTCGCTCACCCTCGGCGACCCATACGCCGACCCGCCATCGCAGATCGGCAAATCCACATCCCGCAGGTCCACCACCTCCGCCCTCACGCCCTCACCGGCCAGGCACGCCGCCACCGCCCCGGCCAGCACCGCCGAACGACTCGCCGGATTCAGCGAACACGCGAAAATCAGAACGTTCATTCGAAGAGCTTAGGCGTGGATCGTGGATCGTGGATCGTGACTCGTGACTCGTGGCTTGGCATGAGAGTTGTGGACTTGCCAGTCGATCGCACGATTCAATCTGAAACCGAGCATGACAACTCGGCCGAGAATCTCAACACGATCCACGAGCCACGAGTCACGCCTAACGAATCGAACCGTCCGCGTACAGCACCGCCCCGTTCGGATCCTTCGCCCCGCCGTACGTCTCCCACACCACCGGCGTCGTCGACGGGTCCGCCCCTGCCGCCGGCTTCTCGTAAATGAACCCCGGGTTCTCGCCCGTCCGCGGATTGTGCAGCAGCGCTCTCACCCCCGGAACGTGCAACTCCAACTCTTCGAACGTCTCGGGCCACTGACCTCGATCCTGAAGGTACGTCAACAGCGAAAGCCCGATCTGCCGCAGGTTGCTCGCCGACACGATCCCCCGCGCCCGGTCCCGCGTCTCCAAAAGAATGTCGAAATACGACAGCGGGTTGTTCGGGTTGATCGTCCGGTTGCTCGGCACGCCCTGCTGCGTCTTGATTGGCGACACCGGCCCCCCGGAAGAAGCCTTCCCCCGCGCCGCCAGACTCCCACCACCCGCACCCGAACCCGCATTCCCCTGCGGACGGGTCGCTTCAGCGACCAGTCCAACCCCAGAACCAATCTCCACCGTCGCCAACTCCCGCCCCGCATATCGCACCGCATACTTCCCGCCGACCGGCCCCGCCGAATACTCCGGCAAAAACAACAGCCCGAACTTGTACCGGTGGTACGGCGACATGTCCGCGTGCTTGCGGATCGAATCCGTCGCCCAGCGACCCTGGTCGCCATCGTCCCAATCGATGGTCACGTCCCCGCCACCGTACCGATGCTCGACTACAAAGCCCGGCTCCGCGGGATGCGTCGTCGTCAGTTCCCCCATTGCCGTCACGCCATCCGCTGCCGGATAACCGTCCACGCTCCGCGACGCGGACAGCCGCACCGTCCCGCGCGTCCCCACGGTTTCCCCGTCGTACACCGCGATCGCCGACACCCCGCCCCGCTCCTTCTGCTCGTTGAAACGCGTCGGCTCCGCGGCCGGCAGCGCCTTGTGCACGCTGGTCGTCTTCGCCCCGCCGATGTCCAGCACCGCCTCGCTCTGGAAAAACGTCGCGCTCAGCAGCTTCGCCGGCAAGGCCTCCCCGCCGTGCTGACCCTCCAACGGCACCAACTCGAAATCACCCGCTCGCACCACCGCGTCGTATCCCGACGTCGAACCCGCGGCGCGGATCACCGTCTGCTGCAAGCCCACCTCCAGCAGGATCCCCTGACCTTCGCCTTGCCCCGCATCGTCGCCGTCACGCAGCACAAACAACTCGTCGCTGCCGCCGATCGAATAATGCAACGCATCGCCGTCATCCGCCTGACCGCCCGCCACCCCACCGATCCCGCCCTCCACGCCCAGCGACATATCCCCCTGCCCGGTGAGCAGCGAGAAACCGTCGCGCGTCGCACCGGTCTTCATCGCCGGAATCACCCACACCCGACCCGCGTCGTACACCACCATCCGCCGTCCCGGCCCGCTCATCCACCAATGAATCGGCGCCGCCACCAACAACGCCAACACGATCAGCAGCGCCGGCGACACCCGCAGCGAACCAAACTCAACCAACGGCCGGAACAGAAAAAACGTCCGCTTCGGACCCGCATCATCCCCGATCTCCGGCTTGATGGTCTTGCCCGTCAGCGTCGAACGCCCGCACGCCGTGCAGATGATCGCCCGCTCGGCGATCGGTCCCCCGCACCCCGAACACGTCCGCCCCTTCGCCCTGCCGCCCGAACTGCCCTTCGCCCGACGCACTTCAACGTCCGCCGCATCCAACGACCGCAAACCGCCACCATCCTCCGACCCCTGCGACGCGGTCTCGCGCTCGGCCAACGCGTACAACCCGTCGCGCTCGTCCTCCCGGTGCGCGCCGCGCTCGCCCTGCTTCCACGCCCCTTTCCAGCCTTTGGGCACCGGCACCGTAAACCCCGCCCCGCACCCCGGACACGTCCCCGACTTACCCGCGTGCGCATCGCCCACCCGGAAACGCTTCCCGCAGCCACAGGCGATCTCGATGGGCATGATGAAGCGACCCTTAGACCCGATGGGGATCAACCCTCAGGCGGCCTCGGCAGGAACTTCACGCAACGGCAGCACCTGCCGACGACTCAGCGTGGGCATCGCGTGCGTGCGACCATTCGTGGCGACGAACTCGACGAGGAACACCTCGCCTTCGTCGAACACTTCGAGGACCGTACCGGTCATGCCCGCCTCGAGTCGATCCTCCGTAACATCTTCGAGCAAAACCACCACATCGAGTTCTTTGATGGCGTTTGACATAGCACTATTCTACCGCACCAGGCATGTGGTCAACTTCAAAATCTCGATGCGGAGCGGAGCGATCCACCCCGTCTGGATCACGGCGGTGCCGTGCCGGGTGGTCAGCGTGAAATCCAGACGCAGCAACCAACCGAACGACGTTTGACGCAGAGGCACGAAAGGGGTCTGAGGCGGTTCGGCCGCCTTGAGAATCTGGTCGCGGAGCCACTCCGCGTCGTCGACCGTCACGCCAAGTGCCGCCCGAAAGACCCGAGCCTTGTGCCTTCCGTCGTCGTGGATCTCCGACAAGCAGTAATCGCGCAACTTGGATATCGGCACGATGCGTAGGCGATCCGGAAACCGCATCTCACGCCGGCTCCAGCGACAGCATCTGCATCGCCGACCGCGCGATGTCGTCGGCCGACAGACCGCAGAACTTCAGGATGTCGTCACCGCTCTTGCCGCTCTTGGGCAGACGCTTGACGAACATCTGCCGCACGGTGAAGCCGTCGCCGGTCGCCGCGAGCGCATCCGCCACGGCCGAACCCATCCCCCCGCCGTAGTTGTCCTCAACCGTGAGCACCATGCCGCCGTGGTCGTTCGCAAGGTCGGCCAGCTTCTCTTCGTCAAACGGCAGGCTGTACAGGTCCACGATGCTCGCGTCGATCCCCGCGGCATCCAGCTTCTCCAGCGCCGCGTTCGCTTCGTGAACCATGTAACCCTGCGCCGCGATGAGCACATCGCGACCCTGCGTCAGCAGTTCCATCCCGCCGAGTTCGAACTGCGTGTCGGCGCTGTACAAAAACTCCGTGTCCGGCCGAAGCGTGCGCAGGTAACTCGGCGCATCGTGCTCGGCCATCAAACCCACCAGCGCGTGGCAGCCGTACGCATCCGACGGCGTCAACACCGTGCAGCCCGGCTTGCCGTTGGGAAACTTCATCGTCGAAAACGCACGGAACCAGGCCACGTCCGGCAACGCCATCTGCGACGGGCCGTCCGGACCGAGCGTGCAACCCGCGTGGCTGCCCACCAGCCGCAGCGGCGCGCCCGAAAGAATCGCCATCTCGATCTGGTCGTAGGCCCGCGTCAGGAACTTGCCGAACGTCGACACAAACGGCACCTTGCCCGCCGCCGTCAGACCCAGCGCCGCCGACACCAGGTTCTGCTCGGCGATCCGGCCGTCGACGAAACGCGACCGGAGCGCTTCGTCCTTGGCGAAGTCGGCCGCGCCGGTCGAGCCGCGCACATCGGCATCCAGCGCCACCACATCCGAACGCGCATGCCCCAGCGCCCGCAGCGCCACGCCATACGCCTTGCGCGTCGCCATCTGCCCTTTCTCCAGCGCGGCTTCCTGGCCGAACCGCTTCAGCGCCGCCTCAAAGCCCGGGTACGCCGTGACCGTCGGCGGCGCGGGTTTCTGAGCCGGCATGAGCTCGCGCTTGAGCGGCGTGTCGGCCGTCGCGCCCAGTCGCTTGCTCGTGCCGTCAAGTTCGGCGAGCACCGCCTTGAGTTCGTCGCCCGTGGGCGCCGTTCCGTGGTGCCCGTTGCCGTGCTGCGACGCCGCGCCCCAGCCCTTGACCGTCCGCGCGACGATCGCCACGGGCGCAGCATCAGAACTGCGCATGTCCTGCGCGTGTCGGCTGAACGCCTCCTCGACCTGCGTGGGGTTGTGCCCGTCGATGTCCAGCACCGTGAAGCCCACCGCTTCGAGCTTCCTGACCAGCACGTCCGCCACCTGCTGCTCCGCCACCGCGTCGCTCTGCGCAAACGCGTTGGCGTTGAAGATCGGACACACGGCCTTGAGATTCTGATCGGCGATGAAGTCAACGGCTTCCCAGATCTGCCCTTCGCGCGACTCACCGTCGCCGACGATGCAGAAGATCCGCTTGTCGATGCCGTCCAGCCGTGCCGAAAGCGCCAAGCCCGCCGCCACCGACAGGCCTTGCCCCAGCGAGCCCGTCGCCGCGTCGAAGAACGGAAAGCCCAGCGGCGGGTTGGGGTGGCCGTCCACCGGCGAGTCGATGTCGCGCAGCGTCCGCGCGATGTCGAGGTTCATCGCCTTGAGGTCGCCGGTGCCGAAGCCGGCGTCGGTCTTCGTGCGGTACGCGATGCCCAGGTCCGCCATCGCGGCGTACAGCACCGGCACCGCGTGACCCTCGCTGAGCACGAGGCGGTCCGAACTTGGGTGCCCCGGGTTCATCGGCTCGAAGCGAAGGTGCTTGTACAGCAGCACCGCCAGCAGGTGCGCCAGCGACGCGCCCGTGGACGGGTGCCCCGAGCCGGCGGCGCCGGTGATGTCGTAGGTGAGTTTGGTGAGCTCGACGGCCTTCTGGTGGATCGTGGAATCGAACGACATCGCGTGCCCCTGTCGGTAAGCGGTCAGATGCACGCGGTGGCGGCCGAAACAACCGACCGGGCGACACGCGTGCGAAAACATCACGGCGATCAGCAACCGCCGCCGCCATCATAAACAGGTCGCGCGATCGTCTCGGCACCGACGCCGGTGTCCCGTCAACGCAGGCTGTCTGAACGCATCAACCCGGCGGCAACTCGCACCGCAGCGCCCCGGCGCCGAACGTCAGCGCGTTCTTGCCCTTGCGCTTGCTCTCCATCGCCATCAGGTCCGCGTGGTGCAGGAGCTCGGCCGGCGTCCGCCCGTCCCACGGGAAACCCGCCAGCCCACCGGAAATCGTCAGCGTGTCCATGTCCGTCCGCGCCAGCACCGGGAAGCGCAGGTCACACACCGCCGCCTGAAACCGCTTGGCGATGTTCGCCACATCGTCGGGGTGCGTGCTGCCTTCCTCGCGCGGCCGCTCGGCGTCCCAGAAGATCACCGCAAACTCGTCCCCGCCGATGCGCGCCACCACGTCGTGATCCCGCACCACCGACACCATCAACTGCGCCGCCGCGGTCAGGATCTCGTCGCCCGCCGCGTGGCCGTGCGCATCGTTGTATTTCTTGAAGTCGTCGATATCGAACACCATCAGCGTGACCTGCCGCCGGTCCTGTCCCGCTCGCTCCAGCAGTCGCCCCAGGAAGCGGTCGAGATACCGCCGGTTCCACACGCCGGTGAGCTCGTCGCGCATCGCCATGTCGCGCAGGCGGCGGGCCTGCTGGTCCAGCGCGATCCAGCGCGCCAGCCAGTCCGCCCACGGTTGCAGGCGGTCCGCCAGCGTCGTGCGGTCGCGTGACAACGCTTTCGGCGGCGGGGCGTGCAGGCGCCCGAACGTCTCGCCGCGGAAGGCCACCACCGCCGACGCGTGCCCGTCCGGCACCGCGCCCCGCTCGTGCACCACAAAGCCCAGCCCGTCGATGCCGCTGCGCTCCTGCGCGATCGCCAGCGCCACCCGTGGCGCACGCTTGCCGCCTTCGGCCCCGATGTCCAGGATCGCCTGCACCAACTCCGCATCGCCGCCGCGCGTATCCAGGCGGACCGCTTCGGGATCCAGCGGATCGGCGTCGGCGTGCTGCCCGGCGGGCTCGACGCTGGCCAGGGGCTCAGGCGCGGGCGCCGACGCCGTCGCAACGCCGTCGCGCTTCGCTTGCGCGACCGGCTTGCCCGTCATCTCCACCAGCGCCAACGCCGACTGCCACGCGGCAAGGTCATCGACGCTTCGAATCCCCGGCAACCCCGCCGTCGCGGCGTGCAGATGACGTTCCGTCGGCGGATCCACCAGCAGCACCCGGTCGCCCACGCCCAACTCGTGAAACGTCGCCAGCGTCGTCGCTTCGATACCCGACAGGCAGGACGCCGCCACCACCACCCGGTCACGCGGCGGCTGATGCCCGCCGGGGGGATGCGGGTTGTCGCGATGCCGACGGGCTTCCTGCGCCACTTCCGCAAGCGCCGCCAACGCCCCGGGCACGGCCACGACCGACGCCGCCCCGCCCGCCGCGGCCGCGACTTTCGCCGCCAACGCGCCGCCGCCGGCCACGACGATCCGCGGCCGAGTCTTGACCTGGCCGTTCGACAACACCGTGATCGGCGACGCAACGCTCATCGCCCCTCCCCGTCGTCGTCATCGTCGTCATCGTCGTCGGCGGGTCCCAACAGCATCGCCAACTCCGCCTCACTGACCGTCACGCGGCTCGAAAGCACATCGGATGCGTCACTGGCCGAAGTTCCCGCCTTCGCCGGTGCGCCCAAAGCGATCAGCCGATCGTCCGCCCCGGGCTCGGATCGGTCGGCCCCGCCGTGTTCCCCGCCCTCACCGAAACGGAACGCCCGCAGATGCGGGTGATACCGATCCAAGGTGTCCAGCAACTCGCCGACACGGCCGAGCCGATGCGACTCATGCAACACCAGCAGCGCCACGCCCCCGCGGATGATCTCCCGCAGCGCCGCCGCCGCATCGACCACCACCGTGACACGCAGCCCCCGCATCGCCAAGGCGTTGAGCAGACCCGCCGGGGCCGATGCACCCGAGCGCAGCCACACCACGCCGCGTTCTCCCGAACCGGCCGGCTGACTCGTGTTGAGCAATCCGGCGTTTTCCACAACCCTGAGTTTACGAGCGCCCCGAATCCCGCGTTCGCCGCTTGAGTCCAACCCCGGAAAATCACCCGAATTTTCCTCCGCACATCCCGCCCGATCGGCGCAAACCCCGCAGCTTCCCAGATCACCCCCCGACCGCCGGATGCGGATACACTCGGCCGCCCCCGAGGCCCCCGAGGACCCTTGCGTGATCGAATCGCTGGCCTTTGTGCTCCCCGCTCCAATCCTGGCCGCCGGAGCCCTGACGCCCGGCCAGATCACCGTGTTTTTCCTGTCGCTGGCCGTGCTCCTGGGGCTGGCCCGCCTGCTCGGCGAAATCGCGCGCCGCTTCGGACAGCCCACCGTGCTGGGCGAAATCCTCGCCGGCGTGATCCTCGGCCAGACCGTCTTCGCCCAGATCAGCCCCGAAGCCTTCGACTGGCTGTTCCCGCAGTACGAAGCAACCCAATCAATCATCGACGACAACGCGACGCCCAGTGGCGGCCTGGCGGTCGACGACGTGGCCTCCGCCCACGACGAGCAACTGGAAGCAGTCGAAGGCACGCCGCCGCGACCCTACAGCCCGGTCTACATCTCTCTGCTGATGCTCATGAACCTCAGCGTCGCGTTCCTGCTGCTGGTCGCGGGCCTGGAGGTTGACCTGTCCGTGGTCTGGCGACAAGGCAAGGCCGCCGCCGCCGTTTCGATCACCGGCATGGTGATCCCGTTTGCCCTGGGCTTCGGCGGGGCGTACCTGCTGCCGGGCGCGATGGGCTTCGATGCCGAGCCGGAGATGCTGATCACCTTCGCGGCGTTCGTGGGGATCGCGATGTCGATCACCGCCCTGCCGGTCATCGCGAAAATCCTCCTGGACCTGAACATGTTCAAGTCCGACATGGGCATGCTCATCATGAGCTCGGCGATGGTCAACGACCTGCTCGGCTGGATCGGCTTCGCGGTGGTGCTGGCCATGATCGCCTCGGGCGTTGATGTCGGGGACAACCCCGCCCCCGACGTCGCCGGCAACGGCCTGACCACCACGATCCTGCTGACCCTGGTGTTCTGCGGCGGCATGCTCACGGTCGGCCGATGGGCCGCCGATAAAGTCCTGCCCTTCATCATCGCCCACGCCTCCTGGCCCGGCGGTGTGCTGGGCTTTGTCCTGGTCAGCGCGCTGCTCTGCGGCGCCGCCACCGAAGCCATCGGCATCCACGCGATCTTCGGAGCCTTCCTCGCGGGCATCGCCATCGGCGACTCCAAACATCTCCGCGCCCAGACCCGGCAGACCATCGAGCAGTTCATCACCAACATCTTTGCGCCGATTTTCTTCGCCGGCGTCGGCCTACGCATCAACTTCATCGAAGGCTTCGACCTCCTGGCCGTCACCCTCGTCCTGGTCATCGCCATCGCCGGCAAAGTCTTCGGCTGCTACGCCGGCGCAAAGTTTGCCGGCCTTGGCAAACGCGAGTCGTGGGCCATCGGCTTCGGCATGTCCGCACGCGGGGCCATGGAAATCATCCTCGCTCAGCTCGCCCTCGAAGCCGGCCTCATCAACGAAACCCTCTTCGTCGCCATCGTGATCATGGCCATCGTCACCTCCCTGCTCGCCGGACCGGGGATGCAGTTGGCCCTGGGACAACGCTCCAAACGCAAGCTCGCCGACTTCCTCTCCGCCGACACCTTCGCCGGCGTCATGACCACCGCCACCCGGCGGAGCGCCATCCGCCTGCTCTCCGAAAAAGCCGCCGCCGCCCTGGATCGAAACCCCGACGACATCGACGCCGCCGTCTGGCGACGCGAGCAGCTCATGTCCACCGGCCTGGGACAAGCCATCGCCGTCCCCCACGCCCGCCTCAAAAACCTCAAACACCCCGTCGTGGCGCTGGGCATCTCCCACGCCGGCATCGACTTCGACGCCCCCGACGGACAGCTCGCCGAAATCATCTGCCTCCTGCTCACCCCCGACGACCAGCCCGAAACCCAGCTCGAACTCCTCGACATCGTCGCCCGCACCCTCGGCAAAGACGAGGCCCGACGCCAGGTCGTCAACGCCACCACCTACATCGAACTCCTCGCCGCCCTCTCCGTCGCCCAGGCGCAGCAAGCCCAGCACTGAACTATGGCCGAGATGCTTTCATTCATCCTTTGGCTGCTTTTCGCTCTGCTGACGTTTCTCGCTGTCACGTCGGTGTGGCTTGAGTCGGCGGCTCGTCGAAAGTGTTTTCATCGTCTCGCGATGAGGAAATGCTCAGGTTTGGCCTGGCGTTCACGTTGTCGCGTTAAGAACGCTAAGGCCGTAAGGCAGTTTCTGCACCTCGTGGTTCAAGAAATGGGACTGCCTTCTGGCTTTGACGCCAAGCTGCGGCCAGCCGATTCAGTGATGGACATCTACCGATGGATCTATCCGCCCCAAAGGAATCTTGCGACAGATGCCTTGGAACTGGAATCGCTGACCCTTGAGTTGCAGCGTCATTACGGTATCGACCTGACCGATCGCTACGGCGAAGACATCCGGCTCGGCGAGTTATTCGATCGGCTGCACCCCAGTCTGGCGTGAGACCGCGCTCACCTCCGAAAACCAAACGCTCCCGCGCGATGCCGCAGGTCGTGCGTTCCGTCGTCGAACAGTTCCACTGCCACGACATCGAACCGCACGCACACCTTCGGCCAACCGCGGACCGCACACAACGCCGCCGCCAGTTTCCGCAGCTGCTTGCGCTTGCTCGCGTCCACCCGCCGCTCGGGAGCCCATACCGCGTCCACCGATCCGCCTTTCCGACGCGACACCGTCTTGACCTCGACGATCGCGATCGTGCCGTCGCTCGATTCGCAGACCAGATCGATCTCCCCGCCCGCCACCGCGACGTTCCGACCCAACACCTTCCAACCTATCGCCCGGAAGTGTGCCGCCGCCAACGCTTCGCCCCGATTCCCCACCGCCACACGATCACCGGATCGACGCTGCAACGCGTAGGGCAGCACCCGCTTCAGAATCACCCGCAGCCAATCCCGCATCCCAAAACTCTAACCCGAAGCCCACGGACAACCTCCGTGGGTTGCCGGTCTTCTGTGCCTACTGCCCGAACAGATTCACCGCCGGATACATCCCCGCCTCTTCGAAATGCTTCAACGCCTCGTCCACGCTGCGGAACCACTTCGTCGCCGTTTCGGTGATGAACGGACTGGGATTCTTCGTGGGGTGCCAAACGACGTACACCTCTTTGCCGTGATCGAACGCGTGCTGCAGCTCACGCTCGACGCCGCTGCTCAGCCCCGGCGAGCCGTCGGGCAGGTTGGGCACCAGCGACACGATCATGTCGCTCTGCCGAACCATCTGAAAGTCCCGCGCGTAAATCTGCCCGTCCACATCCCCCGCGATGTCCAGCACCTGACGCACCGGAACCTTGAGCATCTGCTTGCCGCCCATGAACGAGCCGGGGTGCACCTCGATGAAGTCCTGTCCTTCGCGCGCCGCCTCGAGCGACCGGTCCAGCAGGATCTTCTCGTCCACATCGCCCGGGTCGAACGCGACAAAACGCTTCGCCAACTCGTCGCGGAAAGCGTCGATCACCTTCAGCACCTCGGGCAACTTCTCGACGTGCGTCATCGGGAAGCTCGGATACACCTTGCGATACTCCGGCCGACACACCAGGCGAAACGCCGTCTGCGTCGTGTCCGCGTGCCGGCCACGCGACAACACGTAGAACTGATTCGGGATCCCCAGCGCCTGCGCCACCAGCTCGCTGGCCATGATCTCTTCCTCCCGCCAGACCATCAGATCCTTGAGCGTCGCATCGCTCGTGTGGTCCCGATGCAGCCGGGCGTGCACGACCTCGATGTTGTCCAGCAGGCAGATCACCACGTCCGGCCGGTACGCCCGCAGCTGATCGAAGTCGAACGCGCTGAACAGGCCGTGCCGCCAGCGGAACGTCGCGTGGGTGTTGATGATGACGTTCTTCTGCCCCGCCGATTCGCTGATGATGTCCTTCATCGCGGCGCGACGCAGGCTCTTCAACCGACTCAGGGGCAAGTCCAGGATCCGCCCCGGCGTCACGTCGGGCGCTTCGGCGTACATCATGTCGCCGACGTTGAACAGCTTGAGCGATTCGCCCTGCGCCCCCGCGAAGTCCACGACGTTCTGCAGGTAATGCTTCTTGTCCATGCCCACCTGCCCGGTGACGATCGCCCGCATAAAAACCTTTCGCTTGTGAGCCAAAAATCCAACCGTCCGGTTCGGTGAACACGGGTTGCCGCACGACCCGTCGCGAGTATAGAAACCGGCATAGACTGCAGCGTCAATCCGCCCTTTCGCCGACCTTTCAGAGAGCCCAACATGCCCGCCCACGTCGTCCTTTCGCCGCTGCTTGCCCAGGCCCTCAACAACACGCTGCTCTACGCCCTGATCGCGATCGCCGGCCTGTTTGCGGCGTTCATCCTGTTCATCTTCGCCAAGTTTTTCCGCCTCTGGCTGCAGGCCGCCACCTCGCGCGTGCCCGTGGGGTTCCTCGACTTGGTGGGCATGTGGCTGCGGAAGGTGAACCCGAACCTCATCGTTCTGTCGCGGATTCAGGCCGTCCGCGCCGGTCTGGACGTGAGCACCAACCAGCTCGAAACGCACTACCTGGCCCGCGGAAACGTGCCGCGCGTGGTCAACGCCCTCATCGCCGCCAACCGCGCCGAGATTCCGCTGGACTGGAAGACCGCGTGCGCCATCGACCTGGCGGGCCGGGACATCCTCGAAGCCGTGCGCACCTCCATCGACCCCAAGGTCATCGACTGCCCGCACCCCAGCACCTCGGGTATCGACAAGCTCGATGCGGTGGCCAAGGACGGCATCCGATTGTTGTGCAAAGCCCGCGTCACCGTGCGGGCCAACATCGCCCGGCTGATCGGCGGGGCCACCGAAGAAACCGTCGTCGCGCGGGTCGGGCAGGCCATCGTGTCGGCGATCGGCTCGGCGGACACGTACAAGCACGTGCTCGAGAACCCCGACCACATCTCCAAGAAGGCGCTTGCGTCGGGCCTGGACGCCGGCACCGCGTTTGAGATCGTCTCGGTGGACATCGCCGACATCTCCGTGGCCGGGGTGGACCGCGAAGCCAACGTCGGCGCGAAGCTCCAGGCCGAGCAGGCCGAGGCCGACAAACGCCGCTACCAGGCCGAGGCCGAGCAACGCCGCGCCATCGCCGTCGCGCTCGAACAGGAAAACCGCGCGAAGGTGGAAGAGAACCGGGCGCTGGTGGTGCTCGCCGAATCCGAAGTGCCCAAAGCGATGGCCGAGGCCTTCCGCAGCGGGAACATGGGCATCATGGATTACTACCGGATGAAGAACATCGTCGCCGACACCGCCATGCGTGACAGCCTCGCGGGCAACGACGCCACCCAGGCGGGCATCGGCGACGACAAGACCCGCCCCAACGGGTGAGGGCCGTTCACGAACGAAAGCCCGGCGATGGCCATCGTCGGGCTTTCAGCGCGAACCGAGGCGAGCCGGCGATCACCCCAGATACGCTTGCCGCTGAGCCGCATCACACGCAGCGAATCCGCGCAGCCGGGCGCTGAACGCCCACGGCGTCGCTCGATCCAGATCAAGCAGGCCGAGCCGGGCGAGCACCGCGTCCGCAAGTCGGTCCAGGCCTTGCCGGGTCTGAGCGCTGATGCAGATCGCTTCGCCGGCGGCGGCGGCGGACCGCAGGTCGGCCTTGTTCATCACGAGCAGGTCCGGCCGCCGTGGCAACGCATCGTCGCTCGGCCAATCGTGCTCGGGGCTGCGCAAAGCGATGAGCACATCCGCGTGCTCGATGACGCCGCGTGCCGCGGTGATGGCGGCGCGTTCGATCGGATCCTGGCTGAACCGCAGCCCGGGCGTATCGAGCCAGCGCACCGCGACGGCGTGGCGCAGCGGTTCCCGGCCGGTTGCGGTCAACTCGACCGTGGAGCCAACCCAGTCGCGCGTCGTGCCGGGCAGGTCGGCCACCAGCGCCGCGGTCCGGCCGACCAGCGCGTTGAGCAGCGTGGACTTGCCCACGTTGGGACGGCCGACGACGACCACGGTGGGCGGCGTGAGCAGATGATCCCGCGGGTCGCGCCGCGTTGATTCAAGCGTCGGCGGGGCATTCTGGCCCGCGAACCACGCCCGCCAAAGCGCGGGCTGTTCGCCGAGCAGATCGATCGCCGCGGGGCTCGCGGCGGCGGCGATCGCGGCGAGCACATCCGCCTCGATCGGGCTGGACGCTTCGGGATAGAGATCGCTTGCCTCGGCGGCGGGCGAGGTGATTGCCCCGTGTTGTTCCAATGTCTCGATCAGGCGTTGCACGATGCGTGGCCCGCCGTGCGGCATGAGCTGCCAGACCTGGGGTGCGACGCGCGTGAGCAGGCCCCGGTCGATGCCCGCGAAGTCGGCCAGCGTCACCGCCCCGACGGCAAGCGGCCGGCGGAAGCCGATCGCCTCACGCAGCACCGCCTCGGTCGCGTCGCCGGCCAACTGCACGATGGCGACCGCGCCGGGCGTCGGCGTGGTCATGAGCGTCACCCGGCAGGTTGATTGGGCTGCTCGGTTCACAGCCGCGGTTCGGCGGGTCGCAGCGGCCCGCCGTTGGGGAAGTTCAGCAGCAGCGCCACGAACGCGGCGGTGGCGATGGCGAAGCAGGCGAAGCGGTCGCCGACGAAACCGCCGAGGACCACCGCGAGGATGCCGACGCCTTCGAGCATCGCGAAAAGGATGAGGTTGCCGGTGACGTAGGCGGCGGGCTTGACGCGATGGATCTCCCAGCCGCGCTTGTAGGCCTGAAGGCGGACGAAGTAGCCGATGCCCATGAGCACGATCAGGCCGACAAGCGCCAGGGTGCCGACGCGGACCGGGCCTAGGGCGACGGGTCCGGGGTCGGGCGTGTTGCGGGTGACGGCGACGATGACGGCGGCGGTGGCGACCAGGCCGAACGTGATCCCGGCCCAGAGGATGCGGAGCTGCTTGAGCGCTGCGTCGGGGGTGGCGAAGGTCGCGGTCACTTCGTTTCTCCGAGATCGGCGTCGTCGTGGTCGCCTTCGTCCAGTCGCTTTTTCGCGGCCTCCCAGGTGAGCATCAGGCCCATGAGCGTGAGGTCGGGCACGACGCGATCGATGCGCGGATCATCCTGGAACAGCAGCGCGGCATCCCCTCCGGTCGCAACGACCATCGGGAACAGGCCGACGGTTTCGGCGTAACGTTCGGTGAGCTCGTACACCATGCCGCGCATGCCGTAATACACGCCGACGCGCATCGCCTGGATCGTGTTGTGTCCGATGATGTGATCGGGTTTGGCGAACTCGATTTCCGGTAGCAGCGCGGTGCGCTGGTGCAGGGCATCAAGCATGAGCTGGCCGCCGGGGGCGATCGCGCCGCCATGAAACGTGCCGGACCCATCGACGAAGTCGATCGTGATCGCGGTGCCGGCATCGACGACGACGCAGGCCTGCTTGAGCACATCGAACGCGGCGGCGGCATTCAGCAGGCGGTCCTCGCCGACGATGGCTTCGGGATCGAGCTGGCGACCGACGGGGATGGGCAGGTCGCGCTCGACGCGGTGGATCGCGTGCCGCGTGCGCTTGGCGATTTCGCCGAAGACGTGGTCGGCAACGCGGGGGTTGACCGACGAGGCGACGATCGCGCCCTGATCGTCGGCGACCACCGGGCCAAGCGTCCGCCCGATGGCGTCGTCGATGCGGTCGAGCTCGGCGTTGTCGACCGTAGCGGTTTCGACAAGCCTGCCGTCCACGAACGTGCCCATACGGGTCCGCGTGTTGCCGACGCTTATGGCGAGAAGGTGTGACTGACTCATCCGTGTGCCCGAGGGTTGCGTGTCCGTTTGAGTGACGCGGCAATGTACCGCATCGCGTGGGGAGGGACCGACCCTCGCCGGCCTAAACGGCCTCGCCGGCATCATCCGCAACGCTTACCGAAGGCACGCAAGCGCTCCGTGCGACGCTTACGACTGGGATGTTCCCTCAAGTCGGTTGGCCGGACTTGCAGGTGGCGATGGTGAATTCGATGAATGGGGTGTGCCCAAGATTCCCCCGGGCAGCGACCTGCCCCTTACCGAGGAACGCACCATGAACCTGGACCGAATCGAATCGTTAGCCAAACCCGTGCTGCTGACCGCCGCCGCGCTCAGCACCGCCGCCATGCTCGGCGTCTGGACCGCCCCCGCAGCCGCCGCCGACGACTACCCCACCGCCGCGAGCGAGGCCTACCCGAACCTCTACCAGCGACGCGTCGGCGACCTGTCGAACTTCTACGTCGAAGGCCCGGCCGCCGAAGTCAGCGGACAAAGCCACGACGCCCAGGGCGACGTCTTCATCCGCACCGTCACCATGCCCAACGGCAAAGAATTCACAAAGTTCTACAAGCCGATCGCCATCCACGGCCTCAGCGTCGGTCAACAAGACGGCATGCAGATTTCCGTAAACGGCGGCGAACGCATCACCGACGGCACCGCAGGAAAATATTTTGTCGGCCAAGAAGTCGATGACGGTGACGACGACGAACCCACTGCCGCCGACTACGCCGCCTTCGCGCCCCGCGTGCTCGAAGCGATGGGCAACAACAACCTCAACCACTACTTCGATTGCAGCGGCCGCAACCCGACCTTCGAGTTCACGCTCGAATTCGAGTTGCCGCTCAAGGACAACGACCCCGGCCCGGACGACTTCGGTGAGCTGCTCTACTTCGAGCGCGGGGTCGGCTTCGGCAACTCCTGGATCACCATCCAGGCTGTCGATGAACACGGCAACGCGCTCGGCCCGGCCCTGGCGGTCAGCCCCTTCGAGACCGTACAGACCACGCCGCCCACGCAGGTCACCAGCAACTCGTCGCAGTACATCGGCGCGGTGTCCGTGGACATCTCCCGCCTGGGCGTCAGCGAAACCCGCTTCCTCAAGGTCCGCAAAACCGACCGTAGCGACGACGGGTACTACCGATCGGGAGCCAGCGGAGAAGACTTCAACCCCGACTTCAAGTTCATGGCCGTCATCACGCACCCCGAACACCTGACCACGGTTTCGGCGCTCTACGACTAAGCCGCAAGCCCCGCATCAAAACCCACGACGAACGGCGCGCCTCACGGCGCGTCGTTTCTGAGGGGTTCTTTCCAAGGTTCGATCGTGCCTCGTCCGGCTTCGAGTTTCTGCCAGCAGGCTTCGAGCAGTTCGGAAAGGCCTCGGCCCGTGGCGCTGCTGATCGCCAGCGGCTTTTGGCCCAGCGCGTCGACAAGCAGGTCAATCGCGGCGGCGACATCCTCATCGCCGCCCAGCAGATCGACCTTGGAGAGCACGACGACTTCGGGTTTCTCGGCCAGCGCCGGCGAATAGGCGGCGAGTTCCTCGCGGATGGCTCGGTAGTTGGCCAAGGGGTCCGAGCCGTCGCCGGGGTCGGCGTCGAGCAGGTGGACGAGCACGGCGGTGCGTTCGACGTGGCGGAGGAAGCGGTGGCCCAGCCCCGCGCCGCTGGCCGCGCCTTCGATGAGGCCGGGGATGTCGCAGATCACCAGGCGACGGCCGCCCCCCAGATCTGCCACGCCGGGCTGGGGGATGAGGGTCGTGAACGGGTAGTCGGCGATCTTGGGTCGCGCCGCGGACACGGCCGAGAGCAGGGTGGACTTGCCCGCGTTGGGTTTTCCGAGCAGGCCGACGTCGGCGACGAGCTTGAGGTCCAGTCGGAGGTTGAGTTCGGTGCCTGGTTCGCCGGGCGTGTTTTCGCGGGGCGTCTGGTGGACGGGCGTTTTGAAGTGTTCGTTGCCGAAGCCGCCGCGTCCGCCCTCGGCGATGACGACGCGCTGGCCGGGTTTGGCGAGGTCCAGGAGCAGGTCGCCGGTGTCCTGATCGAAGACCTGCGTGCCGGGCGGGAGTTTGATTTCCAGGTCTTCGGCGTGCTTGCCGTACTGCTGCTTGCCGCGGCCGGGCTCGCCATCGTGCGCGAACCAGTGGTGCCGGCCGGTGAAGTCCAGCAGGGTTTCGACGTTGGGGTCGGCGATGAGGATCACCGAGCCGCCGTTGCCGCCGTTGCCGCCGTCGGGCCCGCCTTTGGGGATGTACTTCAGCCGGCGAAACGAGACGCAGCCGTCGCCGCCTTTGCCGGAGCGGACGAGGATGTGGGCGGAATCGATGAACATGGGGAGCCACGATAGCCATTGGACGCGTCGCGGCCGGGGATCGCCCGAGATTTGTTGCCCGGGGCTCGCGGCCGAGGTAGACTGCTTGGTTCTGGCGTCTCGCGGTTTGCCGACAAACCGACCCTGTTTTCCCCGTCCAATCGTGACGCATCCGTTTGCTTCTGCCATCCGTTGTCTTGGAGCGTGGAGAGTCCGATGAGCCATCAGGCGTTTGGGATGTCGGTGTGGAGCGGTTTGGGTGCCATAGGCATTCTGGGCGGCGCTTCGGCGGCGGAGCTGTCGTTCACCGACGTGACGGCGGGCACGGGGATCAACCATCAGCAGTCGTACGCGGAGTTCAACGACCTGCTCCCCGGGTCGGCGTTCATGACCGGCGGGGTCGCGGCGGGCGACTTCGACAACGACGGCCTAACCGATTTGATTTTCACGCGGCTCGGCGACAACGACATCTTCTACCGCAACCGCGGGGACGGCACGTTCGAAAAGCGGACCGCGTCGGCGGGCTTCACGATCCCGACGCTGACCAACGGCGTGGTCTCCGGCGACATCGACAACGACGGCGACCTGGACCTCTACATCACCGGCGGCGCGGGCGCGACGCGCAACTACCTGTACCTCAACGACGGGACCGGCTTCTTCACCGACGCCGGCCCGTCCGCCGCCGCCGCGCTCAGCAACGGCATCGCCCGCAACGGGCAGGGCGCGTCGTTTGGCGACATCAACGGCGACGGCTACCTCGACCTGGTCACCAGCGACTGGGGCAACCCCACCGCACTGAGTCAGTCGCGCCTCTTCCTGAACCGCGGCGCGACGCAGCCGGGCGTGTTCGACGATGTCACGCAAGCCGCCGGCATCGACACGTACCGCAAAGCGATCAACTACCGCTTCGCGCCGCACCTGGGCGACCTGGACCGCGACGGCCACGCCGACCTGACCTTCGCCGCCGACTTCGAGACCAGCCAACTGTTCTGGAACAACGGCGACGGGACGTTCCTCGAAGGCACCGCGGCCGCGAACGTCGGCACGGACTACAACGGCATGGGCACCGCCTTTGCCGACTACGACGGCGACGGTTACCTGGACTGGTTCATCACCAACATCACGCAGGACCCGGCCCACCCCGGCCCGTTCGGCGGCTGGAACCGGCTGTACCGCAACAACGGCGACCGCACCTTCACCGACGTCACCCAACAGGCCGGCGTCCGCGATGCACGCTGGGGCTGGGGCACGACCTTCTTCGACGGCGACAACGACGGCGACCCCGACCTCATCGCCACCAATGGCTACAACGGCGCGGGCTGGGTCAACGACCGCACCACCCTGTGGCGCAACGACGGCGGCATCTTCACCGACGTCTCCAACGCCGCCGGCATCACGGACACCGGGCAGGGACGCGGGCTCATCCATCTCGACTACGACAACGACGGCGACCTGGACCTCATCATCGTCAACCACGAAGACCAGCCGATCGTGTACCGCAACGACCTCATCGGCCCCGGCGGTCCCGCCGCGGATCAGACCTACCTGCGGCTCCACACCGAAGGCACGCTCTCCAACCGCGACGGCATCGGCGCGTTCATCACCGTCGTCGCCGATCTCAACGACCCGCACACGCGGCAGGTGCGGTCCATCGAAAGCGGCAGCAGCTTCCTCAGTCAGAACGAGCACACGGCGCACTTCGGCCTGGGCGACCGCGCTTCGGCCGAGAATCCCGTGGATCTGGTCACCATCGAATGGACCAGCGGGGTGGTGCAGCACCTGCATCAGGTCGGCGTCAACCAGACGCTCACCGTCGTCGAGGCTGTGGCCGAGACGCTTGCCGGCGATGCGGATTTCAACGGCCAACTCAACGCCGACGACATCGACTGGCTGTTCCGCGCCATCGCCGACGGCGATTTGTACCGGCTGGTGTTCGGCCTGCCCGCGATCGCGGCGCTCGATCTCAACGGCGACGGCCTGCTCGACGCGGCGGATGTCGATGTGCTCGTCGGCGAATTGCTCGGCACGTTTCCCGGCGACGCGGACCTGGACGGCCGGGTCGCGCAGGGCGACCTGGATGCCGTGCTGAACCACTGGGGCCAGAGCGGCATGACCTGGGCGACCGGGGACCTCAACGGCAACGGCGTCGTGGAGCAGGGCGACCTGGACGCGGTGTTGAATTTCTGGGGCGCTTCCAATGCGCTTCCCCTGGCGTCGTCGATTCCCGAGCCGGCGTTCGCGGGCTTGGTGGCGATGGGTCTGTCGCTGGGGCGACACCGCCGCAAGGCGTGAAGCAGGCGGGGCGCACGAAAAAACCGTGGCGTGTGCCACGGCTTGAAGGGGATCTTGCGGGCGTGTGCGATCAGGCCGACTGGCGGACGTGAACGCGGCGGCCTTGGAACTCGACCTTGCCGGCCAGCAGGGCGAACAGGGTGTCATCCTTGCCTTGACCGACGTTGAAGCCGGGCTTGAACTTCGTGCCGCACTGGCGGACGATGATCGAGCCGGCCTTGGCTTCCTGCCCGCCGTAGAGCTTGATGCCCCGGTACTGGGCGTTGGAGTCGCGGCCGTTCTTGGTGGAGCCTTGGCCTTTCTTGTGTGCCATGGTCGTTGCCTTTCGGAAGGTTCAATCAGGGGGAAGCAGGTTTGGACGAAAATCGGTCCGCCGGCGTGAAAAAGGTGCCTCACGCCGCGTCGGGCGGGAGAACGTACCACAACCGGCCGGCTTGTCCAAGCGCCCACAAGGCGGATTTCAGATTCCCGCCGCCGAAACCGCCGGGGCGGATTCTGCTCGGGCCTGGGCGGGCTGCCGGTGAACGGCCAGGTCGGCCGGCTTCCAGCCGTATTTCGCGGTGATCGGCGTGTTGTCCACCACCGTGAACCGCCCGGACAGGTCGACACGCACCGGCGTACCGGGGAAAAACCGCTCGGCGATGCGGTCGGCGGGCCAACCCAACTGGCTGTCGTCCGACGCGGGGAACAGGCACGCGTAGCCCGGCGTCGCTTTGCTCAGGATCGCTTCGACCAACGGCCCGACCTCCGCCACATCCAGCCACGCGAAACACTCGTCCAGGTGCGTCTTGTCCCACCACCGCAGTTTGACCTGCTCCAGATCGAGGCGGTGCGGCACCACCGGCCCCCGCGAGGTGAAGGGCAGCCGCAGCGCCACCGCCGACAAGTCCGGATGCAGCCGAACCAGCATCCGCAGCTGATCCTCCCCTGCGAGCTTGCTCAGGGCGTACAGGTTTGACGGGTTCGCCGGAGCCTCGCCCGTGACGGGCAATTCCGGCAGCGCTGACCGCGTCATGGGGTCGTCGTGGAGCTTGCGCGTCCCCGCGATCACCTGCACCGAACTGGCGAACACGATCCGGCGGATGCCCACTTCCACGGCCGCTTCGAGGGTGTGGAGGTTGATCTGAATGTTGTCCCGGTACACCTGCCGGGCCGGGGCCGACTGAACGTTGGGCAGGTTGCCGAAATGCACCAATGCGTCGGCCCCGACCAGCCACTGGTAAATCGGTGCAGATTCCCGCAGGTCCACGACGCGGTGCTCCACGCCCGGCGTTTCCAGCAAAGACGCCTCGTACCGCTGGTCCAATGCGACCACGGCGTGGCCCGACCGGGCAAGGTGTCGCGTGATTTCCCGCCCAATTCGACCCGCGGCACCGGTAACGACGATTCGCATCGCCGGAGTCTAGAGGCCCCGCCGACCGCCGTCCCCGAACCACCACCCGATTTCCCCGCGGAAACCCCGCCAACCCCACGGGCCAAAATAACCCGTGCAACACCGGCGCGTCACAACGCTTGCGACCGGCTGGGGGTCAAGGTAGGCTGATCCTCTGTTGCGGCACACGCCCCCGGTGAACGCGGTTTCCTGCGGATTCATCGATGCCCTTGGGCTCGGTCTGAGTATCGACCGAGCGACTCGCCCCTCGCCAATTCCGTGCCCCACCCGATTATCGGAGGCTTCGTCTTGTTGAACCGTCCTGCATTTGCGGTCGCCCTCACGTTCTGCGTCGGCGTTGGCTTCACCTCACTCCCGGCCCCGGCTCACGCCCAGGCCTCCGGAGAGCTCTCGGCCACCGAGCTGTACACCAACGGTCTGGCCGACCTCGAAGCCGGCATGATCGATGCCGCTCGGGAACAGCTTTACCGCGTCGATCCGATGCAGCTGCCCAAGGAGCAGCGCGTCCGGCTCTACGAGGCGCTCCGCAAGCTCGACGCCGCCGCCAACGGCGACGGCTCCGGCAACGCCGACGCACCGGTCACCGCCACCGACGCCACGCCCGAGCCGCAGGAAGTCGTCGGAGCCCCCGCTTCCGCCGACGCGGCGTTGAACGCCCCCGAAGCCCCCGAAGCCGCCGAGCCCACCGAGCAGGAACGCCTGCACCTGCAAGCCCAGGAAGCCGAGCGTCAGCGTCAGCTCGACGCCAAGTCCACGCAGGCCAAGCGGCTGCTCGACGAAGCCTCGACCCAGCTCGCCGCCGGCGACGTCGCCTTGGCCGAAGCCTCGCTGCAGGCCGCCCGCGATCTCGAAGGGCAAGGCGCCAAGCTCGGCTGGTTCGACCGCCAGCGCTTGCAGAGCCAACTCGACGTGATCGCCGAGCAGCGCAGCCAGATGGCCGCCGCTCAGGCCGAGCAGGCCGAATCCGCCGCGGCCGTGGCCGCCGCGACCGCCGCCGCCGCGTCGAACGACGCGCAGGCCGCGCAACAGGCTGAAATGGCCCAGGCCGAAGCCGACCTCGCCGCCGCCGAAGCTCAGGCCGCTAAAGATCTGGCCCGCGCCGCCCTCGAAACCGCCGCGGCCGAGCAGGCCCGCACCGCCGCCGCCGCCCCGCCCAAGGACCTGCTCGTGCAGGCCCAGAAGGCCTACGCCGCCGACCTCGCCAAGAACGCCGCCGACGCCCAGCGTCAGGGCTACCACGACCTGGCCATCAACCTCTACAACGAGGCCGCCGAGCTCGACCCCGACAACGCCAACATCCAGGCCAGCCTCGCCGCCGCACAGAACGCCGCGACCGCCGCCCGCGTGCCCCAGAAAAACCCGCTCGAAGCCCAGCAGCAGCTTGACGCCCTCCAGCTGCAAGCAGCCAACGACGCCTACGACGCGGCCATGAACAACGCCCGCGCCGCGCTCTCAAGCAACCGCTTCAACGAAGCCACCGACGCCGTCAACAACGCCAAGATCACCCTGGACCGCAATGCCCGGCTGTACGCCACCACCGCCTACAACCAGCGCCGCTCCACCGCCAACGACCTGGCCGTCGCCATCCAGCGCCAGCAGGAAGTCGCCGCCCGCGCTCAGCTCGAACGCGACGCCAACCTCCAGGCAGATATCGAGCGACAAGCCCAACGTGACGCGCTCGAACAGCAGCGTCAACGCACCGGCCAGCTCATCGGCCAGTCCCGCGACCTTCAGCGCCAGATGCGCTACGAGGAAGCCCTTGACCTCATCAACCAGGCCCTGTTCATCGATCCCCAGAACATCGCCGCCCAGGCCCTGCAGGACATCCTCGAGGACATGATCATCCTCCGCGACCAGCGCGACTTCACCCGTCAGCGCGACCTGATGATCTCCCGTCAGCACGCCCTGAACCTCGAAGCCACCATCCCCTACGACGACCTGCTGGTCTACCCCTCCGACTGGCCTCAACTCACCCAGCGACGCCTCGAAGCCCTCGACGAATCCGGCGGCGAGTCCCGCGTCAACCGGGAAGCCGCCCAGAAGCTCGAACAGGTCGTCCCCGTCCAGTTCGAGGCCAACCCCCTCGAAGCGGTCATCGGCTTCCTCCGCACCACCACCGGCGTCAACATCTTCGTCAACTGGCCGGCCCTGAACATCGAGGGCATCGAAGAAGACATGCCCATCACGCTCGAACTCGCCGACGTCTCGGCCCGCGTCGCCCTCGAGAAGGTCCTTCAACTGGCTAACTCCGCTGGCGGCGCGGTCAGTCCCGCCACCTATTCCATCGTCGATGGCGTCGTCGAAATCAACACCCAGGCCGAACTCAACCGCACCACCGAAGCCCGCGTCTACGACATCCGCGACCTGCTCGTCCAGGTCCCCAACTTCACCGACGCCCCGGCCTTCGAACTCTCCGAAGCCCTCTCCGGCGGCGGCGGTGGCGGCGGCGGCGGCGGCACCTCCATCTTCGGCGACACCGATGAAGACGACGTCGATGAGGACGAACGACGCGAAGAACTGATCGAGCAGATCACCCTCATCATCCGCGACTCCGTCGGCCGACCCGAAGAGTGGGACAATCTCGAGTCCACCGTCCAGGAGCTCAACGGCAACCTCATCATCAAAACCACCTCCGGCAACCACCGAGAGATCGTCGGCGTGCTCGGCGACCTCCGCGAACAACGCGCCACCCAGATCAGCGTCGAAGCCCGCTTCCTCCTGGTCGACAACAACTTCCTCGAAGAGTTCGGTATCGACCTGGACGTCCGGTACAAGTCCACCGGCAATTTCACGCCCATCAACGTCGAGCAAGGCTCCTTCGACCTGGGCCAGCGCGGCTCGACCATCCTCACGCCCGACCGGTTCCTCGGCGTCGGGTCTGCTGCGGGACTTCCGTCAGCGCTCGACTTCGGCGTCAGCTTCATCGACGACCTCGAAGTCGACCTGCTCGTCCGTGCCACCCAGGCCAGCAACCGTTCGCTGACCCTCACCGCACCCCGCGTCACGTTCTTCAACGGCCAGCGGGCCTACGTGCTGGTCGCCACCCAGGTCGCGTTCATCTCCGACCTCGAACCCGTCCCCGATACCAACAGCTTCGACGTCACCGTCTCCAGCGTGAACTCCGGCGTCGTGCTCGACGTCGAAGGCACCGTCTCCGCCGACCGCCGTTACGTCACCATGACCATGCGTCCTTCGCTGGCGACCCTCCAGCAGCCCATCCGCACCTTCTTTATTGAAGGCGCTTCCGACGGCGGAGGTGGCGATGGCGACGATGAAGGCGGAAACGGTCGGATTTTCAGGGCGCCCATCGAACTGCCCGAATTGGAAGTCACGCAGGTCCGCTCCACCGTCAGCGTCCCGGACAAGGGCACCCTGCTCCTGGGCGGGCAACGCCTCGTCGGTGAAGTCGAGATCGAAGCCGGCGTGCCCGTGCTCTCCAAGATCCCGGTGATCAACCGCCTGTTCTCCAACAACTCCACCGTCAAGGATGAACGCACCCTGCTGATCCTCATCAAGCCGACCATCATCCTGCAGTCCGAGCAGGAAGAGCTGCTCTTCCCGGGCCTCAATGACGACCCGGCGAAGTACAACGTCGGCAACACGTTCTGAGCGATTCCGATCGTCCGCCCATTGACATTTTCGATGAGCCCCGCGTATCAACGCGGGGCTTTTTTTGCGCTCCGCGGTGCCGCGCGAGGTATCTTGCCCGCGTGTCCGCCTACCGCGTCAAGGAGATCTACGCCACGCTCCAGGGTGAAGGCGCTCAGGCCGGCCGGGCCGCGGTGTTCCTGCGCTTCGCCGGCTGCAACCTCTGGTCCGGCCGGGAGCAGGACCGTGCCACCGCGGCCTGCCGATTCTGCGACACCGACTTCGTGGGCACCGACGGGCCCAACGGCGGACGCTTCCCCGACGCCGAAGCTCTGGCCGACGCCGTGGTCCGCGTCTGGCGTGGACCGCTCGACCCCGCCGAAGATGCCCACCGCCTGGTCGTCTGCACCGGGGGCGAGCCGCTGCTGCAACTCGACGCCCCCCTGCTCGATGCGCTGCACGCCCGCGGCTTCGAAGTCGCCGCCGAGACCAACGGAACCCAGCCGCTGCCAACCCCGGGAACCTCCGGCGGCATCGACTGGCTGACCGTCTCGCCCAAGGCCGGCACGACGCTGGCCCTCGCCGCCGGCGACGAGCTCAAACTCGTCTACCCCCAGCCCGAACTGCCGCCCGACGCGCTCGCCGATCTGGCCTTCACGCACTTCTTCCTGCAACCCATGGACGTGGACGGCCCGAACGCCGCGAGCAACGTGCAGGCCACGATCCAGTACTGCCTCGCCCATCCCCGTTGGCGGCTGTCCGTCCAGACGCACAAACTTCTCGGGATCGATTGACCCAACTACCCGGAGCCTCTATGCCTTCCGATGTTCATCACACCGTGGTCAGAATCGCCCAGCGGCAGAAACTGTTGATCTGGATCATTCTTCTCCAGTTGCTCTTGTACGGCTTGGTATTTGGCACTGCGTTCTTAGTGACCCCAATGCCCGATCTGGTGTACGGCGTGCTCGGTCTGTTTCAAATCGCGCTCGGCTTGGGCGGTTTGATTGCAGTGTTCTTGTTAGCCAGTTTGGTGTACAACGCTGCGATCGGTGCGCTGTTGGCAGTCTTGATGGTCGTACCGCTCATCAACTTGATCGTGCTATTGACGGTCAACGCCAAAGCCATGAACACGCTCCGCCGCAATGACATCTCCGTGGGTTTCTTGGGCGCCAAACTCAAGTCTGAGTAGTCTGTCGCGATGCGGACCTGCGCCAAAACCTACCCCGACATCCCGCTGGCCCACCGCCAGCCGCATCACGACGGACACTGCCGATTCGTCCACGGGCACTCATGGACCCTCCGCATCACCTTCGCCGCCGACGACCTCGACCGCAACGGCTTCGTCGTGGACTTCGGCGGGCTGCGCTACCTCAAGGCGTGGATCGACGAACACCTCGACCACGGCATCCTGCTCGCCCACGACGACGACGCGGGAAAGAAGATGGTCGACGCGCAGCCCGAGTTGTTTCGGCCGTACTTCATCGACCACCCCAGCTGCGAAGGCCTCGCGGCCGAGGTGTTCCGCGTGTTCAGCGAACTCGTCCGCCAACACGAGGGCGACCGCGTACGCATCACCTTGGTCGAGTGCTGGGAAGACCCGCGAAACATGACCACCTACACGCCCTGACCCACCGAGCACCCGCCACCTCGCCTCGCCACACGCTGAAGCGAATGTCGGATCAGGTTTTCTTCCACAAATGCGCTCGCGCGATCGCCCGGGAGTACCGCGGCATCATCGAACAGTCACGGTCGGGTTGGCCCACCATCGCGGAGCCAACCCGCGACCACCGACGCCGAAGCGGCTTCCAGCAGTTCTTCCGCCCGGCGCATCGATTCCGCCTCGGGCAGGCCATGCCCGATCACGCGGTACGACGTGAGCCCACAGGCCAACGCGTCCTCCGGGCGTTGCCCCAAGGCACCCACCAGCGCCACGGTCGGCACCGCCAGGCTCCGCGCCCGCTGGGCCACGCCGTAAAGGGCTTTGCCCGACAACGTCTGGCCGTCGAGGCAGCCTTCTCCGGTGAGGCACAGGTCCGCGCCGCGCAATCGTTCCGAAAACGCCAGCGCGTCGAGGACCAGTCCGATGCCCGGCAACAGAGCGGCGCCGAGCATGACCGAAAGCCCCAAGCCCAAGCCGCCCGCCGCCCCGTAGCCCGGCGTGGCGGGTTTCGCGTTCAGCAGGGCCGCGATGTGCCTGAGCCCCGCGTCCAGCCGGCCGAGCTGATCGGGGGTTCCGCCCTTCTGCGGCCCGTACACATGCGCGGCGCCACGTTCGCCACACAGCGGATTCGTCACGTCACACGCCACACGCAGCGTGCAACCGCCGAGTCGCTCGTCCAGGGTGGTCAGATCAATCGCTCGGATCGAGCCCAGGTCGCCGCCGGCCAGGGGATGCCTCAACGGCCGTCCGTCGCCGGACAGGAACCGCGCCCCGAGCGCCTGAGCCATGCCCACGCCGGCGTCACAGGTCGCGCTGCCGCCGATGCCGATCAGGAGGTTTCGACAGCCGCGATCGAGCGCCGCGCGGACCAGCTGCCCGGTCCCGAACGTGGTGGTCCGCGTCGGGTCGCGTCGGCCGGTGGGCACAAGCATCAGGCCCGACGCCGCGGCCATCTCGATGACCGCCGTGCCATCAGGGAGCGCGGTCCACGTCGCACGAACCGGCTCGCACCGCGGTCCCATCACCGTGGTGGCGATGCGCGTGCCGTGGCCGGCACGGTCCATCGCATCGACGAACCCCTCGCCGCCGTCGGAGATCGGGCACACGTCACAGACGATGTCCGCGCTCGCCCGGCGACATCCCTTCGCCATGGCGAGAGCCGCCGCGGTGGCGGTCATCGAGCCCTTGAAGCTGTCGGGCGCACAAAGCACTCTCATGGTTTATCCACTCCGGGAACGCCGCGAAGTCGCCGCAGCCACGGGCGACATGAGCTCACCCGCCGACCGCCAAGCGCCAAACGCCAAGCGCCAAGCGCCAAACGCCAAGCGCCACCCGGCGTGCGTTCGTCACGCCATCCGCTCGCATCCCAGCCAACCCCGGGCCTGCACGCATCGGTCCCGAAGGATCGGCGTGGACGATATTCGGATGGCCCTTGTTTCGCAAGGAAACCCGACGACTCGCCGCAAGGAGATGGCGCAAGATTCGACGCCATTGCCCGGCCGGAGGAGCCATCACTCGCCGATGGCATCCCGCCCAGACCAAGACGCCGCATCGATCGGCATCCAGTCGAATCGCAAAGCGGCCTAGTACCGGAGGTGGGACTCGAACCCACAAGCCTTTAAGGGGCGGCGGATTTTGA
>CAZIXN010000002.1:0-41507 GCA_964543215.1 uncultured Phycisphaera sp.
TGTTTGGGGATGCGAATCTCAACGGGGCGATCGAGCAGGGGGACTTGGATGCGGTGCTCAATCATTGGGGGATCAACAACGCGTCGATCGCGGATGCGAACGACTATGTGTCGTGGGTGACGGGCGACTTCACCGGGGATGGCGTGGTGGATCAGGCGGACCTGGACGCGGTGCTCAACGGGTGGGGGTCGTCGTCGGTTCCGGACTTCCGTGGGGTGGTGGTTCCCGAGCCGGGGGTGGCGCTGGTGGGTTTGCTCGGGACGCTGGGCGTCGTGGCGCGTCGGCGTCGGGGGTAGATTCCCATGCATGGGCGCATCGACGTGGCTTTGGTTGGCGGGGGTGTACCTGCTCTGGGTCGCGCTGGCGTGCCTGGTGTCGGCGGGGCTGATCGGCTGGGACAAGCGGCAGGCGCGGCGGGGCCGGTGGCGGGTTCCCGAGGCGACGCTGCATCTGTGGGAGGTGCTCGGCGGCTGGCCGGGGTCGTGGATCGCGCGGCGGCACTTTCGGCACAAGACGGCCAAGCGGTCGTATGTCTGGACGGCCCGGGCGGCGGCGGCGGTGCATGTCGTGACGGTCGCCGCGATCGTGGCGCTGCTGTACGGCGGGGCGTTGCGGGGATGATCGGACGTTCGGGCGCGTCTTGCGAAACGATCGGCGACGTTTCGGGCGGTTGGGCGGCGCTTGTTCTGCAAGAGCCCGGCGTGGGTGGCCCCTCTGCGGATTGCGTGAATCCCCGACGCAAACTCTTCAAGGAACTGGCCGATAGCTGCAAGACCGCCGCATCGGTGCGGGTTGTTATTCGGCCACGGGGGGTGGCCGACACCGACGGGCTTGTTGGGGGGAGTTTCACATGGACCATTCAAAGGGTATCGGTACGTCCATCGAGATCGGCGCGTTGCGCGTCGGGGAGCGTCTGTCGAACGATATGTACGACGGGTCGGGCCGCCTGCTGCTGGCGTCGGGCACGATCATCACGGATCATTTCCTTGAGGTGCTGCGTAGTCGCGGGATTCGGACGGTCCGCACGCAGGGTGGCGCTATGGAGCAAGCGGCGGACAAGCCGGGGGACGCAGCGGCCAGTGCGTCCAAGGGCGACGCGGCGCAGCGCGCGTTCGCCGCGGACGCGCCGCCGGACGCGACGGCGTACGCGCTGACGGACCGACCGCGGCCCGGTAAGAGCCGGCTGGACCCCGACGCCTTCGAGCGCGCCAGCCGGGATGCGACCCAGCACGCCGAGCAATTGATGGGTGCCTGGGAGATGCAGGGCGGCCCATGGATCGAAGCGGTGCAGCCGTCGCACGTGAGCGGTGGGCGGTCCACGCGCGGGCTGGACGCCGGGCCGACGACCGATCTGTTGCATGCGGTGTTGCCGGTGATGGCGTTGGACGTGGACCTTGCGGCGGTGATGGCGAACCTGTCGCCGGCTGCGCGTCACCCGATCCTCGCGCACGGGGTCCGGACGGCGTTGGTGGCGATGCACCTGGCGCAGCAGATCGGCTACCCCGAGCCGCGCATTATCGATGCGGGGCTGACCGGCATGCTTGCCGACATCGGCATGGCCCGGCTGCCCGAAGCGGTGCTGACCGCCAGGCGGCCGCTCACGCCCAACGAATGGCTCGACGTCCGGCGGCACCCGGCCTATTCCGCCGACCTGCTCGAAGACGCCAGCGTTCCCAAGGACGTCCGCGTGGCGATTTACCAGCACCACGAACGCCTCGACGGCTCGGGCTACCCGCACGGGCGAAAGGGCTTTTTCCTGCATCCGCTGGCGCGACTGGTCGCCGTCGCCGACGTCTACGCCGCGCTGTCGGAACCGCGCAGCCATCGGCCGGCACAGTCCGCGCATCACGCGGTCAAGGCCGTGCTCATGGGCGTCAAGGCCGGCTCGCTGGATCCGGTGGCGGGCAAGCTGCTGGTGGACACCGTGGGCCTGTTCCCCGTGGGCAGCCGGGTGGACGTGCAATCCAGGACCCCCGACGCCGGCCCCACCATCCCCGCGTGTGTGCTCCGCAGCCCGGACGACCAGCCGGACCGGCCGTTCCTGGTCGTCCTCGACGAGCGCGGCCAGCCCACGAAAAAGAAAATCGACCTGACCGTCCGCGACGAGCTGCGCATCACCAAGATCTATGCCCCCGGCGAAGCCGCACCGATCGGCGGCAAAAGCAAAGCCGCGTGAACACACGCCCACGCGCCGATGCGGGCGATCAGCTGCGCTTGACCATCGGCCGGCCACGATCGGGCTCGTGGACCGACTTGCCCATCAGCGCGAGCTTGGTCTCCAGCGCGTCGGCCATCTGTTGCAACGACGTCTCGCGGAGATACTCGGAGATCTGTGCCCGCACGGGCTTGAAATCCTCGTGCTGCGGGCAGGGCTGCTTGTCGTTGCACGCCGCCAGGCCCACGACGCATCGGCCGACGTGCTCCTTGCCATCGATCGCCTCGACCACGTCCATCAGCCGGATGCGCTGGGCGCTCTTGGCCAGCGCGTACCCGCCGCCCCGGCCCTTGGCGCTGATCAACAGCTTTGCCTCCACCAGTTCGCGGAGCACCTTGGCGATGAACGGCGCGGGCAGGTCCGTGCCTTCGCAGATGTCGCCGACCTGCACGTACCGGTCACCGGCGATCACCGCCAGCCGACACAGCGCCCGGATCGCGTACGCACAGGTTGTCGAGTAAAGCAGCGGCATAAGCGAATATCGTACCGGAAGGTC
Organism: uncultured Phycisphaera sp.; assembly: GCA_964543215.1. Classification (GTDB taxonomy): domain Bacteria; phylum Planctomycetota; class Phycisphaerae; order Phycisphaerales; family Phycisphaeraceae; genus CAZIXN01. The sequence continues at coordinate 2,712 of CAZIXN010000002.1, forward strand.
GGCAATCCTGTCCAGATCGTCTCGAAAACGGCCACCCGGCCGCGGCGGCGCATGACGGTCCGCACCTCCGCGAATGCCCCGTATTCTGCGGCGTATGAACGGCCTGATCGTCGTGGACAAACCGGTCGGCCTGACGTCGATGGACGTTGTGCGGCGCGTCCGGCGGTCGGCGCGGGACGGCATGCGTCTCGCCGGACACGACATCAAGCGCGTCAAGTGCGGCCACGCCGGCACCCTCGATCCGCTGGCGTCGGGCGTGGTGGTCTGCGGCGTCGGCAAGGCCACCAAGCTCATGGCGACAGTGATGGGGCAGACCAAGCGGTACGTCGCGGACGTGTCGCTGCGCGGCTTCACCGCCACCGACGACGCCGAGGGCGAGCCGGACATGATCCCCGTCGACATCGAAGCCCCGCCGACGCGCGCGCAACTCGACGCAGCGCTCCGCACACTCACCGGCACGATCCAGCAGGTGCCGCCGGCGTATTCGGCGATCCACGTCCACGGCCAGCGCGCGTACAAACTCGTGCGGGCCGGCGAGGTCGTGCAACTCGAAGCACGCCCCGTGCGGGTCGATCGCATCGACGTCCTGCGCTACGCCTTCCCCGAGCTCACGCTACACATCACCTGCGGCAAAGGCACCTACATCCGCAGCCTCGCACGCGACCTGGGCAAAGCGATGCACACCGGCGGCTACCTCACCGGCCTGCGCCGCACCGCGGTCGGCGACTTCACGCTGGAACGCGCACTGCCCATCGAACGCTTCGCCACGCCCCTGCGCGACGATGAGTTGATCCCCATCGACGCTTGATCGATTGCGGATGGTGCGAGCCGAGGACTTCGTCCTCGGTGCCGGCGACACAGTCGCCGGCTCACGCGTTCACGCTTTGTCGGTGCGCTCCAACGCCCAAGCGCCCACGACGTTCACGCGCTCCGCCCCCGCCGCGCGATCCGCCAGCGCGTGCGCGACGTGCGCGTGCAGGCATTTGATCCTGCTGGCGTCGGCAACCCCGCCCACGCCCACGTCGCGCAGCGCCGCCGTCCAGCCCAGCGCTTCGATGGCCTCGAGCTGCGCTTCGCTCAGCAACGCCCACCGCGCCGCGGCGTAACGCCCGTGATCCGCCGCCACCGCCGCCGCGAACGTTTCGTCCTGTTCCACAAGGGTTTCGAGCCGTTTGACCCACCCCTGCCGCTCCAGGTCCGCCACCGCGCGGTGCAACGGCCCGTCACGCAGCCAGTAAAGCGTCGGGAACGGCGCGATCGGCGTCGTGCCATCGGAGGCGAACTTCAGCGGGAAGACGGTTTCGATTTTGGATTTTGGATTTTGGATTTTGGATTGGCCCGCAGGCAGATCGTGATGCGGCGGAGCCGGCAATCCAAAATCCTCATTCAAAAATTCAAAATCGCCGACCTTCACGGCTCGCGCCGCTCGACGTAGAACATCGAGTCCGACGCGCGCGGCCCGAGCATGTGCCAGCTCAGCGGGAACTTCAGCCCCAGCCCGCAATACGACGCGAAGACGTGCTGTGCCCACTGGTACTGCTGCTCGATGTTCTTCTCCACGCGGCGCACGTCGGCCGGCGGGATGAAACTGCAAGTCTGGTACGACCAGTTCGGGTCCATGCGAACGATCAGGTGTCCCTCGTTCCACTCGATCGGATAGCCCTGCAGCGGGCCGGTGCCCGTGCCGGGCGTGTGGAACCAGAAGCACAGGAAGCGGTCTTTGTCGGCGACGCTGTGGTTCTGGCCGCCGCCCTTGAGGAGCTTGGCGTGGCTGACGCGGCTGGCGGGCATGCCCCAGCGGTTCCGTGCCAGCCAGATGCGCCGGTCCTTCACGTCCATCAGGCCGACGTGCGCGTAGTCGCCGCGGAGCTTGTCGGTGCAGAACGCGCGGTTGATGCCCCGCGTCGACGGACACGCCGAGGCGAGGTCGACGGCGGCGGTGGGTTGGGATTCGGTCACGTCGGGCATGGCCACGGCTTCGTGGGGGTCGTGCGGCGACGCCGTCCGTGGCGACAGACCGTATCGTAAGCCTCTCTCGGCCGGACGCCAGCCCCAACCCCGGCCCGGTCGCTATCCGGACCCACTTTCCCGAAAGTTTTCCATGCCCCAACCCGCACCCGCCGCCGCGACCCAACCCGCCACCCCAACCATCCCAACCGTCTGCCCCCCCACCGCCGGAACCCTCGCCGCGCTCAACACGGTCGACGACGCCACGATCCTGCACCTGCTCCTGCCCCACTGCGACTACCGCCTGCACCTGGTCCTCGACGGCGACCTGCCCGCGTCCGTGCAACTCGGCGACAAGCTCACCGGCACGATCCACGCCCGGGCCCTGCGCGTCGACAAGATCACCGCCGGCGGCCGGTACGTCGAGCCCGGTAACGGCCGACCCCGCCGCGTCCAGGGCGCCGTCGTCGGCGGCAACACGTCCGAGAGCGCGCTGTTTGTCAAGGCCGGCCCCGCCACGCTGGCCTGCACCCTCACCGACCCCCGCCAATCGCTCGCGGATTTCACGCTGCACCAGATGGTCAGCTTCGACATCCAACGCGGGGCGAGCTTCAAGCCAAAGGCTTGAAGCAGGGTTCGGGGAACCGGGAACTGGGATCAGGTAGGAAAGCGTCATGGATCAGGCGAGTTATCGGAAGTTGAACGCGTGGCAGAAGGCGATGGATGCGTTCGATGCCGTGTATGCGTTGTCGCGGGGTTTTCCTGCCGATGAACGCTTCGGGTTGACGCCGCAAGTGCGACGCGCCGCTTTGTCCGTACCTTCGAATATCGCCGAAGGCTACGGACGGAAACATCGAAAGGCTTACCTGCAACACCTGTAAATCGCTCGCGGCTCGCTGATGGAGGTCGAAACCCAACTGATCGCCGCCGTGCGACAGAACATGTGTTCCCGGGATCAGGCCAAGCCGGTCTGGGAAGCCTTGCAGGAAGTCGGACGATTGCTCAACGGCCTGATCCGATCCCTGGAAAACCGCCCGGACGCGACACCCGACCCCTGATCCCCGTTCCCCGAACCCCGCTCCCATGACTGACTCCCTCAAACGCGTCCTCGTCACCGGCGGTGCCGGCTTCCTCGGCTCCCACCTCTGCGACCGCCTCGTCGCGCAGGGCCACGATGTCATCTGCCTCGACAACTTCTTCACGAGTCAGAAAACCAACGTCGCCCACCTGCTCGACGCGCCCAACTTCGAGCTCGTCCGCCACGACGTCACCGAGCCCATCACCCTCGAGGTCGACCAGATCTACAACATGGCTTGCCCCGCCTCGCCGGTGCACTACCAATACAACCCCATCAAGACCATGAAGGTCTCGGTCATGGGCGCCATCAACATGCTCGGCATGGCCAAACGCACCGGCGCCCGCATCCTCCAGGCCTCCACCTCCGAGGTCTACGGCGACCCCACCCCCGAACACCACCCCCAGACCGAAAGCTACCGCGGCAACGTCAACCCCATCGGCGTCCGCGCCTGCTACGACGAAGGAAAACGCGCCGCCGAAACCCTCTTCTTCGACTACCACCGCTCCAACCAAGTCGACATCCGCGTCGTCCGCATCTTCAACACCTACGGCCCGCGCATGCACCCCTACGACGGACGCGTCGTCACCAACTTCATCGTCCAGGCCCTCAAGGGCGAAGACCTCACGCTCTACGGCGACGGCAGCCAGACCCGAAGCTTCTGCTACGTCGACGACCTCGTCGACGTCATCATGGCCCACATGAACAACGACCCCGCCCCCCGGAAGGACGGGACACCCGGCGATCCCCAGGACGCCTTCGTCGGCCCGGTCAACATCGGCAACCCCGGCGAGTTCACCATCAAGCAGCTCGCCGAGAAAGTCATCGAACTCACCGGAAGCGATTCCAAACTCACCACGCTCCCGCTGCCCAAGGACGATCCCCTGCAACGCAAGCCCGACATCTCGCTGGCGAAACAGGAGCTCGACTGGGAACCCAAAATCCCCCTCGCCGAAGGCCTGCGGAAAACCATCGACTACTTCCGCAGCGTCGACCTCGACAGCTTCCGCAAGCCCACCGACCACACCGCCCACAAGAACAGCGACGCGTCACGCATCTGACGCCCACCCTCCACCGCGCGATCGCTCAACCCCGCGTCGCCAGCCACGCCACGTACCCGCCGTACGACAGCAGCAACACCCCCGCCTCCGGCCGGGTGAGCGACTTGCCCGACAACGCCAGCGGCAGCAGCGCCACCGAGAAGCCGGCCATCACCAGCAGGTCCACGATGCCCCCGGCCGGCAGGTCGATCGGCGAAATCGCCGCGGTGGTCCCGAAAATGAACAGCAGGTTGTAGATGTTGCTGCCCACGATGTTCCCGATCGCCAGGTCGGTCTGACCCTTGCGCGCCGCGATCAGACACGTCGCCAGCTCCGGCAGCGACGTGCCGATGGCCACCACCGTCAGCGCGATCACCACCTCCGGCACGCCCAGCGCCGTCGCCACGCCGGTGGCGCCCACGACCGTGCCCTGACCGCCGACAATCAGCAGCGCCAGCCCCGCCAGCACCAGCCCGATCGACGCGGACATCGACATCGACGCTTTTCCAACGGCCTCAACGCCGCTGGTTTCGGTACCGACCGCCTCGAAGCTCTGGTTCCGTGACCGCAGCGCATCGGCCAACGTGTAGTACAGAAACACGCCGAACAGCAGCAGCAGCACGATCCCGTCGTCGCGGTCGAACCGATCGAACTCCCGCCCGGTCAGCAGACGATCTTCCGCCAACACCAGCACCGCCAGCGTCGAAAGCACCATCATCGGCAGCTCGCGCACGATCACCGTGTTGTGCACCGCCAGCACGCGGTACATCGCCGTGATCCCCAGCAGCAACCCGATGTTCGCGATGTTTGACCCCACGACGTTCCCGAAGCCCACAGACGCATCGCCGCGGTACGCCGCCGCCAGGTTCACCACCAGCTCGGGCGTGCTCGTCCCGAACGCCACCACCGTCAGCCCGATCACCAGCGACGGCACGCCCAGCCGCTCCGCCAACGCCACCGCGCCCTTGACCAGCCACACGCCGCCCAGCAGCAGCAACGCCAACCCGCCCAGCAAAAACGCCGCATCGAGCATCCGATTCAATCATTTCTGCCGACGACCGGCGTTACACCTTGCCAAAACCCCCGCGAAACATGAAGAACACCGCCCCGCACAAACATCGCCCCGCCCACAGAAAATCCCAACGCAGCGGCTCCCGCATGTAGCGGCACGCAGAACGGCACGAACACGCTCAGCGTGATCACCTCCTGCAGAATCTTCAGCTGCGGCAACGACATCGCCGTATGACCGATCCGATTCGCCGGCACCTGCAGCAGATACTCGAACAACGCAATGCCCCAACTCACCAGCGCCGCGACGTACCACGGCTTGGCGGACAAGTCGCGCAGGTGCGCGTACCACGCGAACGTCATGAAGACGTTCGACGCCACAAGCAGCGCGGCGGTGGTGATGAAGACCGGCATCAAGCGGCGGCTCAAGGGGGTGGGCGAGCGGAGTCGACCGAGACGCCGACCGCTTCGCTTAATCAGCCCGCGTCAGACGCACGATCCGGTCCGGTCCGTTGAAGATCACGTACACGCTGCCATCATCGGCGACGTGCACGTCGCGGATCCGGCCCTGGTCCGCGATCAGCGTTTCTTCCTCCAGCACCGCCGGCGAACCCTGCGCATCCGTGCCCAGCCGCAGCCGACGCAACTCCTGCCGCGCCAGCGACGCAACCAGCAGATCGTTCTCCCAGTTGGGGAACGCCCCGCCGGTGACAAAGTCGGTACCGCACACCGCGATGCTCGGCGTCCAGTGGTGCACCGGCGGGGTGACGCCATCGGCGTGCGTGAGGTGCGTCACCGGGGTGCCGTTGTAATTCATGCCGAACGTGGTCTTCGGCCAACCGTAGTTGTTGCCCGCCTCGATCAGGTTCAGTTCGTCCCCGCCGCGCGGGCCGTGCTCGGTGGACCAGATCTGCCCCGTGGCCGGGTGCAGCGACAGTCCCTGCGGGTTGCGGTTGCCGTAGGTGAAAATCGTCGCCAGGCCGTCCTCGGAATGCGCGAACGGGTTGTCGCTGGGGATCGTGCCATCCTCGTGGACGCGGTGAACCTTGCCGTTGGGCGCCGTCAGGTCCTGAGCCAGGTCCTGCCGGCCGCGATCGCCGATGGGGAAATACACATCACCCGCATGAAACACCAGCCGCGTCCCGAAGTGGTGCCGCGTCGGCATGTAGTGCTTCGGGTCCGCCTGATAAATCGTCTCCAGTTGCATCAGCGCGCGGCCCTGCCGATCCAGCTTGGCCCGGACGACTTTCGTCATGCTCACCGCCTCGCCGTCGCGCTGCAGGATGTCGGAAAACGCGAGGTACACCCAGCCCTCGCCCGCGCTGCCCGCCGTCGCGTAATCCGGATGCAGCGCGACTTCGAGCAGGCCGCCCTGGCCCTGATGAAACACCGGCGGGACGTTGCCCACCGGCTCGTCACGCAGCGTGCCATCAGGCTCCACCCGACGCAGCCGACCGGGCTGCTCGCAGATCAGCATCGCACCGTCGGGCAGGATCGCCAGCGACCAGGGCGCTTCCAACCCCGCGTCTTCACCGATCACGGTGTCGAAGCGGAACGCGTGGCGCTGCGTTGCAACCACTCCCGAATCGTCCGGCGACGGCCGATCGAGTTGCCCGCGCGCGTGACGATCACGCAGCTCGCGGATGTAGATCACCAGCGCTCGGATTTCCGAAGACTCGAGCGTTGCGCCGAAGCCGGGCATGCCGGCCTGATCGTCGCCGCGCGCGATGATGCCGGCCATCGCTTCGTCTCCGGGGTATTTGATTTGCGAAGGGTCGAGCATCGACGGCGCCGACCCGCCGCTGCCGTTGCGGCCGTGGCACGTTGCGCAGAGCTGGTCGTAGGTCTTGCCGACGTCGAAGCGTTCGTCGTTCTGCGACCGGGCCAGCGGCGCGAGCAGCGAGCACGAGACCAGAAGCATCAGGCAGCGGTTGAGCATGGCCAGAGCATAGGAAACCGATGCGGTCCCACGGCGGGTTCACGCGCGTCGACGCATCGCCATGGCCGTGAACAGCAGCGCCGCCGCGGTCGCCGGCTCGGGCACCGCGACGCCGCGGAAGTCCGGAGCCAGGCCCGAGCCCCAGTGGTTCAGCACCGCGTCCAGCTCGTCCTGATCCACGTTCCCGGTCGGCAAACCCAGCACCCAGCCCGCCGGAACGCCTGCCGTATCGATGTTCCGGCCCCAGTTGTTGAGCACGAAATCCAGGTCGCCCTGTTCCACCGCGCCCGAGGCGTCGTAGTCGCCCACCAGCGCCGCCGCGGCGTACAGCGACCGCAGCACCTGCCCGAAGTGCTGCACGCCCGCCGAATTCGGATGCACCGCGTCAAGCAGATAGTTGTCGTTGATCGTCGTCGCATCGCCGGCCTCTTCGAAGAGGTTCAAGTACACCACCTGCTCGTTGCCGAGCGCCAGTTCGAACAACGCCTGGTTGTAGTCGGCGAGGCGTTCCTTGAGCGCGATGCCGTTGTTGCGGGTGTCGTACTGGCTGACCAGCGCGATGGCCATGTCAGGGTCGGCGGCGCGGACCTTGTCGATCAGGTCCTGCATGAGCGCCTTCCACGTGGCGCCGTCGTAGGTGCCCCAGGAGTTCTCGCCGAGCCAGATCTGCGTGAGGTTGGTGTTCTGCGCCGCGAAATGCTTGGCCAGCGAATCGGTGGAGAGCACGTTGGGATCCAGGAACCAGTCGACGCGCTTGCCCGACAGCGCGAGCGACGCGTAGCCGAAGGTGTCGTCGAGGCCGTTGTCGGCGTACATCCCCGCGAGCGTGAAGTTCAGTCCCTGGTTGATCGTGACGCCGTCGTTGAGGCGGATGCGCACCGAAACGGGCTGCGTGGCTTCGAACGTGCCCGTATTGGTGACGATGCCGCCGGGCACGGTGAGCGTGAAGTTCTGGAGCTGGCCCTGAGCCGCGACCTGGCTGGGCAGCGCGGCCGAGCCGAGCAGCGTGGCGTTCTGGAACACGTCGACGTGCGCGATGCCGTCGGGGATGCCGTTGGGTCCGGCGACGGTGAGCAGCGTGATGTCGAACGAGCCGTCGGGCGCATCGTCGAGCCAGAAGCTGCCGCCGGTCTGCGTGTCGGCGTAGACGTTGCCGGCGTTGATCGGCGAGGTGAGGCGGGCCTCGACGATCACGTTGTCGAAGGCGCTGGTGGAGACCGGCACGACACCGCTGCCGAAGGTCACGCCCCAGCCGCCGGCGGGCAGGACGCCCGTGATGCCGTCGGTCGTGGCCGCACCGGCCTGGAACAGCGTCGCGGACTGCACCAGCGGGTTGGCCCCCGGGCCGTAGAAAAACGCGTCCATGCCCAGCGTGAAAAGCTCGCTCTGGTTGGCGTTGAGCAGTTGCCCGCCCACGTCGAACCCGGCCAGCTTCTTGTAGGCCGGCGGCATGTAGATGTGATTGATCGAGTCGCCCAGGATCAGCAGTTCCGCGTCACCGGCCACAAATTGCTGGGCCACCGCCGGATCGCCCGCGACGCGCGGCGCGGCGTGCGCCCCGGCCGACAGGCCCAGCAGCAAAACGCTCGAAATCCCAACCACCGCCCGCGATTCGGCCAAAGCGATCGCGGACCCACCTCGCGGGCTGAGCGCCCGTTGCATCGTGTTGAACATCGTTCTCCCTTTCTGACTCGCGAGTATGCGGGAAAACGCTGGGAAGTCAACTACTTTCTCAGGGTTTTTCTTGGCACCCCCATCGCAGGCCCCGCCGTCCGGCAGCAGCCGCCCAAAGCCCCGGCTCCGACCACGCATTCCGTATGCTCACCCGAGCGGTCGAATCGCGTCCCGCCTAAGACCCCCCGAGCGACCCGTTCCGCGCCCTCCCCCTTAACCCCGCCACCTCACCGAACCCCCCATGCCCATCCCCACCGCCCTCTTCGACCTCACCGGACAGACCGCCCTCATCACCGGCGGGGCCTCGGGCATCGGCCTGGCCATCGCCGAGGCCTTCGTCATGCACGGCGGCAAGGTCATCGTCGGCTCACGCACCGTCGAAAAAGTCCAGGCCGCCGTCGACCGACTCAACAAGCTCGACTCCCCCCACCCCCACGACGACGCCGAACCCGTCGCCGCCGGCGTCGCGCTGGATGTCGAAGACCAGAAATCCGTCGATCACGCCGTGAAAAAATGCATCGACATCCACGGCGGGCTGCACGTCGCCGTCAACTCCGCCGGCATCATGTGCAAGAAGGACACCTTCGAACTAAAGGCCGACGAAATCAACCAGCTCTTCAACATCCACGTCACCGGCGCGCTGCGCGTCAGCCAGTCCGCCGGCCACGTCTTCCGCGAACAGCACCAGGGCCTGATCCTCAACATCGCCTCCATCTCCAGCTTCGTCGACCTCACCGGCGTCACCGCCTACGCCGCCGCCAAAAACGCGATGCTCGGCCTCACCCGCAGCCTCGCCAACGAATGGGCCAAGTTCGGCATCCGCTGCAACGGCATCGCGCCCGGATTCGTCCCCACCGACATCAACCGCAAAATGATCGAAGGTACCGACCGCGGACGACGCATCCTCGAACACACCCCGATGGCCCGCTTCGGCACCGCCGACGAAATCGCCGGCGCCGCCGTGTATCTCGCCAGCCCCGCCGGCAAATTCGTCAACGGCCACACGATCGTGGTCGACGGCGGATATTTGGCCTGCGGCATCGGCGACAGCGTCGCGCCGTGGGCGGAGTGACATAAACCAAGTATTTAGAGCGATTTGCATGATTTCTGGCCAGTGGCACAGGCTTCCAGCCGGTGATTCTCGAAGCGAAAACGTTCGGCCTGACGGCCGATCACAGGCTGGAAGCCTGTGCCACTGATGACGCAAAGTGCTCTAACTGCTAGAAATCAAGTAGTTTGATGATATGGACTCGCCACGTTCCTACCACGTCAGCGACGGCGACTGGCTGCTTACGTTCACTGAAGACGACGATGGCTGGTATTGCATCACCTGCCCGTCGATGCCCGGACTCGTGACCCAGGCGCGAACGCTTGCCGAGGGATTCGAGATGGCGCGAGACGCCCGCGACCTGCTGATGCGCGGTCGTCAAAAACGAAAGGAACTGGACCCATCAAACCCGTGAACTTCAAAGTGCGTGGTCCACTTGATATTCCGCACTGGAAATTACGCGGTGGCCGTTCCATCGATTCAGCGTGTGCCATCGAGTTTTTCGGTTGGTATCCGCACCTGCGAACCGCTAAAGGGGTTTATGTCTTCGGGATGCGGTTCGGTGCGAAGGTTCGGCCGTATTATGTCGGGAAAGCCACCAAAACTTTTGGGCAAGAAGTGTTCGCGCCGACCAAGCTGGTGCATTACAACCACGCGATGGCCAATCAAAAACTCGGTACGCCGTGCTTGTTTCTAGTCGTTGCTCCCCGACACGGTGCCACTCCGCAGTTGATCGGCCACGCCGAACGCGAACTGATTCGGATGGCCGCCCAGGCCAATCCGAATCTCTGCAATAAAGTCGGCATCAAGCCACCTCGCTGGGCCATCCAGGGCGTTATTCGCGGCAACGCCGGCGGCAAGTCGGCGTCTGCCAAAGCTTTTGCCAAAACCTTCGGGCTGGATGGCTGATCGCGCTGCCTACGGTGAGACGTTCACTCTCACCGAGGAGTTTCCCATGCCCAACCCCCTCCCCGAATCCGCCGTCCATGCCGCCCTCGCCAATCTGCCCGGCTGGTCGTTTCAGGACGACGCTTTGCACAAGACCTTCGAGTTTGCCGACTTCAAGGCTGCGTTCGCGTGGATGACCGCCGTCGCGTTCGAGGCCGAAGCCTTGCAGCACCACCCCGCCTGGCACAACGTCTACAAGACCGTGCGCGTCCAGCTCTCCACGCACGACGCCGGCGACAAGGTGACGCAGCTCGACCTGGGCCTCGCCGCGAAAATGAACGCGCTGGCGTGAAAAACACTGCATTATCGGCGGGCCTCTCAAGTCACTCCCGCACTTCGCCGACGAAAAGCGTGGAATGCTGCGTGTCGACGCCACCAAGCTCCGGCCGGGGATGACGCTGGCCCTGCCGGTCATGCATCCGCAGACGCCCAGCCAGGTCCTGCTCAAGACCGGCTTCACGCTCAGCGAGACCGCCGTGGCCCGCCTGCGCGACCTCAAGGTCCGCACCGTCTGGGTCCGCGCGCCCGGCATGGCGTTCCTCGAAAAACGCATCAGCCCCGAAGTCATGGCCGCCCACTCCGCGGTCTTCACCCAGATCGCCGGCGCCTTCGAAGCCGCGCAGCGCAGCACCTCACCCAAGCTGCCGATCCAGGCGTACACCGACGGCGTCACCGCGCTCATCCAGCAGTGCCTCGAACACCCCGCCGCCGCGATCTTCGTCGGCGACCTCCACGACGCCGGCGACGACCAGCTCCGCCACGCCTCGGGCGTCGCCTACCTCGCGCTGCTCATGGGCCTCAAGCTCGAGGGCTATCTCGTCCAGTCCCGCCGGCACGTCCGACCCGACCGCGCCAAAGACGTCAAGAACCTGGGCATCGGCGCGATGCTCCACGACCTGGGCGTCACCCGCCTGGACGTCGAATCCCGCGACGCCTACCTCCAACGCGGCGACGACGATCACGAAGGCTGGCGGCAACACCCCGCGCTGGGCTACGCCATGGTCCGCGGACAGGTCGAACCCACCGCCGCCACCGTCGTCCTCCACCACCACCAACGCGCCGACGGCACCGGCTACGCCGGCGGCGACCATCCCACACTCCGCGACGAATCCATCCACATCTACGCCCGCATCGTCGCCGTCGCCGACCAGTTCGACCGTCTCCGCCGCCCGCCCGGCCTGCCCGAACAACCCGTCGCCTTCGCGCTCCAGGCCATGCTCATGCCCGCCATGCGAAAGAAGTTTGACCCCACCGTCCTCGACGCGCTCCTGCGCGTCGTCCCGCCCTTCGCGCCCGGCAGCCGGCTCCTGCTCAACGACGGCACCGCCGCCGTCGCCGTCGAACCCCACGACGAAGCCCCCTGCCGACCCACCATCCAGCAGGTCGATTCCCTCGACCAGCTCGACGATCCCGACATCGAGCTCACCGGCCCGACCATCGACCTCCGCGAACAGCCCGCCACCCGATACGTCCGCCGATGCGACGGCCACGAAGTCGGCGCCTACCTCTTCGACCTGCCCCAGGAAGAGTCCGTCATCCGCGCGGCATGACAGCAGCAGCTAGAAGCTAGAAGCTAGGAGCAAGCTGGAAGCTCGTTGACTTTGCTCGGCCTTCTAACTTCTAGCTTCTTGCTTCTTCCAAGCCCATCGCATCAACAACAACCCCAACTCGAACAACCCGTACAGCGGCACCGACAGCACCGCCATGCTCAGCAGATCCGTCGGCGTCAGAATCCCGCCCAGCACCACGCACACGAACAGCGCGTACTTCCGGCCCTTCGCCACCCACGCCGGCTCGACCAGCCCCGTCCAACCCGTCACCAGCATCAACACCGGCAACTGAAACGCCGCCACCACGCCCAGCCCCAGATACGCCGCGAAACGGATGTACTCGTCCACCTTCGGCAGCGGCGTCATCAACTGCGGCCGCGTCATCGCCGCCTCCACCGCCTTGCCGCCGATCACCATCCGCAGCGCACGCGACGGACCGTCGATCCACACCATGCCCTCCGTCAGCGGGCTGGGGTTCTCCGACAACACCGGCAGCTTCGGGATCACCGCCGTCGCCGGCGACTCGAACACCGACGGGTCCGGCCGATCCACGCCGTACATCGTGTCCAGCAGCACCGACAGCACCACGCCCGGCTCGCCCGGCTCGACCTGCGGATACAGCTTCGCAAAACTCAGGAAAAACACCAGCGACACCGGCAGCATCACGAAATACGTGAAGCTCACCCCCAGCGCCGTCATCAATGTGCTGAACGGCACCAGGATGTGCACCGCCCGCCGCTCGTTGGCGTACAGCCCCACCGCCACGAACCGCCACAACTGAAACAGAACCCACGGCGACGCGAGGATCAACGCCGCGATGAAGCTCACCGGCAGGTACACGCTCGTGAAACCCGCCGTGGGGTCCGTGACGTACGTCTGCGGCGGATAGCCCGTCTCGTGCATCGCCGACAGCAACGGCGTCGCCAGCCACGCGATCATCCGCGTCGTGATCGGCGGCAGCACCACCACGAAAAACACCGCGAACACCCCGATCATCGAACGGATCACGCACCCACGCAGCTCCTCCAGATGATCGCCCAGCGGCATCGGCTGATCGCGGCTCCCCGGCGTGTCGCCGAACAGCGGCGCATCTTCGGATGAAACCTGATCCAACGGCATGGCCGCGAGTGTAGATCACCTGCCGCGAGCCGGGCACTGCGTGCCCGGTCCCGGCGGCACAGCCGCCGGCTCGCTGAACTCGTCACACCAGCAACATCGCGTCGCCGTACGAAAAGAACCGGTACTCCCGCGCGATCGCCTCGGCGTACCACGCCTTGAGATTCTCCAAACCCACCCCCGGCAACGCCGACACCAACGCCAGCAGCGTCGAACGCGGCAAGTGAAAATTCGTCAGCAGCGCATCGGTGTGGCGAAACGCAAAGCCCGTCCCCGGCACGATGAACAGGTTCGTCTCGCCGCGGATGCCCTCGGGATACAAAGCAAAATCTTCCGGGGCCGGCAACGACTCCAGCGTGCGCACCGCCGTCGTCCCGATCACCAGCCGGCGACGCCCCTGCGCATGACTCGCACCCAGCGCCGCCAACACCTCCGGCGACACGGCGAACCACTCGGCGTGCATCGCGTGGCCCTCCAGCGTCTCGCTACGCACCGGAAGGAACGTCCCCACCCCCACGTCCAGCCTCACGCCCAACCGCCGCAACCCCAACGCATCCAACGTCGCAAGAAGCTCGGGCGTGAAATGCAGACCCGCCGTCGGCGCCGCGATCGAACCCCCGGAACCCCCGGAAGCCCCGCCGCCCGACCGATCATCACTCGCATACACCGTCTCGTACCGCGCGCGATCTTCCTCCGTGAACTCGGCCAGCCCCATCGCCTTGCGCGCCTTGCGGATGTACGGCGGCAACGGCGGCTTGCCCACCCGCGACAATCCCGACATCGCCGACGCTTCGCAAAGCGCCGCACCGTTCGCATCGCACGGCACCACCGCCCACGTGCCCGGCCCGACCCGCTCCACCAACCGCAGCCGCAGCCGGTCATCCAACCGAACCCACTGCCCCGGACGCAGCGTCCCCTTGCTTTCCAACATCACCCGCCACCGAAACGCCGAATCCGCTTCGCCTCCATCCTGCGTCACCGTTGCGCCCGACAAGTACAACCCCGTCACCCGCCCGCCGGTCGCCTCGCGCACCCCTTCCCAATACGCCGGCAACACGCGCGAGCGATTCGCGATCATCACATCGCCCGCCCGGAAGTGGGCCTTGGTCCCGCCGCCGCCTTCGACCAGTTCCGGCAGGTCGCGCACCTGTCGATGCTCGATCGTCCCGGCCGCGCGATCGATCACCATCAGCTTCGCCGCGTCGCGCGGCTCGGCCGGCGTGGTCGCGATCAGCCGCTCGGGCAACTCAAAATCCAATTCATCCGTCCGCATCCGCGGATGCTAAGCCGATTCGCGCCTCCGATTCCTGTAGCCGCAAGCCCACGGGTTGCGCGTGCTGACGACGCGCGGGACGCTCCGCGCAGGCCGTCGCCCTGCGGCTACCGGGCACATGTGGTATCGCCGCCACATCCCGCACGATGCGTCGTGGGGATGCACGGTCGCATCGCGCCCCACCCCGCAGCGATCCGCATTTCCCGCGATGCACTGGCCGCGCCCGCCGGCGCTTCCACCTTTGGCACGTGGACGTTTCCGTCGGCCATCACGTTTGCCCCGACTTCGCGCCGCGGCACAACCTCGCGGTCGAGGCGATCCGGGCCGAACGCTTCGATCCCGTGCCGATCGCTGCGTCCAGCGTCCGGCATCGCCCCGGCGATCGCGCGATGCTGGACTGTCTCTGCGTCACGCCGCAGACCCAGACGGCCGAAACCACGCCCGATCATGCCCCCGGCTTCCCGCGGCTCACGGCCGCCAACCACCTCTCGCACGACCACGCCGGCGAACCGATCGTGCTCGTCCGCGAACAACCGATCTACCCGCCCGCCACGCTGGGCGTGATGCTCGACGTGTTCGCCTGACGCATCACCCCCAAGCCGCGACGCTACGCGTCGCGGCTGATAGCGTCAGCGTCTAGCCTGCGTGCGTGTCCAAGCCGCGATCCCAAAAGCGATCCAACCCGCGCCGCCGCACCGCGACCTCCATCGAAGCGCTGCTGCGGCGCAAACGCCGACGGTCCGCCTGGCGGATCGTGGCGGTGCTGCTCTCGCTGATCGTGCTGGTGTTGCTGGATCGCGGCGGGATGCTGCTGGCCGGGCGCGGCGACATGGGGCGGTACGACGGCCGAACCTTCCTGGTCACCCGCGTGATCGACGGCGACACCTTCGACATCGCCGCGCCCGACCTCTGGCTCGCCGAGCGTGACGGCCTGGCCGTGCCTCCGCCGGTGACGCGCGTGCGCCTCTGGGGCATCGACACGCCCGAAACCGCCAAAGACTCCGACCCCCGTTTCCCGGACCGGCCCGCCCGCCCCGCCGAACCCTTCGCCGACGACGCCGCCGCCCTCACCACCCAACTGCTCGCCGGCCAGACCGTCACCCTGCTCCTCGAACGCACCCGACCCCGCGGCACCTACGGCCGACTCGTCGCCCACGCCCAACTCCAAGGCGCCGGCCAACTCGCCGAACGCCTCCTGCTCGCCGGCCTCACGCGGGCCGACGACCGCTGGCCGCACCGCTACGCGGAGCGCTACGCGCTGCTTGAGCAGCAGGCCCGTCGCGATCTGGTGGGCCTGTGGTCCATCCCGCGCGACCCGTACGCGCCGAGCATCCCGCCGCTGTCTTGGGAGCAAACGCCCGACGAGTTGTCCCAGCCCTGACACCACGGATTTTCGGCCAACGGGGATATCATGCGTGTCCCGCACGGCTCACCGTTGCGCTTGGATTCCGATCCCTCCCGACTCGAAAGGACCGCCCGTGGGCTTTTCCATCACGCTCGGCCGATCGCGCCGCCCGCAAAACCCCCGCGACATGATCGCCGCCCACTCGGCGTTCCTCACATGGGCCATGCACGACGACCCCGACGCCGGCGCAAAACTCCCCCGCATCCCCACACGACGCCTGGACCCCTACCCGCCCGGCGGCGGCGGCTTCTCCGAACTCATGCGCCTCCCCGCCGCCAAAGAACTCGCCGCCCATTGGTGGCAATCCGCCATCCAGCGCGTCCGCGACTGAGCATTTGGAACCACGGATGAACTCGGATGAACACGGATGGACACCGATCGTCCGTGGCAAGTGGCCCAACCGTGTCTTTCAGCTCTTGTCCATCTGTGCTCATCTGTGTTCATCCGTGGTTCCTTTCTCCCTGCCGAAATCTTCCGGGTGCTCTATCGTGCGGGGGTCTCCCTGATGCCGATAGTGCTTGCCTCGCCCCTGCCCTCCGGGACCCACCCACCCATGAACGACGCCGCCTCGCCCTCCGCCGACCTGCCCGCCCCCGACGCCGTCGCCCCGCCCGCCGGCCCGATCCGCGCGACCATCAGCGGAGGCTACCGCGTCCGCCTGCTCATCCTCGCGCTGGGCCTGCTCGCGTTCGCCGGCTGGTCCCTCTACGACGGCATTTACGCCTGGCCGAAAAAACAAGCCATGTACGAAGACCTCCAGGTTTTCATGGAGCAGCACGACGACTGGCAGACCCGCTGGTCCGACCACGCCCGCGCCCAGGGCTACCCCGAGTCGGTCGTCAAGAACCCCACCAAACTCAAGCCCCTGGACAAATACGACATCGCCACGCAGTACGGCATGGCCGCCGTCTGCGGACCCATCGGCCTGTGGTTCGCGTACTGCTGGTTCGCCGCCGGCCGACGCTACGTCGAGGCCGACGAACGCGGCGTCCGCACCCACGCCAACGTCGATCTCACCTGGACCCAGATCGAAAAGATCGAAGACGACCGCTGGAAGTCCAAGGGCATCGCCTATCTGAAATACGCCGGCGACCAACGCATCCTCCTGGACGACTGGAAATTCGACCGCGACGCGACGACCGCGATCTACAAACTCGCGGAGTCGAAAATGGCAGGAAATCAAGAAAATCGGGAAAAGCCTGAAAATCAAGAAAATCCGGACAAGCTGCCGTGAGTCGGCGGGTCCGCGAGGAGTTGCTGGATCGTTTCCTTCTCTTTTCCGTTCGCATCCTTCGCCTCTGCCGAGTGCTTGACTCGGCTTCCGCCCCGCGAAGGCTGGTGGATCAGTTGGTCGGCTCCGGCACGTCTCCCGGCGCACAGATGGCCGAAGCCGACGAAGCGATGAGCGATCGCGATTATCTGAAATCGGTACGCATCGCTCTCAAAGAACTCGGCGAATGCCGCTATTGGCTCCGACTGATCACCGACGCCGAGTTGGTTCCCACGCATCAACTCGAAGACCTGATCCGTGAATGCGATGAACTTCGCGCGATACTTCGCACCATTTCCCATCGAACCAAAGACAACCTCGATCAATCCAATCGCTGAAGCCTCGGGTGTCCCAAGCTTCGTCCCCCTTTCATCAATTCCCCCTTTTCCAAATTTTCCTGATTTTCTTGATTTTCTTGATTTTCCTCAGTTTTACGTTTGCGAAGCAACCGCCCGCAGCTCCGGCGACACCACCTCCCGCCACAGAATCTTCAAACACGCCGCCGCCGGGATCGCGATCAGCAGGCCCAGCAATCCCGCCAGCGATCCGCCGATCAGCACGACCAGCAGCACCGTCAGCGCATCAAGGTTCGTCGCCTTGCCCTGCACGATCGGCTCGACGACGTACGCATCGAGGCTCTGCGCCACGATGAACACGATCGACGGCACGATCACCGCCCCCACCAGCGAGATCGACTCGCCGTTCTGCAGGTTCAGCAGGCACGCCACGATCACCGTCGCCGGCCACACCACCAGCCCGACATACGGCACGAGCCCCAACACCCCGCCCGCCACGCCCAGCAACAGCGCAAAGGGCGCCGCATCCGTCAGCAGCAACCCCAGCGTCAGCAACACCGCCATGATGCTGCCCTGAATCAGCCGGCCGCGGATGAACGCCGACACCGACCGGTCCATCATCCCCAGGATTTCGTAGGTCCGCCGCTTCTTGCTCTGCGGCACGTACGGATCGAACCAGCTCACGAAATCGCGGAAACGCCAGGTCGCAAAGAAAAACACGAACGCCACCACCACCACAAACACCGACAGATAGCCGATCGCACCGAACACCGAACCCACCGCCCCGGCCCCCAGGTCCAACGCCGTGCTGCTCGCCTGGGCCACCGCCTTCCAGTTCACGTCGCTCAGCGAGCCGGTCAGCGAATCCAGGAACGACCCGCCCGACTCGGCGTCGCTCGGAGCCGAACCCGGCGACACCGCATCCACCACCGCATCCACCACCGCGTCCGACATCGCCGACAGGTCGCCCGTCTCCACCGATTCGCTGCTCGCGCCGGCTTCGCCGACGCCCCCGCTTGCGACGTGGTCGTTGGCCGCGGTCGCCGACGCCTCCGCCGATGCCGGCTCGCCTTCGCCCGATGCCGGCTTGCCGGACTTGTCGAAAAACGAGTGCGCCACCACGTCCAACTGCTTCAGCGTCGCCGACAACCACTGCACCGCCGGATCGACCACCGCCGGCAGATCGTCCCGGTTCGCAAGATCGTGAATCGTCGCGGGGATCCGCTGCAGCAGCTGCAGCGCCTGCCAAAGCATGATCGGGATCAGCACGAGCAACCCCGCCACGACCACGCCCAGCGACCCGAGCATCCCCGCCGCCGTCACCGGCCGAGGCACGCGGAACCGCTGGTGCAGATACGTCACCGCCGGGTTGAGGATGTACGCCAGCGTCAGCCCCACGAGAATCGGCGTGAGCACCGGGCGGGTCGCGTACACCAGCCGGAACACCGCCGGCACCACGTACGACAACACCGTCATCACCACGATCACGCCCAGGCTCACCTGAAACCAGCGCACCCGCCAGAGCGGAACCTGCGGCCGGCCCAGCGGGTCGTAGTCCCGCGGTGAATCAGATCCCGAAGAAGCAACGTCGTGCGGCGTGTCGGACATCCCGCCAAGCTAACGCTTTGCCTACACGCAGGAAACGCAAGCAAGACAGAAAACGCAGACCACGGAACACAACTGACTCAATCCGCAGCGCTGATTTTCTGCATTTGTTGATTTTTTTGCTTTTCCCGATTTTCCTGATTCTCACTCCCGCCCGTACAACCCCGGGGGCAAGTCCGGCGGCTCGACCCGGCGGTGCGGCTCGGTCAGCGTCTCCAGAAACGCCACGATCGCCTGAACCTGATCCTCGCTCAATCCCAACGCGTGGATCAGCGGCGACTGCACCGGATAATCGGGGTCGTCCACCTGCGCCCCGCGCGGCTTGCCCACCGCGTTGCCGCCGTTGTACGCCCGCACGGTCACCGGCAGCGACTCGAACAGCCCGTGGTGCATGTACGGCCCGGTCCGCGCGATGTGCCGTAAATGCGGCGTCTTGAACGCGCCCCGATCCGCCGGGTCGCCCGTCACCGCAAAGGCGCCGGGGTCGTAGTCGTCCCGCCGGGTGTAGAGGTGCAGCCCCGTCACGTGCAGCTCGCCGTCCGACAGCATCGGCCCGTGGTGGCAGTTCATACACCGCGCCTGCGTGCGGAACAGATGCAACCCCAGCAATTCCTCATCGCTGAACGCAGACGTGTCGCCCGACGCGCTGGCCTGCCGCACGAAGCGATCAAACCGCGAACGCCCCGGCTCGATAGTCCGCACAAACGTCGCCACCGCCTGCGCGATCCGCTCGAGCGTCACCGGCGATCCCGCATCCGCGTGACCGTCCGCGAGCCGAGGACTGTGTCCTCGCCCCCCCGGCGACGAAGTTGCTGGCTCATCATCGAACACCGCCGCGAATTGCTCGACGTACGCGGGCACCTCCGCGATCTTCTTCGCCACCTCGTCCCCCACCCCGTGCATCTCATCGGCGTTGCCGATCACCTTGAGCGTCAGGTCTTCCAGCGACTCCGCCCGCCCGTCCCAGAACAGCCGCTCGAAATGCCCCGACCCCAGCGCCGTCGGCGCATTGCGGGGCAACACCAATCGGTCCGTCCCGAAACTCACCGTCCGCCCGTCCGCCCAGCCCAAATCCGGGTCGTGACACGAGGCGCAACTCATCTGGTTGCTCCGGCTCAGTCGCGGATCAAAAAACAGCTGCTCGCCGAGTTCCGACTTCGCTTGGCTGTACGGATTGTCCGCCGGAAACACGACCTCGGGCACGGTCCCCAACTCCCGCGCCTCCACCCCCGGGTCCACCTCAAAAGGCGGCCAGTGGTCGGGATCGCCGGCGTAAGCGGCGCGGAGGTCCAACGACGGCGTCTCGATCGAAGCGTCACGCTGCGGCTCGGGCGTGGTCAGGCAACCCGCGACCGCCAGGCAGCCGACCAAAACCCCCGCCGGCAACGATCGCAACAACCAACTGCGCGGCCCATCGTTTGTCAGACGCATCTTTGAATGATACGGAACCACCCGCAGCGATTTCACGGAGCCGTCGTGTTTTCCGACGCGGGGCTGCCGAAGTTCTCCGCCAGGCCTGCCGCGCCGTCGAGTCGGCCGATGTTCCCGGCCCCGAAGTCGCCGGTGAACTTCCGGTTGGTGATGAGATGCGGTTCGTTCTTCTGGGGGAAGCCGGCAACCTGTGCGGAGTTGTACGTGCCAAACGTCGCCTCGGGGACCGCAGGGTTGCGGACCGCGGTGTCGGGGATCGCGGCGTACCCGCCGGTGTTGCGGTTGTCGCGCATGTAGACGTAGTTGGGGCTACGGGCGAGCAGGTCTTCAGCCCGGGCCGATCCGGGGTTGGACGCCAGCTTGCTGGTGTTGCCGGTGTTCTTCCAGGTCTGGATGGTGCTCGGGCTGGCGGCGTTGATGAAGATGTAAGTGTTGCCGTAGTCCTGCATCTCGGAGATCGCGTCCGGGCAGACCCACGCATCGCCCGCGCCAGCGGCATAGCCGTTGACCTCGAGGTACGAACCCAGCCCCACGGCGTTCTCGTTGTTGTTGATGTACGGCGTCTGATGCGAGTTTCGCGGCATCACGCCGCGGTGCGGCAGCCGGAAGTTGTGATAGCCCGCCCGGCGGTCGCGGGGCAGGTAGCCGTCGTTGTCCACCGAGGCCGCGACGGAGGCGATGACGTTCTGCCGCAGGTTCTGGGCGCAGACGTTCTGCTTGGCGATGCCCCGGGCGTGACTCAAGGCCGGCAAAAGAATCCCGATCAGCAGCGCAATGATCGAAATCACCACCAGCAACTCGATCAACGTGAACCCGCGATCAAGCGGGTGATCGTGGTCAAGGTGGCGAGCGGAAACGGTCGTGGTCGAGATCGGTGAAATCATGAAGGTGTCACGGTCGCCGGGTCGGCATTTGGAACAGCAGGCGGCTCGAGGTCGGGAAGACCGGGCAAGGGTAGGACGAACTCCGGGGTCAGAATCGGAGGGTTTCCGTCTGGGCGCTTGGTTCTGCGACCCTGGTTCACTATCCTATAACCAATGGGTGATTTTCCGAAGCAGTTTTGCTCGACATCGGGGTGGCCGAGCGCAATCTGGATGCGTGTCCGACCGACCGCGGCGGCTTGTGGAGTGCCCGTGTTTCCGTATTTCTGGAGTAGAACCGATGCGTTCAGCGATTCTCTGTCGGTCCAAGCCCTGGCCTGCCGCGCTCGCGATCGGGTGTGCCTGCGTGGTGCCTTTTGGCCAGTCGCAGACGGTCACGCTGGACCGGATTCTGGAAGAAACCAGCACGCCCCCGGGCTACGAAACCCCGATCACGTCCCTGAGCGGCGCGGACACCGCGAGCAACGGCCGAACCGTCGTGGTCAGCGAGAATTTCGTGCCGGCCGATTTTGTGACCACGTTTCTGGACACCGAGCGCGACCGGGTCTTCGGCGGTCTTCCCGGGGCCACCGGCATCCTCTTCGCCGACGAAACTTCCCGGGCCGGTCGCTTTCAGCGGGGTCTGGGCGGGGCCCAGATCAACGCGGCGGGCGCGGTGGCCTACGGCGCCTCGCCCAACGATGAGGACCTCAACTCGGGCGGCCCGGACGACGGCGTGTTCTTCCGCAGCAGCACCGGCACCGACCTGTTCTTTGGAGCCGAGATCGAATCCGTGCCCGCCGGCTACGGCCTGCCGGGGGCCACGCAGTTCCGCTCGCTGGACCTGATCGACCTCGCTGACGACGGAAGTGTTTACATCAGAGCCACTTACGCAACCACGTTCACCGCCACGCTCAATGCCCCGGGCACCAGCCGCGACGGGCAATCCGGCATCCGCTACGACCAGGCGCTGCTCCGCTGGAACCCCACCGCCGGCACCGCCACGCCCGTCCTTAAAACCGGCGACACGATCGACTTCGGGCCCGACCCCGACCAAACCGTCCTCTGGAACGCCATCCAGCCTGCCGGAAGTTCCTCTCGCATCGACGTCGCGTCGCTGGGCAGTTTCGACGTCGCCCGCACCGCCACCGGCGACCAATCCATCGCCGTGCTGGATATCAACGACATCGCGGCCTTCGGCCTGAGCACCATCGGCTCGGGAGCCCACTTCACCAACCAACTCGTGGTCAACAATGTCGCCGCCCGACTCGGCGACGGCACGCTGATCCAGACCGATGTCCTCGTCCCCACCGCCTTCGGGGGCGACGGCGCGGTCGCCGTCATCGAGGGCATCGGCAACAACGTCATCAACGCCGCCGGCTCGTGGGCCACCCTGCTCACCATCGGCGACCCCAACGCCAACAGCAGCACCGACCCCTTCGCCACTCAAGTCGTCATCCGTGACGGCGGACTGGCCTACACCCTCGGCGACGTCGTTGACGGCATCTCGCTGGACCAGAACTTCGAACGCTTCGCTCTCAACGACGACGGCGACTTCGCGTTCCTCCACGGCGACACCCTGTTCTTCAACGACCAGGCGATCGCCGCCCCCGGCCTGGCGATCCAACAGGGCGGATCGCTCGCCAGCTTCTCGTTCAGCTTCTCCATGAGCGATCGCATCGCCGACGCCGGCGGGGAAAAAGTCATCTTCAACTTCCTGGGACGCGACAACACCGACCCCACCGGCACCCCCATCGGCGACGACCTCTACACCCTCACCCTTCAACTCGCCGCCGCCCTCGCCGGGGACTACAACGACTCCGGCTCCGTCGAACAGGGCGACCTGGACCTCGTGCTCAACAACTGGGGCGGACCCCGCACCGCCGGCTTCGTCGCCAACGCCGATGGCTTCGCCACCGCCAACGTGGATCAGGAAGAACTCGACCGCGTCCTGAACAACTGGGGCAGCAGCAACGCCCCGGCGTTCGGTCAATTTTCGGTGCCCGAGCCCGCGGTCGGTATTTTTCTTGCCGCATTTGCCGCTTTTGGCTTGACGCGCCCCCGCAGCGTGGGGTAATTTTGGCACGACTCTGCAGATGGCGTTGGCCATCGTCGCTTGTATTTCGGGCTTCATCATCACGGAAGGAAGAGAAAAGATGGTTTCCACTCGTACCGCTCTCATTGCTTCGGCCGCCTCGGCCGCCCTGTCCCTCGCGGCGGGCTCCGCCTCGGCCAACTACATCCAACTCATCGGCCTGCCCGCCCTGAAGTCCACCGGCGGCGGCGGCCTCGTCTCGGGCACCATCGACGGCAACCAGGGCTACGCCATCATGAACAGCTCGGGCGGCGGCTCCGCCCAGGTCGTCCGCATCGACGACATCGGCGGCGCGAACAACGTCATCCAGCTCACCGACCTCGCCGCGTTCTCCGCCGCCAAGGGCTCGCCCGTCACCAACATCGCCGGCAGCATCTTCGACAACGGCAACTCCCTCTACATCAGCGATATCACCAACGACGCCATCTGGACCATCAGCAAAGCCAACGGCGCGATCCTGCAACTCGTCGACCTCGCCGTCGCCAACCCCACCGTCAACCCCTTCTCGCAGTTCGGCTCCGTCGACATCGACGGCGACCTGGTCTACTACGAAGGCGGCAAGGACACGCTCGATAAGACCACCGGCTTCCTCAACGGCTTCACCACCGTTCTCACCGACACGCAACTGACCACCTTCACCGGCGACGATACCCCCGCCGGCCTGGGCATCAGCAGTTCCGGCGTGTACTACTTCGGCCAGAGCGGCACGGTCGACAGAGGAATCTTCTTCTACAATCCCAGCACCAACACCGGCGGCACGCTGCTCACCCAAGACCAGCTCGTCGGCGTGGGTAACACCCCTACCGTCAGCGCCACCGCCTTCACCGTCCTCAACGACACCATCTATCTCCGCGACGGCGGCACCAACGACGCCTTCCTGGCCGTCGACCTCTCCAGCAACGCCGTCACCACCGTCCTCGACGAACTCCAGCTCACCGCCGGCCCGGCGGCCAGCGACGGCGCTCAGGACTTCGCCCTGTGGAACGGCCAGCTCGCCTGGACCCAGACCAGCGCCGCCGGTGGCCAGATCGTCGGCTTCTACGCCATCCCCGAACCCGGCACCGCCGCCCTCATGGGCCTGGGTGGCCTGGTCATGCTGCGTCGCCGCTCGGCGTAAACTCGCCGGATGGCCCGCGACCCCAACCCCACCACCCTTCACAACCCCGCGCTCATCCGCGGGGTTGTTTTTTGCCTGCTCCTGCTCACGCTCGGGCCGGCCGGTGCTGAGGTCTTCGTCTCACCCAACCAGCTCGCCCAGCGCATCGCCGCCGAAGCGCAACGCATCAACCAACCCGCCCACTCCGACGAAGCCCGCGCCGAAGGCACCTGGCACGCCGGCGTGCGCCCGCTGGTGATCGTCCACGTCGGGCACGGCCGGGGCGGCTACGACCGCGGCCACCTACCCGGTGCCGTCTATGTCGAAGGCCGCGACATGTACGCCACCCGCGACGGCCACGACACGCTCCTGCCCACCGCCAAAGACTTCGCCGCCTGGCTGAGGTCGCACGGCCTGGGACCGGACATGGACCTGCTGCTCTACGGCGACGCGGCCGGCATCTTTCCGGCCCGCGTCTACCTCGGCCTGACCCTGCTGGGCCTCGACGAACACACCCGCCTGCTCGACGGCCACCTCCGCGAGTGGGTCGCGCAGGGCCGGGCGACGACCACCGACGCAACACAGCGCGAGCCGGTGGTCGTCCAACCCCCGCGATACACAAGCCACCGCGTGCTGCGGGAAGGGCTCGCGCTACACCTCTTCAACCTTTACGACCAAAGACAACGCGACGCGGAACGCGAACGGACCGCGCAAATCATCGAGCCCGTTGCCCGTGTCCCGCTTACGCCCGTGGTGCTCGACGCACGCAGCCCCGATGCGTTCGCCGGCGACAAGCGGCTCCCGGACACCGAGCAGCGCGGCCATGTGCCGCTGTCCGTGAACCTGCCCTGGCGCGACCTGGTTCCCGACATCAACCGGCCGACGATCGTGCCCGATGCGGAAGCGCGGATTCTCACGGCCGTGCGTCACGGATTGGAAGCGCGGCAGCCACACCCACAGACAAGACCTCTGATGCTCCTGCGTGAAGCAGAGGGTCACCCATTCGCCGACGATCTGCGTATGCAGGCGAAGTTTCTGCAATCGATCATCGTCACCGACGACCGAGGCAACGGATCGGCCGTGCTCTATGCGATCCTCCGGCATCACGGCTGGCAGGCGATTTGGGACGAACGCGGGCTGCCGGGCTACGTTGCGCAGGGTGGCCGGCTCATTGTCCCCCCAGCCCCTTCAACCGACGCCAAGCCTTGAGGTATTTCTCGACGCGCTGGCCGTCCTTGTCCTTCCACGTCGGCAGTCGGCGAACATCCAGATTGTCTTCCAGATCCGCGAGCTTCACCTGCCTACCCAGCGGATCGGCCGCGCTGCGCTCCACGAAATCGGCGTAGTCCTCGCCGTCGCGCTTGGTGACGCTGGCAATGGCCGTCAGCACATCCTCCGCAAAACCTTCCTCGCGCAACTGCTCGAACGTCCACGACGTGTCTTCCACCACATCGTGCAGAATGGCGACGATCCGCAGCTTCTCCAGCTCGTCGCCCGCCGGGGCACCGGGGCCTTGCGACAGCGAGAGCATCACCCGCATGGGGTGCAGGATGTACGGGTCGCCGTTGCGCTGCGTCTGGCCTTCGTGGGCCGTCACCGCAATCGTGATCGCGCGCTCAAGGTTCATCGATCCCACTGTAGCCGCGACGCTAAGCGTGGGGGGCCGTCAACGCCGCAAGCACCGCCCCCCGCCGCGCCCCCATCGCCGTACACCGCAGCGCCGGCGTCCGCAGCGCCGGTTCCTTGGGGCAGTCCGCCGTCGGGTCGGCGCCGAGTTCCAGCAACACCAGCGCCGCCGCGTTCGCGTCCGCATCGCTCACGCCGTCCGCCGACCGGATCGCCTCGTGCAGCGCCGTCCGTGCGTTGGCGTTCCTGGCTTCCACATCCGCCCCCGCTTCAACCAGTCGCCGCACCGCCGCCGCGTGGCCGTGCCGCGCGGCCAGGTGCACCGGCCGATCGTTGCGCGCGTCCAGCACGTCCGCATCCGCGCCCGCCGCCAACAGCAGTTCGATCACGGCGAGGTGCCCACTCTCGGCGGCAAAGTGCAGCGGCGTCCGCCGCGCGTGCATCGGCGTGGCGAACCGCGTGCGACACTCCGGCCGAATCCCGCGCCCCAGCAACTCCGACACCACCGCCGCATGCCCCGGCGACCCGCCCGACGCCACGAAATGCAGCGGCATCCACATCTCCAGCCCCCACGGCCGGTCCTGCGACAGAAACTGATTCGCCCGCCCCGGCCGATCGTCCAGAAACCCGCGCACCGCCTCAAGATCCCCCTCCATCAGCGCCGCCGCCCACGCCTCCGCCGACCGCGCCCGCAGATGTTCGCGCGCCTCGGCCTGCACCGCCGGGCTTTCGTCGTGCTCGTGGTCGTGGTGATGGTCGTGGTCGTCGTGCATCGATCCTCCCGCCCGTCCTACAGTCCGAGAACCGCGCCGAACCGGTGCGCTGCCCACCCACGCAATCGCTGGCGGCGCAGGCACGGCGTGGCCGATGCTAGTGCGCCACGCATCTTTTTTCCCCTTCCGTCCACCCCGTCTGTTTTTTGGAGGACCCCCGGTGACGACCGACCCCACGACCGCACCGGACCCCACGCCCGAAGTCAACGACGACGACGGCATCTACGACATCTCCGGCGAGCCGCAGACCTCCACCAACCCCCGCATCGCCGCGCTGGCCAACCGCCGCCGCGCCGACCCGCTCCTGCTGGAAATCGCCTGGGAAGCCTGCAACCAGGTCGGCGGCATCTACACCGTCCTGCGCTCCAAAATCCCCACCATGCTCCGCCGATGGGGCAACTCCCGCTACTGCCTGGTCGGCCCGTACCAGCACCGCAGCGCGCAGGTCGAGTTCGAACCCGCGCCGCTCGTAGGCCCCATGGGCAAGGCCGTCCAACGCATGCGCGAAATCGGCATCGGCGCGGAATACGGACGATGGCTCGTCACCGGACGACCCCACATCGTCCTGCTCCACCTGCCCGACACCAAGCGCTACCTCGACGACATCAAGTACCGACTCTGGGCCGACCACCACATCCCCAGCCCCAACCACGACCCGCTCGTCGACGACGTCATCGCCTTCTCCGAGTCCATCCGCGTCCTGCTCACCGTGCTCGGCGAACAGGAAGGCCACCGACGCAAGATCATCGCCCACGTCCACGAATGGATGGCCGGCGGATGCATCCCCATGCTCCGCAAGGAAAACTGGCCCGGCTCGCTGGTGTTCACCACCCACGCCACGCTGCTGGGCCGGTACCTCGCCACGCATAACCCGGTCTACTACGACCACCTCCCGTTCTTCAACACCGCCCAGGAAGCCAAGCACTACAACGTCGAAGCCCAGCACGGCCTCGAACGCGCCGCCGCCCACGGAAGCCACGTCTTCTCCACCGTCTCGGACGTCACCGCCTACGAGTGCGAACACATCCTCGGCCGAAAGTGCGACGTCGTCCTGCCCAACGGCATCAACATCGAACGCTTCGCCGCCGTCCACGAGTTCCAGCACCTCCACGACCAGTACAAGCAGCGCTTGCACGAATTCACCATCGGGCACTTCTTCCCCCACTACACCTTCGACCTGGACCAGACCCTCTACGCCTTCACCGCCGGCCGGTACGAATACCGCAACAAGGGCATGGACCTCACCATCGAAGCCCTCGCCCGTCTCAACCACCGGCTCAAGGCCGCGCAAGCGCCCGTCACGCTGATCTTCCTGATCATCACCAAAGCCCCCCACCGCGCGATCAACATCGAGCAGATGCACAACGCCGCCGCCCTCCAGGACTTCCGAAAAATCATCGGCAAGTACCAGGAACAGATCGGCGAAAAACTCTTCTTCGAAGCCACCGCCGGCCGCATCCCCGACCTCAACCTCCTCGTCGACGACTACTGGCGGCTCCGCCTCCGCCGCAACCAGCAGGCGTGGAAACGCCCCGGCCTGCCGCCCATCGTCACCCACGACCTCGAAGACGACGCCAAGGACCCCGTCCTCAACCAGCTCCGCGGCTGCGGACTCTTCAACGCTCAGGACGACAAGGTCAAAGTCGTCTTCCACCCCGACTTCGTCACCGCCACCAACCCGCTGTTCGGCCTGGACTACGACCAGTTCGTCCGCGGCTGCCACCTGGGCGTCTTCCCCAGCTACTACGAACCGTGGGGATACACCCCGCTCGAATGCATCGCCTCGGGCGTCCCCGCCGTCACCTCCGACCTCTCGGGCTTCGGCAGCTACGTCCAGCACCTCCAGCTCGGCGCCGCCGGCCCGGGCCTGCACATCAACCCAAGACGCGGCCACCACCCCAACGATTCCGCCGAAGCACTCACGCATTACCTCCTGGAGTTCTGCCAG
Source organism: uncultured Phycisphaera sp. (assembly GCA_964543215.1). Taxonomy (GTDB): domain Bacteria; phylum Planctomycetota; class Phycisphaerae; order Phycisphaerales; family Phycisphaeraceae; genus CAZIXN01. Next base: position 31,735 of record CAZIXN010000002.1, read on the forward strand.
ACCTCCCGACGCGACCGCATCAACCTCCGCAACGCCGTCGAAGACTTCGCCCAGCACTTCGACTGGAACAACCTCGGCCGACGCTACGACGAAGCCCACGGCCTGGCGATGGACCGGCTGGGGTAGAATCCAGGCATGGCCCGACACACCGTCGATATTCCAGACGAGGTCACCCAACGGCTTCGCGTCGAAGCCGATCGCAGCGGGCGATCCGTCGACGAACTCATGCTCGAAGCAATCGCGTGTTGGATCAGAGCCGCGGATGATCCGCTGTTCACCGACGACTTCACATTCGATTCCGGGCGATCGGACCTCTCCACCAACCACGACGACCTGGGCGGCGACTCGCTTTGAACGGTGCCTTCGTCGATACCGGAGCGTGGTTGGCCAGGTTCAATCCCCGAGACGAGCACCACGACTCGGCGATGCGTCTCTGGCTCTACCTCCGAAGCCGATCACTTGTCACCACCTCACTGGTCGTCGCCGAACTGGCGACCCATCTGCATCGTCTCGGCGTCGATGGCGGCTCCATCGCACAAAGACTCCGAATCATCTGCGAATCTCCGGCCATCGACATCATCCGCCACAACCGCCACGACGAACTCGAAGCCCTCCGACTCATCGAAAACTTCGCGGACCCACAGCTAGGCTTTGTCGATGCGGTGAGCTTCGCCGTCATGCGAAGGCTGGACCTCAACGAGGCCTTCACGTACGACCGCCACTTCGACCTCCTTGGTTTCTCCCGCCTGCCCTTAACCCGCCCGTGATTCCCGCAGCCCCCCTCCTCGCCGCCGCCGCCCCCGCCGCCTCCGACCTGCCCGCCATCGGGTGGAACGCCACCAACGGCACGATGCTCATCGTGTTCTTCACGGTCGCCATCGGCGTGTCGTTCCTGTGCTCCATGCTCGAGGCCGGCCTGCTGTCGCTTCCACGCAGCTACATTGCCTCGCTCAAAAGCACCGGCTCCAAGGCCGGCGTCCGACTCGACCGCATCAAGAACAACCTCGACCGCGCCCTCGCCGCCATCCTCACCCTCAACACCATCGCCCACACCGTCGGCGCCGCCGGCGTGGGAGCGCAGGTCCAGATCATGTTCGGCAGCACCGCCAACGCCATCGGCATGGCCGTGCTCACCCTGCTCATCCTCGTCCTCTCCGAAATCATCCCCAAATCCATCGGCGCCGCCTACGCAAGGCCCCTCGCGTCCTTCACCGGCATCGCGCTGGAAATCATGATGTTCGCCCTCTGGCCGATCCTTGTGCCCCTCAACGTCATGTCCAAGTGGTTCGGCGGCGGACACCACGCGCCCGTCTCACGCGAAGAAATCGCCTCCATGGCCGACATCGGCCTCACCGACGGCGCACTCGACAACGAAGAGCTCCGCGTCATCCGCAACCTGCTGAGCATGACTCAGGTCCCCGTCAAAGACGTCATGACGCCTCGCCCGGTCATCTTCGCCCTCCCGCAGGACACCACCGTCCAGCAGGTCGTCGAAGACTACGGCCGACTCCGTTTCTCCCGCATCCCCATCTACGACGGCGATCTCGACCACGTCACCGGCAAGGTCACCCGACACGCCATCCTCCACGCCTACGCCGACGGCGACACCGACAAAACGTTGAAACAACTGATGCGCGACATCAACGTCGTCCCCGACGCCGCGCGGCTCGATCAGGTCATGGACCGGTTCATCCGCGAACAGCGACACGCCATGCTCGTCGTCGACGAGTTCGGCGGCACCGCCGGGCTCATCACCCTCGAAGACTGCATCGAGACCCTGCTGGGCGTCGAGATCGTCGACGAAACCGACACCACCGCCGACATGCGCGAACTCGCCCGACGACTCATGAGGCGAAAGCGACGCGTCCTCGAAGCCGAGAAGGGCTGAGCCATGCGCGACGCCTACCTAGAGCCCTACCGCGACGCACAAACCCGCCACGGCTCGGACTTCGACGTCACCATGTGGGCCCGGCCCGAAACCCAGACGCTCCGCTTCAAAATCTTCGCCGAGGCCATCGACCTGCGGAACAAACGACTCCTCGACGCCGGGTGCAGCCGCGGCGACCTCGCCCAATGGCTCCTGCAACACGGCCACGACTACGCCCACTACCACGGCGTCGACGGCCTCCCCGACGTCGTCACGTTCGCCAAGTCCCGCGGACTCGAACGCGCCTCCTTCGCCGCCGGCGACTTCGTGAATCACCCCGAACTGCTCGCCGAATCCAAGCCCGACATCACCCTGATCTCCGGCACGCTCAACACCATGGACGACGACACCGCCCTGCGCGTGCTCGACGCGTCGTGGGCCGGCTGCCGGGAAGCCCTCGTCTTCAATTTCCTCGCCGATACCTGCGGCCCCAACGCCACGCCCCAGCAATACCCCGCCCGACGCCTGCCGACGATGCGCCTGCTCGCCTGGGCCTTCCACCAGACGCCCTACGTCACGTTCCGTCAGGACTACTTCCGCGACGGCCACGACGCCACGGTCATCATGCGCCGCGGACGGGTCGTTTAAGCGACCCGTCCGACCTCGCATCACGCGCTCACCACCGTCGCCTCCCCGCTCACCCCACGCATCACCCCGCGCATCACCCCGCGCGTGTCCACGATCAGCCGCGCGTGCTTGCCCAGCCACGCCCAGTCGTACGCCTTGTGGTGCGTCGCGATCAGCACGCAGTCCGCCTCGCGCACCGCCGCCTCGTCCAGCGTCACGCTCCGCATCGCGGGCAACGCCGGGTAATGCCGCATCGGGTGGGTCGCCGGGACGTGCGGGTCGTGGTAGCTCACGTCCGCGCCAAGCTTCCGCAGCCGATCGATCAATTCGAAGCTCGGGCTCTCACGCACATCATCCACGTCCGGCTTGTACGCCAGCCCCAGCACCAACACCTTGCTCCCCCGCACCGCCTTGCCCGCATCGTTGAGCGCCAGCATCGTGCGCTCGATCACGAACCCCGGCATCGCGTGATTCACCCGGCCGGCCAACGCGATGAACTCCGTGCTGTGCCCCACCTCCTTCGCCGCCCACGTCAGATAAAACGGATCGATGGGGATGCAGTGCCCGCCCAGCCCCGGCCCGGGATAAAACGCCTGAAAACCAAAGGGTTTCGTGCTCGCCGCCTCCACCACCTCCCACACGTCCACGTCCATCGCCGTGAGAATCACCTTCAGCTCGTTCACCAGCGCGATGTTCACCGCCCGGTACACGTTCTCCAGAATCTTTGCGGCTTCCGCCACCTCGGCACTGCGCACCGGCACCACCTCATCCAGCGCCGCCCGGTACAGCGCGACCGCCAGCTCCCCGTCTTCCGGGGTGATCCCGCCCACCAGCTTCGGGATCGTGCGCGTGTTGTGATCCTTTCTCCCGGGGTCTTCGCGCTCCGGCGAATAGGCCAGGTGATACGACACGCCCCGCGCCGCCGCCGCCGCATCCAGAATCGGCTTCATCACCTTCCGCGTCGTGCCCGGATACGTCGTACTCTCCAGGACCACAAGCTGGCCATCCCGCAGCGTCGCTGCGATGTCCTCCGCCGCCCGCTCGATGTACGACAGGTCCGGCTCCTGATGCGAGCCCAACGGCGTGGGCACGCACACCAGCACCGCATCCGCCTCGCCCAGCCGCGACAGGTCCGTCGTCACGTCAAACCTGCCCGCCTCCACACTTCCGGGGGCACTCATGTCCGACACAAAGTCCGGCCCGAAGTGCGTGAGATAACTCTCCCCCCTTTTCAGCAGCTCGATCTTCCGCGGGTCCACATCAAACCCCAGCACCGAAAACCCCGCGTCCCAGAACGTCCGGATGAGCGGCAGCCCCACGTAACCCAAGGCCAGCACGCCGACGCGCGCGGTGCGGTTTTCGATCTTCGTCAGCAGCGCTTTGCCAAGGTCATGGGCCATCGGAAGATCGTACGGAATCCGTGCCTTCCGCATCGGCCACCGGCCCGGGCCACCACGCCCGAACGTCCAGCGGCTCGGCGAACAACAGATGCGGCAACGCCGCGGGAAGATCCACACCGATCCGCCGCGTCATGTCGCAGCGGTCCATCTCACACATCGCGCTCCGCAGCCGCCACGGCGCGTGCCAGATGTCGCCGCGCATCAGCCGGCCGCGCTTCTCGCTGAACAGGCAATACCGGGCGGTCAGAAAATCCTCCAGCGTGCCCGGCCGGGTTTCGAACGCTTCACCGACCCCGCGGTACGTCGCTTGGAACACCGCCGCCGCCGCGCCGCGGTGCGTCCGCCGACTGCGATACGCCACGCCGCCGTCGCCGTGAACAGCGCACGACATGTCGGCGTCGAAGTACGGCAGGCCGAACGTCCACCGCGCCGCACGCACCGCGATCCGGTGCTGCGCATCCAACGAAAAGAACCACACGCCCGGCACGCCGTTGACGTTCACATACGTCCGTAGATTCAACTCCGGAAACCGCGACAGCCCCGGCACCGCCGGCAACGTCACCGGCCCGACCACGCCACGCACCCGCGACATCATGAACGGCACCACGCCCAACCACGCCTGCCCTCCAAACAAATCCAGGTGCGGGCGAAGCGACGCCGGCAACGTGGGCCGCAACGCCTCCGCGTCCACCGGCCAATGCGCAAAGAGCAACTCGCTCCAACGCATCGCCATCACCGGCCGACGCGACGTCGCCGAGGCGTGCCCAGCAAAGGGCCGACCGGCCGAGGGAGCGTGCAAGTTTGCGGCGTGCGTCACGCCCGCAGCGTAGGCCTGCGACGCAATACCAAGTCGTTACAGAGACGCCACCACGCTCTTGGTTTCCAGGTAGTTGTTCAGCGCGGCCTCGCCCATCTCCCGGCCCCATCCGGACTGCTTGTAGCCGCCGAACGGCAGCGCCGCGTCGAAGATGTTGTAACAGTTGATCCAGACCGTGCCGGCCTTGAGCGCGGCGGCATAGCGGTGGGCCTTGCTCACGTTCGAGGTCCAGATGCCCGCGGCCAGGCCGTAGTCCGTGTCGTTCGCCCGGCGGAGCAGGTCGTCCTCGTTCTTGAACGGCGTGGCCACGACGACCGGGCCGAAGATCTCTTCGCGGACGACCTTCATGTCGTCGGTGGTGTCGGTGAGCACGGTGGGCTGCACGAAGTAACCCTCGCGGTCGAGCACGTCGCCGCCGCAGGCCATCGTCGCGCCTTCGCTGCGTCCGGCCGAGAGATACCCCGCCACGCGGTCCTGCTGCTCCTTGCTCACCAGCGGACCCATGTCCGTGTCCGCGTCGAAGCCGCTGCCAAGCTTCAGGCTCTTCGCGTGCTTCGCCACGCCTTCGACGACCTTGTCGTAGATGCTCGCGTGTGCAAACAGTCGGCTACCGGCGCAGCAGCATTGGCCGTGGTTGAAGAAGATCGCGTTGGCGGCCCCGGGGATCGCGGTGTCCAGGTCGGCGTCGGGAAGGATGATGTTCGGACTCTTGCCGCCCAGTTCGAGCGTGACCTTCTTGAGATTACCCGTGGCGGCCTTGACGATCAGCTTGCCGACTTCGGTGCTGCCGGTGAACGCGACCTTGTCCACCTTGGGGTGGGCCGCAAGCGGAGCGCCCGCGTCTTCGCCATACCCGGTGATGATGTTGACCACACCTTCGGGGAAGCCGGCCTCGACGATGAGCTCGCCCAGGCGCAGCGCCGACAGCGGCGTCTGTTCCGCCGGCTTGAGCACGATCGTGCAGCCCGCCGCCAGCGCGGGCGCAAGCTTCCACGCCGTCATCAGCAGCGGGAAGTTCCACGGCACGATCTGCGCCGCCACGCCCACCGGCTCCCGCCGCGTGTACGCGTGATACATCGCGCCGGGCGTGTAAGGCACGGTGATCGGGATCGTCGTGCCTTCGATCTTCGTCACCCAACCGGCCATGTAGCGGAACATGTCGACCGCCAGCGGCACGTCCGCCGCCTTGGCGACCCCAAACGGCTTGCCGTTGTCGATCGTCTCGAGCTGCGCAAACTCTTCGAGGTGCTGCTCCAGCAGGTCCCCGAGCTTCCAGATCAGCCGGCCTCGCTCGCTGGCGGTCATCTTCGTCCATGGCCCGTCGTCGAATGCCTTCCGCGCCGCGGCCACGGCGCGATCGACATCCCTGGCGTTGCCCGCTGCGCACCGCGCGATCTCCACGCCCCGGGCCGGGTCATAGACCGCGAATGTCTCGCCCGAATCGCCATCCACCCACTGATTGTTGATGAGCAACTGCTTGGGCTTCTTTAGAAAGCCGGCGATCTTGGCGCTCTTGAGGTTGGCGGGCAGCGCAGCGGACGGGGCAGCGGTCATGGCGGACTCCTAAGAAGAAATGAAAGCAGCGATCTGAAGATTGGAGCGGAAAGACTTGGCGAGTATACGAGCACGCTCGGAAATCCACGCTTGCCGCTCGCTTCACCGCGAGAAATCCAGCGACCCAGCGGCGGCTACACTGGGCCGCTCATGAGCAGGGACGTTCTCATCACGGGGCTCGGGCCGGTGTCGGCGCTCGGTCTGGGCAAGGACGACAACTGGGAAGCGCTCTGCGCCGGGCGGTGCGGCCTGGCGGTGATCACGTCGTTCGACGCCACCGGCATGGGCGCGCCGATCGCCGGCGAAGTCCCCGAATTCAGCGTCCGCGACTTCGTGCCCAAGAGCTACCGCAAGGCGACCAAGGTGATGGCCCGCGACATCGAGTTGGCCGTGGCCGCCGCGGATCTGGCCGTGCGCGACGCCGGATTGGTCACGCCCGGCACCGAACCCGAAGCCCAACGCACCTACGCCGCCGAGCGCCTGGGTTGCCACATCGGGGCCGGGTTGATCGCCGCGGATACCGATGAACTCACCGCCGCGCTCGCCACCTCCACCGATGCGAAAGGCAATTTCGATTTGCAGCACTGGGGGCGGGAAGGCATGCAGCAGCTCACGCCGCTGTGGCTGCTGAAGTATCTGCCGAACATGCTGGCCTGCCACGTGACGATCGTGCACGATGCGCAGGGCCCGAGCAACACGATCACCTGCGGCGAGGCGTCGGGGGGCCTGAGCATCGGCGAGAGCCTGCGGGTGATTCAGCGCGGAGACGCCGACGTCTGCCTCGCCGGCGGCGCGGTCAGCCCCATGAACCCGATGGCGTATTACCGGCAAGTCCTCACCGGGCGACTCGTCGGCGACCACGCCGTGAAAAACGCCGGCGGCTGCGTCCGACCCTTCGATCAGAACCAGAACGGCGGCGCCGTCGGCGAAGGCGGCGGCATCGTCGTGCTCGAAGCCGCCGACACGTTCGCCAATCGCGACGGCACGAAGCAGGCCTACGCCCGGCTCCTCGGCTTCGCATCCACGCAGACCGTCCACCGCGAAACGCACAACGCCACGCCCGACCCGCAAGGCGCCGGCATCGCCTCGGCCATCCGCATCGCGCTGCGCGACGCGGCGTGTGCGCCCGACGACGTCGACGCCATCGTGCCCTTCGGTCTGGGCCATGCCGACTGGGACGCCCCCGAAGCCGAAGCGCTCCGCGCCATCTTCGGCGAACGACTCAACGCTGTGCCCGTCGTGTCGCTCAAGTCCAGCGTCGGCAACCTGCACGCCGGCGCGGGCGGCTACGAACTCGCCGTCGCCGCGCTCATGCTGCACCACGGCCGGATCGTCCCCATCCTCAACCGCGGCGTCCCGATGCCCGGCTTCTCCTGCAAGAAACTGGACGGAACGCTCAAGCGCATCCTCGTCGTCGCCACCAGCGTCGGCGGACAGAACACCGCCTGCGTGCTGGGCAGAGTTGAGTCTTGAGGGTTGAGTCTTGAGGGTTGAGACTTGAGGGTTGAGACTTGAGCCGAGATCATCGCAAACTGCGGGCGTTCGAACTTGCCGACCAGTTCGCCATCGAGGCGTATCGCGTCACGTCGCGACTCCCGACCGAAGAGCGATTCGGACTGACCAGCCAGATCCGCCGAGCCGCCGTCTCGGTTCCAACCAACATCGTCGAAGGCTGCGGACGTGAAACCACCAGAGACTTCTGCCACTTCCTGACCATCGCACTGGGTTCCGCCCGGGAAGCCGCTTACCTGATTTCCCTCGCCGAACGTCTAGGCTATATCGGTGCCGACGACGCTCGGCAGTTGACCGACCTTGGAATCGAAACGATGCGCGTCATCACCGGCCTGCACCGCTCTCTCAAACAAGCGTAATTCCATGCTTCCTCAAGACTCAACCCTCAAGACTCAATCCTCCCCCCGCATCGTCATCACCGGCCTGGGCTGGGTCACGCCGCTCGGCCACGACCTCGACACCGTCTGGAACGCCTTGCTCCAAGGCACATCCGGCGTCTCCGCCACGTCGCGCTTCGACGCCTCGACCTTCCCCACCACCTTCTCCGCGCAGGTCAAAAACTACGACCACCGCACCTTCGTCCGCCATCCCGAGCTGCACGAACACGTCGGCCTCAACACCGCATTCGCGCTCGGGGCCGCCGTGCAGGCGTGGCGACAAGCCGGGCTCGAAGCGTTTGCCACCTCCGGGGGGCTCGACCGCGATCGGCTGGGCATCTACCTCGGGGCCGGCGAAGGCACGATCGACTTCGAGCCCTACGTCGCCACCAACCTCGCGGGCTGGGACGCCCAAGCACAGACCGTCAACGGCAAAAAGTGGGCCGCCGCCGCCAAACAAGCCTTCGACGCGCGGCGCGAAGCGGAGCAGGAACCCAACATGCCGCTGTCGCATCTGGCGCTCGAGTTCGACGCGCGCGGCCCGGCCAGCAACTGTCTGACGGCTTGCGCCGCCTCGACGCAAGCCATCGGTGAAGCCGCCGAGACCTTGCGCCGCGGCGACGCGGATGTCATGCTCACCGGCGGCTGCCACACCATGATCCACCCGCTGGGCATGACCGGCTTCAACCGACTCACGGCGCTCTCCAACCGCAACGACGAACCGACCACCGCGTCACGACCCTTCTCCGCCGACCGCGACGGATTCGTCATGGGCGAAGGCGCCGGCATCCTGGTCCTCGAAACCCAACAACACGCCCAGGCACGCGGGGCCAACATCCTCGCCGAGGTCGCCGGCTACGGTTCGACGGCGGACGCCTACCGAATTACGGATATTCATCCCGAAGGCCGCGGTGCCGCGCTGGCCATGCGCCAAGCCCTCGACGAAGCCAACATCCAACCGTCGGAGGTCGACTGGATCGCCGCGCACGGCACGGGCACGCAAGAGAACGACAAGATCGAAACCCGCGCGATCAAATCCGTGTTTCAACAAGCAGACGACCCCGCCACCGTCCCGCCCGTGTCCTCCATCAAGTCCATGCTCGGCCACCTCATCGCCGCCGCCGGCGCCGTCCAGGCCATCACCGCCGTCCTGGCCATCCAACGCGGCGCGATCCCCCCCACCGCCAACCTGCACAAGCCCGCCCCCGAGCTCGACCTCGACTACGTCCCCAACACCGCCCGCCACACCACGGTCAACACCGTTCTGTCCAACAGCTTCGGCTTCGGCGGCCAGAACGACACGCTGGTGATCCGCCGGGCTTGAGAAACCGCCGTTTTGTGCGCCTTTGCGGCGCGGCGCATTGCCTTGCAGCCGCAGGTCAACGACCTGCGCGTGCTCGGCGTGTCGCAGTGTGGTTGGGATTGCGACACTCGCTCCGCGCAGGCCGTTGACCTGCGGCTGCGGATCTGGACGGGGGTGTCGGTCGTTCCGTGCGCAAGTTTGGGGTGCGGGGCTTGACCGGTGGGTAGCTTTGGTTGCAGACGCAGTTGGCCGATCCGCGGAGTGGCGGGGTGGATTGAGTTTCGCTTTCGGGTTCGAGGGGGTCGTGAACACACCA
>CAZIXN010000003.1:0-24634 GCA_964543215.1 uncultured Phycisphaera sp.
CAGGGCGTGAACGTCTTGGCGGAGCAGGGGGAGTTTGGTTTGGAGGATGCGCCTTGATGCGGCATCTCGGGCGATTCGTCGGTGGAGCGGTGTGGTGTTCTTTGACGTCCGAGGTATCCGCCTCTGGGAGTCAACTCCGCGACAGCCACTCGGTTTCAAGTGGCTCGAGTTCGTCGCGCAGTTGCTGGCGTTCTTCCTGCAGGGCTTTGATGTTCGGGCCGTCGCTGTAGACGGCCGGGTCATTCATCGAGAAGTCGATTTCGGTGAGTCGTTCCTCGATCTCGGCGATGCGTGATTCGAGCTTCTTCTGCGGCACGTTCGCGTGGGCCGTTTTCTTGCGGGGCGCGTTGGACGTGGGCTTCCGTGAGCCGGCGCCTGCGTCGCCGGTGGCCGCGGACGCAGTCCGCGGCTCGCGGGGGAGTTTTGCGGGTGTGGCTTTGACCTCCACGGGTGCTGCTTTGGTTTGCTGCTCGGCCAACCATTCGCTGTAGGTGCCGATAAAGACTTCGGCGTTGCCGTGGCCGTCGAACACGATGAGCTGATCGACGAGCTGATCCAAGAGCATGCGGTCGTGCGTGATGAGGATCAGCGTGCCCTCGGCCCCGGCCCCGGATGCGGAAGTGGAATACTTCTTGCTCGAGGTCGTGTAGCGACGCAAGGCCTCTTCGAGTCGCTCGGCGCTGGGGATGTCCAGGTGGTTGGTCGGTTCGTCGAGGACCAGCAGGTTGTGGCCCTTGCACATCAGCCCGGCCAACACCGCGCGGGCACGTTCGCCACCGGACAGCACGTTGAGCGCTTTGTCCTGCTCGTCGCCCCTAAAGAGGAACGCGCCGGCGAGGTCGCGGGCTTCCTGCTCGGTGTCGGACGGCACGAACGAGCGGAGGTACTCGACGACGGTGCGCGACAGGTCCAGGTGCTCGTGGGTCTGCTTGAAGTGGCCGACGTCGACCTGAGCGCCGAGCTTGGTTTTCCCGGCCGAGGGCGGCTGTTCACCGAGCAGGCATCGGATGAGGGTGGATTTTCCCGCGCCGTTGGGGCCGATGATGCCGACGCGTTCCCCGCGTTTGAGGTCGATGTTCAGGCCCGAGAACAGGGGTTTGTTCTCGTACTGCTTGGCGAGCTCTTCGGCGACGATGACGTGGTCGCCGCTGCGTTTGGTGGGGCTGAACGACAGCTTCATCGCGGACAGTTCCATCGGGGGCTCGATGGCGTGGTCGCGGATGTAGCGTTCGAGGCGGGTCTCGCGGCCGCGGGCCTGCTTGGCGCGTTGTCCGGCCTTGAACTTGGCGATGAACTGTTTTTCGCTTTTGATTTTGGTCTGCTGTTTTTCGAAAGCGCGGCGCTGCTCGACGATGCGTTCGGCGCGGAGTTCGCGGAACTTGGCGTAGTTGCCGGGGTACTCGACCATGACGCCGTCTTCGAGCTCGTAGATCTTCGAGACCACGCGATCGAGCAGCCAGCGGTCGTGGCTGATGATGAGCACGGCCCCGCGGTACTCGGCGAGGAAGGCTTCGAGCCATTGCCGGCCGGCGATGTCGAGGTGGTTGGTCGGCTCGTCGAGCAGGAGGATGTCGGGCTCGGCAAGGAGGAGCTTGGCAAGGGCGAGTCGCCCGCGTTGCCCGCCGGAGAGGTCGGCACACTTGACGTTGAAGAAGGCGTCGTCGAGGCCCAGGCCGTGCAGCGTTTCGTCGATCTTGTGATCGACGGCGTAGCCGCCGGACGAGGCGATCTGCTCTTCGAGGGCGGCGTACTGCTTCATGACGCGGTCGAGGGCGTCGGGGTCTTCGTAGACGGCGGGTTCGCCCATCTGATGGGAGAGGTCTTCCATCTGGGCGTGCATGCCGGCGAGCGCGGCGAAGGCGGAGCCGGCCTCTTCGCGGAGCGTTTTCGTCGGGTCCAGGGCGTGGTCCTGATGGAGGTAGCCGGCGGTGGAGCCGCGGGCGAGCTGGATCTGCCCGGTGTCGGGTTTGGCGCCCGAGAGCCGGGCAATCTCGATCTGCTCGGGGGTGAGCGAGACGGAGGCGATCATCTTCAGGAGCGTGGACTTGCCGCAGCCGTTTCGTCCGACCAGGCCGACGTGTTGGCCGGCGTCGAGCGTGAGGTTGACGCCGTCGAGCAGGACGCGATCGCCGATGGCGTAGGTGACGTTGGCAACGGAGAGCAGGGCCATAAGGGAAGTCCAAAGTCCGAAGTGCGAAGCCCGAAGGCAGGCACTTCGTTTCGTGGCGGTTAGTGCGTGGTTCGGCTTTTCAGCCGTCGCACCGCATCGTACCGCTTGGCGGCCCGGTCGAGTTGGTGTTCGACATTGACCGAGTGGACCGCGTAGATCGGGCGGATCGGCAGGCCGGCGGCTCGGAGGGCGTCGGCGGTCATGTGGTTGCAGTTGTGGAGGATCGTGTACTTGCGTTTGGGATTGGCGGTGAGGAAGGCGGAGCGCGGGCCGTAGACGCCGGGCTGCTCGACGACGGCGGGAACCGTGAAGTGGTCGAGCAATTCAGCGCACATCGCGGCGTATCCGGCGGGCGAGAGTTCGATGCGGAACAGCGCGACGTTCCCGTCGGTGAAGAACACCGGCGGCGGGGCGTCGAGCGACCAGAGGTGGTTCACCGAGCGGGTCGGCCAGAGCATGGCGGCCAGCGTCATGCGGGCGTCTTTGGTGCCGGCGGGGGCCTTGTAGTACGCATCGTCGCCCCAGCCGAACTCGTGGTGGGTGGCGGGGGCTTCGCCGCGCCGGGCGAGTTCATCACGCCAGGGCTGGAGGGCGGCGTGCAGCGTGGGCGGGAGGTCGTCGTCGGCGAGGATCAGGCCGGCGTGCCAGTGGTTGGCGGTGACGTAGATCGTGTGCGTCGGCTGATGCGGCGCGGCGACGGACGGGGGGAATTTGGTCGGATCCGCCGCGCGGCAGCCCGTGGTCGGGGCCAGCAAGGCGAGGCAAATCGCGACACTCAAGCCGAGCCATTCGCACAGGCGTGGCGACGCGGGCTTCATCGGGTTCACACGCTCGCGGCGAGGTTGGCCGGGGCGGGGTTGGCGTCGACCTTCTTCTGGAACGTGCTCCTGGCTTTGAGGTCTTCGAGCATCGCGTCGTAGGCGGCGCGGTCGGTGGGGATGTCGATGGGCCTGCGCTGCAGGCCGGACATCAGCATCGCGTTGCCCAGTTCCAGGCCGGCGATGCCTTCGGTGGCGGGTGCGATGAGGTCGGCCTGGGTGCCGCCGTTGGCGATGGTTTCGATGAAGTTGCGCGTGATCGGTTCGTGGTCGGAGGTGGCTTGTTTCGGCGGGGTGATCTGGAATTCGGTGCTGGGCACGTTCGCGAACCGGAGGGGGCAGGTCTTCGTGAATTGGTCGACGGGTTCGTCCGCCCGGCGGTAGATCAGCTTGTCGTCGTCGACGATGAGCGTGCCGTGCGTGCCGACGATTTCGAGGCGGTTGATGCCGGGCGTCTGGCCGGTGCTGGTGACGAAGGTGCCGGTCGCGCCGTTGGCGAAGGTGAGCAGGGCGGAAACGTCATCCTCGACTTCGATGTCGTGGTATTTGCCCAGCGACGCGTGCGCGGTGACGGACGTCGGGCTGCCGACGAACCAGCACAGCAGGTCGAGGTTGTGCGGGCACTGGTTGAGCAGCACGCCGCCGCCTTCCCCCGCCCAGGTGGCCCGCCAGCCGCCGGAGTTGTAGTAGGCCTGGGTACGGAACCAGCTGGTGATGGTCCACGAGACGCGCATGAGCTCGCCGATCGAACCGTCGGTGCAGAGTCGCTTGACTTCTTTCCAGCGCGGCTGGGTGCGCTGGTTGAACATCGCGGCGTAGATGAGGTTTGGATGCTTCTTGAGTGCTTGCGCGTAAGCGACGTTGGTTTTTTCGGCGGCCAGGGCGGTGACGGCGACGGGCTTTTCGGTGAGCACGTGGACGCCGTGCTTGAAGGCCAGTTCGCTGTAGCGCGGGTGGTCGTAATGCGGGCAGGCGATGAAGACCGCGTCGATCTCGCCGGAGGCGATCATCGCTTCGGTGTCGAGCCAGGCCTTGCCGCCGTGCTTTTCGACGATGGGGTCGAGCAGTTCCTGAGAAACGTCCGCGACGCCGGCGAGTTTGAGCGCGGGGATTTTGTCGTAGTACGCCCGGTGGCCCGAGGCCATGGAGCCGGCGGCACCCACGACGCCGAGACGGACTTGCTTGGGTTGATTGGACATGGCGATGTTCTCCGGGGATTCGCCTCCAACCTAGCGAAAGCGGCGGTCGGCGTGTGGCGAGATCGGTCAACAATTCGCCGAGGCAAGCGGCAGACGAGGCGAGTTGGACTGTGCTACGGTGTCGGAATCGCCGCATTGCGTGGGCGGAGCCGCCGTTGGCTCGCCCGCGTTGCCCGTCTGTTGCCCGTCTGTTGCCTGTCTCTTGCCTGTTTTGAGGCCGACCGCCATGTTCAGCCAAGTCCAACCCGCCGCCCCGGACGCGATTCTGGGCATCTCCGAGGCGTACCGCGCCGACGCCCGGACGAGCAAGATCAATCTGGCGGTCGGGGTTTATAAGGATGCGGCCGGGCGGACGCCGGTGCTGGAATCGGTGAAGGCCGCGGAGCATCGGATGCTCGAATCGCAGTCGACCAAGTCGTACCTGCCGATCGAGGGTCCGGCGGCGTATGGCGCGGCGGTGCGTCGCCTTCTTTTTGGAGCGGACCACGCACTGGCTCATTCGGGCCGGGCGGTGACGGCGGCCAGCCCGGGCGGCACGGGCGCGCTGCGGGTTGCGGCGGACTATCTCAAGGCGAATCACGGCGGGGCGACGGTCTGGCTGACGACGCCGACGTGGGCGAACCACCCGCAGATCTTCGCGGCGGCGGATGTGCCGACCAAGTCGTATGCCTGGTTGGATGCGACCGGCTTCGCGTTGGATTTTGGCGCGGTGCTGGCCGACCTCGAGCGCATCCCCGCCGGCGACGTGGTGCTGCTGCACGGCTGCTGCCACAACCCCACGGGCGTGGACCCGACGGCGGCGCAGTGGTCGCAGATCGCTGAGGCGCTGGCGAGCACGGGCGCTCTGCCGATGCTGGATTTCGCGTATCAGGGCTTCGGGCAGGGCCTCACGCAGGACGCGGCCGGCCTGATCGCCTTCGCGGAGCGTTGCGACGAGCTGCTGATCTGTTCGAGCTATTCCAAGAACTTCGGGCTGTACAACGAGCGGGTCGGAGCGCTGACCGTGGTGGCAGGCTCGGACGGCGCGGCGGAGGCGGTGCTGTCGCGGGTGAAGCAATCGATCCGCCGGAATTTTTCGAACCCGCCGTCGCACGGGCTGACCGTGGTGCAGACCATCCTCGACGACGCGGAACTGAGCAAACAGTGGGAGGCCGAGCTGGCCGCGATGCGTGAGCGGATCCGTGCGATGCGCGGAGCGCTCAAGGCCGGTCTCGATCAGCGGGGCGTGTCGCTGGCACCGGACGGCAACGGCTTTGTCACGACGCAGAGCGGGATGTTCACGATGTCGGGCCTGAGCAAGTCGCAGGTGAACGCCTTGCGCGACGCGTTGGGGATTTACGTCGTGGGCGACGGCCGCATCAACGTCGCGGGCATCACGCCCGGCAACGTCGGTACGCTTTGCGACGCGATCGCCCAGGTAACCAAGGATTGATCCCGCATGCATGAGAATATTGCCGGCATCTTGGAAGAGCTCACCGAGCGGATCGAATCGATCGCGAAGGCGTTGCGTTACGGCCAGCGCAGGGCCGAGCACGACGAGCTCAAGGCGAAGCTGAACGCGCCGGACTTCTGGAGCGATCCGGAGTCGGCGAACAAGGTCGTGACGAAGATGAAGGGGATTTCGCGGATCATCGAGCCGGTGGACGAGTTGCGCAGCCGGATCGAGGACGCGGCGTTGCTGTGGGAGATGGCCGAGGAGGCGGGCGACGCGGACAGCAAGCGTGAGGTGGACGCGCAGCTGGACCCGATGCGTAAGCAGTTGGACAAGCTGGAGGTCACGTCGCTGTTGTCGGGGAAATACGACGATCGCAACTGCTATCTGAGCATCCAGAGCGGGGCCGGCGGGACCGAGGCCGACGACTGGGCCGAGATGCTGATGCGGATGTACCTGTATTACTGCGAGCGCCAGGGCTGGGACGTCAGTGAGGTCAGCAAGACGCACGGCACGGAAGCGGGGATCAAGGAAGTGACGCTGTACATCGAAGGGCCTCTGGCGTACGGGTATCTGTCGGCCGAGTCGGGCACGCACCGGCTGGCGCGGGTCAGCCCGTTCAACGCGGAAGGCAAGCGGCAGACGTCGTTTGCGACGGTGGAGGCGACGCCCGAGTTTCCCGACACCGGCAAGGTCGAACTGGACGAGAGCAAGCTGGAGACGACGCAGTTCGCGCGGTCGTCAGGGCCGGGTGGGCAGAACGTCAACAAGGTGGCGTCGGCGATCCGGCTGGTGTACCACTACGACGCGCAGACGACGCTGACGGTGGTGTGCAGCGTCGAGCGCAAGGCCGAGCAGAACCGCAAGCAGGCGCTGTCGATCATGAAGGGCAAGATCGAGCTGCTTGAGGAGCAGAAGCGTCAGGCCGAGATCGACGCCGCGACCGGCGGGGGGGTGGACCGCGGCTGGGGCTCGCAGATCCGCAGCTACGTGTTTTACGACAACCGGGTGAAGGACCACCGCACGGGCTACGAGAAGGGCAACCCGCAGAGCGTGATGGACGGGGATCTGCACGGCTTCGTGGAGGCAGAACTGCGGCGGCGGGCCGAGGCTCGCGGGTGAAAGGGATCCAAGCCCGCGTTCACTGAACGCCGATTCCCGCGCTTTATTCAACGCGGGCGCGGTTATCGGCCGATGTTCGGCGCGTGCCTGAAGATTCCGAAGACATGAACGAGCCGGCGGTCGACGACCACGTCAACGAGGCGGCGAATGCGTCGGCGCCCGATGCGAGTGCGGGAGCGTTCGACATCGATCGGGTGTCGTGGGCGCAGCTCTGGCAGGTGCCGGCGTTGCTGCTGGGTCTGGGCATTTTTGCGCTGGGGCTGTACCTGATCTATCCGAATCACGCGCCGCCGGACTACGCGCGGGCGCTGGACGATGCGGACGCGCTGATCCGCACGGAATCGGCCGAGGCGCTGGCGGATGTCCGGGAGAAGCTGGACGTGGTGCAGGGGGATTTCGAGCTTTTTCCGCCGGAGTCCGACGCGATCCGCGGGCGTTTCTGGCAATACGCGGGGGATCTGAACTACCTGGACCTGCGTTTGAATCAGCAGGCGGTGGTGAACACGCCCAACACGGTCAAGAACCGCGAACAGGTGCTCGAGTACTACGACCGGGCGCAGACGTACGGCCACGAGTTGGACGCGCGTTCCCGGCGTTGGCGGGCGATGACGCTGCTGGATCTGGACCGGCCGGAAGAGGCGCTGGCGATGGTGGACGGCCTGGATCCGCTGCAGCCCAAGCATCGGTACGGCATCGTGCGGCAGCTCATCGAGCGTGAGGCGGAGGAGGCGGACCCGGACTTCAAGACGCTTGAAACGCTGCTGCAGCGGTTCGAGCGCGAGCTGGCGCGGGAGACCGACGACAAGGCCCGGCTGGACGAGCGCGTCTGGGCGGTGGCGCTCAAGGCGAGGCGGTATCTCGATGCCGGCGACCCGTCGGCGGCGATCGACCACCTGAATCTGGAGACGCAGCGGCTGCGTGCGTCGGGGCGGACCGACGTGCCGCAACTGATCGTGATGTTGGCCGAGGCGCACCGTCGGGATGAGCACTACGAAGAATCGCGTCGGCTGTTCCTGCAGGCGCAGCGGATGTTGCCGGCGGGCGATCTGTTCAACGCGTCGATCCTGCTGGGGTTGGCGGAGATCGAGCGGGTGGCCGGCGGGGACGGCTATGCCGAGCGTTCGTACGAGCTGTACCGCCAGGTCGAGCGTGGTTTCCCGGGCAGCGACCTGGTGATCGACGCGCTGATCGGGCAGGCGGACGTTGAGAACCAGACCGGTCGGCACGGCGAATCGATCGATCGTTACCGGCAGGCGGTGGCGCGGCTGCGGGCCGACACGCCGGCGTGGGACGCGCGGCGTACGGCCGTGATCGAACAGGTGGCGGCGCACGTGGAGCGTGCGCGCGAGCAGGATCGCTTCGCCGATGCGCTGGATCTGTTATCGGTGGCGGCGCCGCTGTATGGATCGATGCTTCCGGCGCAGATCGTCAAGCAATTCGCGCAGACGCACGAAGCCATCGCCGAGCAGCGCCTCGCGCGGGGCAATGAGTTGGACCCGCTGACCTGGTCGGGTCCGGGTGATCCGCCGGTCGATGCGCGGCGCATGGCGTATCAGGATGCGGCGACGCATTTCGGTAAGTCTGCGGAATACTTCCTCGAGCACGCGCGCCGTGTCGTGGAGATCGACGACCTCGAGCACGGGGGCTCGCTGTACGCCGCCGCCCAGAACTTCGATCGCGCTCAGCTTTGGGACCGGGCGATCAAGACCTACGGCGATTTCCTCGCGACCCGTGCCCGGGACGGAAAATTCCTGCAGGCCCAGCACCAGCTCGCCGCCGCGTATCAGGCCGATCGGCAGTACGGCGCCGCGATCGATCTGTTTCAGAATCTGCTCGACGAGAACGGCACGAGCCAGTGGGCGATGGCGTCGCTGGTTCCGTTGGCGCGGAGCTATCTCGCCGTGGATCGCCCCGCCGACGCGATCGCCACGCTGCGCCGCGTCCTGGAGAACAACCCGGCCGTGACGCCGGATTCGGACACCTACCGTGATGCGCTCGTGGACCTGGCCCGGACGTATTACGTCATGGGCGAGGAGGAATCCGGGGTGTATGCCCGCGCGATCGAGTATCTCAAGGAGGGCGTCGAGCGGTACGGCGGCCAGCGTGTCGGCCCGGAGTTGCATTACCTGCTCGGTGATGCGCTGCGGCTGAGTACGGCCGAGCTCGACCAGCAGCTTGCGCGATCGATCCCGCAGCGTCAGCGGCGCGAGATCGAGGCCGAACGCGACGAGCGTCTCGCCGAGGCGCAGGAGCACTTCGGCATCGCGCGGGCGGCGCTGGAAGCGCGGCACGAGTTGGCGTTGTCGCCGTTGGAGAAGCTGTACCGCCGCAACGCATGGTTTTACGAGGCCGACGCCGCTTTTCAGCGGGGCGACTACGCCACGGCCATCGACCAGTATCGCGACGCGGCGGGACGGTGGCAGGGCGATCCGGCTTCGCTGGTGGCCTGGGTACAGATCGTCAACGCCTACTGCGAGATGGGCAACTTTGCGGCGGCGAAAACCGCGAACAACAAGGCTCTACTGCTGCTTGAACGCATCGACGAATCTGCGTTCAACAAGCCCGAGGTCCCGATGACCCGCCGTCACTGGCAGGACTGGCTGCGGTGGACCAGCGAGATCGACCTCTTTGAGCAGCGGGCGGCGCTGGCGCAATAAACACCTTGGGCTGGCGATGCCCGGGCGTGACGCCAATTCTGCATCGCGGCGGCGGCCGGTGCCGATAACTCTCGACGTGGCGATCGCGTGCCCGATACCCGTTCCCTGAACCCCCAGCCCTGCTATGGACCTCGGCCTCATCTTCGGATTCGTCGGCACCTGGGCCCTCGTGCTTGTCGCGATGCTCCTGGGCGGCAAGATGGGGATCTACGTCGACATTCCGTCGGTTGTCATGGTCTTCGGCGGATCGATCACGGTGGTGCTGTTCTGCTTCCCGATGGGCTATGTCAAGGGCATCGCCAAGATCGTCATGAAGGCGGTGTTCTGGAAAAGCCAGCCGATCGACAAGCTCATCGCAGATATGGTTCGCTTCGCCGAAATCGCCCGTCGGGACGGCATCCTCTCGCTTGAAGCGCAGTGCAAAGAGATTGACGATCCGTTCGTGGTGCAAGGCATCCAGATGGCCGTCGACGGCACCGACCCCGAGCTGATCGAAGCGGTGCTGCTCAACGACCTGGACAACGTCGTGGAGCGCCATGAAGTGGGCAAGGGGATGTTCGATGCGATCACGAAGTACGCCCCGGCGATCGGCATGATCGGCACGCTGGTGGGGCTGGTCGCCATGCTCGCGGACCTGTCGGACCCCGCCGCCATCGGGGCCGGTCTGGCGGTCGCGCTGCTCACCACGCTCTACGGGGCGATGGTTGCCAACATCCTTACCGGCCCGCTCAGCGACCGCCTCGTGCGCCGCTCGGCCGAGGAACTCATGTACAAAACCATCATCGTCAAGGGCGTGATGAGCATTCAGAGCGGCGACAACCCCCGCGTGGTCGAGCAGAAGCTGCGGACGTTCCTCCCGCCCTCGCAACGGCCCAAACCGGAAGAAGAGGCGGCGTAAAGGAGTGATGAATGATGATTGCTGATCGATGATTTCGGTATTCGTGTCCGCGCACGCCCGGCGTGGGGATGCCTCCAATCAACGTTCATCTCTCATCAATCATCTATCAGCATGGCCAAGAAGCATAAATGCCCGCCCGCCGGCGCGCCGGAATGGATGACGACCTACGGCGACATGATGACGCTGCTGCTGTGCTTTTTCGTGCTCATCGTGTCGTTCTCGGAAGTCAAGAAGGAAGAGCAGTTCCAGGCCGTGGTCGAACACATCAAGCAGGCGTTCGGCATGATGGGTGGCGGCGGCAAGATTCCCGTCACCGACGACCCGACGATGTCGCTGATGAAGCGTCTGGACGCGACGCGGCTCAAGCAGGAGAAAAAGCCCAACCGCAGCAACGTCAAGGACCCCGGCCAGCAGGGCCGGGAGGCCAAGGTCACGAAGATCCGCGAGGGCATGGTCGTCGGCACGGGTGGCAAGATCAGTTTCGAGCCGGCCTCGGCGACGTTGAGCGACTCGGTCAAGGCCGCGGTCAAGCAGCTCGTGGATTCGGCGAAGATCAAGGGCACCGAAAACATCCTGGAGCTGCGTGGCCACGCGTCGGCCCTGGAGCTTCCGCCCGGCGGCGTCGAGGCGTTCGCCGATGCGTGGGAACTCAGCTACGCCCGCGCACGGGCGGTCTACGACTACATGGTTGCCGCCGAGCCCGCGGGCCTGGGGATGCAGCCCGACCGTTTCCGCATCACCGCCAACGGCGCCCGTGAGCCGCTGGACAACCGGGCCTATACCACCGCCCAGGAGCAGGCGAACCGACGCGTGGAGATCCTCGTCAGTGAAACGCTGGTCAGCGAGATGCAGGTGCCGGACGTCGCGAGGTGATCCGTGTTCGGCCGGCGGGCCGGTGGTTTGGCGGAACCCGCCTGGGAAAACTCATGGAGGCGAGAACACCTGCCGATAACCCAGGGGAGTCGGTGCGCAATTCCTGCGTGCCGGCGTGTCCCCGCTCCCTGAACCCCGAATTCACGCGATATGGCCGAATCCGCTGCGAATCCCGACGCCGAAGGCAAGAAGAAGGGCCTGCCGCTGGTGCCGATCATTCTGGTGACGGCGATCATGCTGGTCGAGGCGGTCGTGGTGGCGGCGGTGTTCATGCTGGCCGGCGGCCCCGGCGAGGTGAAGGCGGACGGCAACCTGCCCGATAAGCAGGCCGCGTTGGCGCATCCGGTGACCGTGCTGGTGGTGGCCGACAAGTTCCAGAACACCAAGAGCGGGCAGAATTTCCTGTACGACACCGAGATCTACGCCACGGTCAAGAGCGGCCAGAAGGATTTCGCCGAGCAACAGATCGAAGCCCGGCGGGCCGAAGTGCTCGGCGAGATCATGGTGATTTTCCGGCGAGCCGAGCCGGCGCACCTTCACGAGCCCGAGCTTTCGACGCTGACGCGGCAGGTCCGTGAGATGTTGCAGCGCAAGTTCGGCAACACGCCCGGCGGCGACGAGTCGCTGCTGATCGATGTGATCATCGGCAAGTGCACCGAATTCGCCGCCGACTACTGATCGGCATCGTCCCCGGGACAAGGAAACGGCTCACGGATGAGCGACGCAAACAAACAATCCATCGCCGACGACATCGTCGCCCAGGCGCTCGCCGAGGCGCAGGCGGAGTTGTCCGCGATGGCCAGCGACGCGGGCGGCCCGGATCCGCACGCGGATCGTTCCCGTGGCCTGGACCTGTTGGGCGACGTGGATCTGGACGTGACGATCGAACTGGGCCGGACGCAGATGCTGGTGGAGGATGTGCTGCGTCTGAACGCCGGTAGCGTGGTGGAACTCGACAAGCTGGCGGGCGATCCGGTGGACGTGTTCGTCAACGGCAGGCGGGTGGCGCGGGGGGAAGTGATCGTGCTCAACGACAATTTCTGCATCCGCATCAGCGAGGTGGTCACCGATCTCGAAGAGCAGGCGGAGCAGGCGGGGATCGATCAGCAGGCAGGTTCGGGGTTGGGCGGAGGCGGCTCGGGAGACGCCGCCTTCGGCGGGGTGAGCGACGACGAGGCCGAGGCGTTGGCGCAGGCGGCGCTGGACGCGATGGGCTGAGTCGTCGATGGGTGGTGGTTTGTGTCGCGGGTGATGCGGAGCGTCCCCGAGCCGGCGGAGCCGGCAGGCAGGAAGCGTGTGGCCAAGGAGGGCCTCAGTGGATTTCAGGCAGACATCGTGTTTTTCGTTCGGCCGTTGCGGTCGGCGTCTTGCTGCGCGATGGCTGGTGGGCATGGTGCTGCTGTCGGGTTCGGCCGCGTGGGCGCAGCTGCAGCCGATGAGCGTGGAGCCGGCGGCGGCTTCTCCGCAGGCGTCGCAGAGGCTGGCCGAGTTGGCCGAGCGGATGGCGGGGGCGGAGGGCGCATCTTCGCCGAGCGTTGCCGCCAACGAGGTGTCGGTGTCGGCGATCGAGTCGACGCCGTTGGGGCAGTCGCCTTCTTCGGGCACGTCGCGCTTTTCGGGTGGCGGTTTGTCGGGCGCAAGCGCCGAGTCGTCGGGCGAAGGCGGGGCGACGCCCTCGTGGTCCGGCGGGAACATGCTCACGACGCTCGCGGCGCTGGGTGTGGTGATCGCGCTGATCTTCGGCGTGCGGTTCCTGTTGGCCAAGGCCACGCGCACGCCGTTGGTGGCGTCGAGTTCGGCGGTGGAAGTGCTCAGCCGGACGTCGGTCGCGCCGCGCAGCCACGTGCTGCTGCTGCGGGTGGGGGCCAAGGTGCTGGTGGTCGGTGAATCGTCCGGCGGCTTGCGGACGTTGGGCTCGGTGGATCGTGAGGAGGAAGTCGCGTCGTTGTTGCAGGCGGTGGAGACGAGCAAGCCGCAAAGCATCGCCGGCGGCTTCTCGGCGCTGATGGGCAAGTTCAATCGGCAGTACGACGGGCAGGACGGCACGGACCCGCTGACGGCCATGCCGATCGATCGCTTCGAGTCGGGGCTGGACGTTTCGGAAGCGCCGGTGGATCGCGCCCGGCACGGATTGTCGGCGCTGGCGGGTCGGTTGCGGGTGCGCGGCGGCAGCGCGGGCGTCTCGGGAGGTGAGGCGTGACGGTGCGGGGCCTGGTTCTGTGGACGGCGGTGTTGGCGACGTTACTGCTTGCGCCGCTTGGGTTCTCGCAGGCTGCCGATCCGGCTCCGATGACGCCGATCACGCCGATCGAGGGGTTGAGCACGATGCTGCCCACCGGCGACGCGGCGCAGGGGCCGGGCGGGCGACTGGACGCGACGCTGTCGATTCTGTTGCTGCTGACGGTGTTGTCATTGGCGCCGGCGATCCTGGTGATGTGCACGTGCTTCACGCGGATCGTGGTGGTGTTGGCGCTGCTGCGTCAGGCGCTGGGGACCCAGAGCCTGCCGCCGTCACAGATCATCGTGGGGCTGGCGTTGTTCATGACGTTTATGGTGATGGCTCCGACGTTCGGCCGGATCAACGACGCGGCGCTGCAGCCGTACCAGCGCGGCGAGATCACGCAGCTTCAGGCGTGGAGCAACGCGAAGCAGCCGCTGCGCGATTTCATGTTCGATCAGATCGAGTACACGGGCAACTGGGACTCGGTGTACATGCTGCTGGAATATCGCGGCGTGGATCTCAGCGAGCCGGAGCGGCTGACGCGGGCGGATGTGGACATGCTCACGCTGGTTCCGGCGTTCGTGCTCAGCGAGCTGAAGGTGGCGTTTCTGATGGGGTTCCGGCTGTATCTGCCGTTTCTGGTGATCGACATGGTGGTCAGCTCGGTGCTGATCTCGATGGGCATGCTCATGCTGCCGCCGGTGTTCATTTCGCTGCCGTTCAAGCTGTTGCTGTTTGTGCTGGTGGACGGGTGGGACCTGGTGGCGGGATCGCTGCTGCACAGTTTCTGGGTGCCCAGGTAGACGGCGGCGGCTTGGCGTTGCGTCGCAGCGCCGCGGAATGAACGAAAGAGGAGTCATCACCATGCTGCGAGTGGACGAAGCGAGCGACCTGATGCGGGAGATGCTCGCGCTGATGATGACGCTGAGCGCGCCGATTCTCTTGGCGGCGTTGATTGTCGGGCTGACGATCAGCATCCTGCAGGCGGTGACGCAGGTGCAGGAGCAGACGCTGACCTTTGTCCCGAAGATTCTCGCGATGATCGTCGTGACCATCGTGATGGCGCCGTGGCTGCTGCAGGTGATGATGGACTTTTCGACGCGGATGTTTGCCGGCGGCTAATGCCACCGAAAATCAAGAAGATCGAGAAAATGCGGAAAACCAAGAATGTCAGGCGCTGGTTTGCCTTGTCTGAATGATCTTGATTTTCGTGATTTTCGTGATTTTCTTGATTTTCTTGATTTTCTTGATTTTCCGTATTTCCCATGATCGATCTGACGCCCATCCTGCATCACGCCGGCCCGTGGCTGATGGTGTTGTTCCGGCTGTCGGGGTTGTTTCTGTTGACGCCTGTGCTGGGCAGCGAGACGATCCCGCGGTACGTCAAGGCGTTGCTGGTGCTTGGGCTGTCGCTGGCGGTGTACGGCTCGCTGATTGTTCCGGGCAGTCCGAGTGCGGCGCATCTTGATGCCGTGCGATTTGCCGAGTTGTCGGTTTGGGTGTTGTTGCCGCTGGCGGCGATGGAGCTGATGATCGGGTACATCATCGGCTACGGCGTGACGCTGCCGCTGGTGGGCTTGCAGGCGGGCGGCGAGATCGTGTATCAGCAGATGGGCCTGGGGATTGCGGGGGCGTACAACCCCGAGCTCGATGACCAGAGCGGGGCGATCGGTCAGCTGTTGTTTCTGCTGGGTATCTCGCTGTTCCTGATGATGGGCGGGCACCTGCAGGTGATGCGGGTGTTGCTGGACAGTTTCGGGCATGTGCCGGTGGCGGGTTTGACGGACATGGGCTCGGTGGTGGAGCTGGTGCTGGGGCTGATGGCGTCGATGATGGACTTGTTGATCAAGGTGGCGGCCCCGGTGCTGACGCTGCTGTTTCTGGAGTCGGTGGCGATGGGCTTTGTGGCGCGGACGGTGCCGCAGATGAACATTCTGAGCGTGGGGTTTGCCGTTCGGATTCTGATCGCGGTGGCGATGCTGATCGCGACGGTGACGGCGGTGGTGGCGGTGGGTCAGGAGTCGATCGTCGAGGCGCTGCGAGAAATCAAGTTCCTGCTGGCTCCGTGACGATGGGCGAGGGTGCGGGTTGATTTTCGACCCGCGGTTCCGCAGCGACTTGCGCGATGCGGAGCGATGACTTCCCGGGGGCGGCCAAGCAGGATGCCAGGCCGGTTGGCGAAACACGTTGACGCAGCGCCAGGATGGCCGAGAACAGCGGACAGGAAAAAACCGAGCAGGCGACACCGCGCAAGCGTGCGAAGGCGCGGGAGGACGGTCAGGTCGCCAAGAGCCAGGACCTGACGGCGGCGGCGTCGCTGGCGGCGGCGATGGTGCTGCTGTACCTCTTCGGGCAGCACATTTTTGTGGTGATGCTTGCGGCGACGCGGAGCCTGCTGGGGCATGAGTTTGCCGCCAACCCGACGCGGCTGGACGACCTGGGCGCGATGAGCGGGTATGCCGGATCGATCGCGCTGCACGCGCTGGCCCCGATTCTGCTCGGGCTGGCGTTGGCGGCGCTGCTGGCGTCGTTTGGTCAGGTTGGGTTTCTGTTGACCAGCAAGCCGCTGGTGCCCAAGTTCAGCAAGCTCAACCCGCTCAAGGGCGCCAAGCAGTTGGTGAACCTGCGGGCGGGCGTCCGGTTTCTGCAGAGCCTGGGGAAGCTGGCGGTGGTGATCGGGGTGGGTTATGCGTTCATCGTGTGGCAGTTGCCGGCGATCCTGACGATGCCGGGGCTCGAGCCGGCTCAGGCGATGGGCCTGGCGGCGTGGCTGGTGTTCAAGCTGGCGATCGTGCTGAGCGTGCTGCTGATCGTGCTGGCGATCGCGGATTACGCGTATCAGAAGTGGCAGCAGTCCGAAGACCTCAAGATGACCAAGGAGGAGGTCCGGCGGGAGATGAAGGACATGGACGGCGACCCGCTGGTCAAGCAGCGACGCGCGCGGGTTGCACGGCAGCTGGCGATGCAGCGGGTGGCGGCGGCGGTGCCCAAGGCGGACGTGATCGTGACGAATCCGACGCACTTCGCGGTGGCGCTGCAGTACGACCCGGCGACGATGCGGGCCCCGAAGGTCGTGGCCAAGGGTGCGGACTTCATGGCGATGCGGATCCGGCAGCTCGCGGCGGTGCACGGCATCCCGCTGATCGAGCGCAAGCCGTTGGCGCGCGGTCTGTACGCGAGCGTGGAAGTCGGACAGGAAGTCCCGGCGGAGCACTACGCGGCGGTGGCGGAGATCCTGGCGTACGTGTACCGCCTGAGCGGGAAGAAGGCGGGATGATGGGAAGTCCGAAGTCCGAAATCCGAAGTGTGCAGCCCGGCACGACGCTGAAGGAGCCTTTCGCCCCGCGATGCCGGTCTTCGACCTTCGGACTTTGGACTTCGGACTTGACTCCCGAGGGGGTGAAGCGTGGCTAAGGCGACGCCATCGATGAGTTCTGGCGGCGGCGTGGCCGCGATGTGGGCGGTGTTCGATCGGTACAAGCCGCTGCTGGTGCCGGTGGGCGTGATCGGGATGATCGCGGTGATCGTGGTGCCGTTGCCGACGTTCGTGATGGACGGGCTGATCGCGGCGAATATCGGCGTGGCGGCGCTGATCCTGATGACGGTGATCTTCGTCAAGAGCCCGCTGGAGTTTTCGGTGTTTCCTTCGGTTTTGCTGGGCACGACGCTGATGCGGCTGGTGCTCAACATCGCCACGACGCGCATGATCCTCAGTGCCGACGCGAGCACGGGCGACGCGGCGGCGGGCAAGGTGATCGAGGCGTTCGCGGAGTTTGTCACCGGATCGTCGGTGGTGGTGGGGGTGATCCTGTTTCTGATCCTCATCATCGTGCAGTTCGTGGTGATCACCAAGGGGGCGACGCGTATCTCCGAGGTTGCAGCCCGGTTCACGTTGGACGGGATGCCCGGCAAGCAGATGGCCATCGATGCGGACCTCAACGCCGGGCTGATCGACGAGCAGCAGGCCCGCGCGCGGCGGGAGCAGATTTCTCAGGAGGCGGACTTTTACGGGGCGATGGACGGTGCGGCGAAATTCGTGCGGGGCGATGCGGTGGCGGGCATCATCATCACGCTGGTGAACATCATCGGCGGGTTCGCGGTGGGCGTTGCGATCAACGGCATGTTGGTGGGTGACGCGGTCGAGGTGTTCACGCGGCTGACGGTCGGCGATGGTTTGGTGTCGCAGTTGCCGGCGTTGGTGATCTCGATCGCGGCGGCGCTGATCGTGACGCGGTCGGGCAGCCGGGCCGATCTGGGCGAGGAACTGACCGGGCAGCTGGCGACGCGGAGCTCGGCGCTTTGGATCACGTCGGCGTTCCTGGGCGCGATGTCGCTGACGGGGTTGCCGGCGACGCCGATGCTCACGCTGGCGGGCATCATCGGCACGGTCGCGTGGTTTGCGGGCAAGAACGAGAAGTCGGCCGCGAAGAAGGTCGAAGCCAAGAAGAACAACGACGCGAAGGCGGCTCCGCCGGACACGGCCCCGATCGAACAGGCGCTGCACGTGGACATGCTCGAACTGGAGGTCGGCTACCAACTCGTGGAGCTGGTGGACACGACGCGTGGCGGCGACCTGCTCGAGCGGATCACGATGATCCGGCGGACGCTCGCGGCCGAGCAGGGCATGGTGATGCCGCCGGTGCGGATCCGCGACAACATGCAGCTGGGCCCGAACGAATACCGCGTGAAGATCCGGGGCAACGCGGTGGCGACGGGCCAGGTCTACCCGGGCAAATATCTGGCGATGGACGGCGGGCTGGGCGATCCCGATGCGCCGCCGCTGCCGGGCATCCGCACCAAGGAGCCGGCCTTCGGGTTGGACGCGGTGTGGATCGACGCGGGGCTGCGTGACCTTGCCGAGCAGCAGAACTGCACCGCCGTGGATGCCACGAGCGTCCTGAGCACGCACCTCACCGAAGTCGTCAAGAACCACGCCGCCGAGATGCTCGATTTCGAAGAGACGACGAATCTGATCACGCAGCTGCGTGAGAAGGCACCGAAGCTCTGCGACGCGGTGCTCGGCCCGGCGGGCACACAGACCGAGCCGCCGCTGATCAAGACGAACCAGTTGCAGACGGTGCTTGAGAATCTGCTTCAGGAGCGCGTGCCGATCCGGGATCTGGCGTCCATCGTCGAGACGCTCGGTCAGTGGGGCACGCGGACGAAGGACCTGGATGTGCTCACCGAGTATGTCCGCAACGAGCTGCGTCGCACGATCTGCACGCAGTACGCCGTCGTCGAAGCGGGGACCGACGAGAGCGGGCTCCAACTCGGGCCGAACATCACGAAGCTTTACTGCGTTTCCCTGGATCCGGCGCTCGAAGACCTGATCAACGGCTACATCGACCGTGGCGAGCAGGGCACGAGCCTCACGCTTCCGCCGGCCGTAGCGAACCGCGTGACGGCGGCGCTGCTGGAAGAGTGCCAGACGTTGATGAACGCGGGGCGACACCCGGTGGTGCTCGCGTCGCCGCAGGTGCGTGCGCAGGTCCGCCGATTGATCGAGCCGCACCTGCCGACGTGCGCGGTGCTGGGATACAACGAAGTCAGCAAAGGCGTCGAAGTCGAGTCGATGGGTTTGGTACAGTTCGACGCGCAGACGTCGGCGGGGGTCGCCGGCGGTCAGGACGACGGGCCACGGGCCTCTTCTTCGCAGGACGCGAATCGCATGGGCGGCGGTGAATCCAACAAGTTGGCGGGCGTCGGACCCGGTACGGGCCGCGATGAACGTGTCGGAGGCCGCCGATGAGCCTCAAGACGTTCAGCGCGAAATCGATGCCTGAGGTGCTCGCGTTGGTGCGTCGAGAGCTCGGTGCGGATGCGGTGATTCTGCATACCCGGGCGTACAAACGTGGCGGGGTTCTGGGGCTGGGCGCCAAGACCGTCGTGGAAATCACGGCGATGTCCGGCACCGAGCTTGCCAAACGCCGACAACCTACGCATAAGCCCGAGCCGAAACGAGCGCCAGCGCCTCGCCCGGCGATGTCCGCCGCCTCTGAACCGCTGGCGGGCGACCTGATCCGACGCACCTACGCCGCCGCCCAGGCGGAGATGCGCGGCAGCGCCGCCGCGTTTCCCACGGCCCATCATCCGGTGACGCAGCAGCCCACATCGGTCCGACCGACGGTGACGATCGTGTCGCCGCAGGGCTCCGCGATCGACGCCTCCGAACGCTTGACGAAGGAACTCGCGGCCGTGCGCGAGCTCGTCCAACGCGTTGCCAAGCGGCAGGAGTCCGAAGCCATCGAGCGGCGGCAGTTGGTGCAGAACAGCGCGAAAAGGCCCGACTCGGCCGGGGATTTGCCGGATCCGCTCGTGGCGTTCTACACACAGCTCATTGAGGAGGAAGTCGCCGAGGAGCTCGCCGAGCGCGTCGTGCGGGAGGCCCACAAAACCTGCAACGCGGCGGGCACGGATGACGCCGAAGTGCATATCCGCCGCCAACTCGCCGCGCTCGTGCCGCAGGCCGATGCCGACGAAGTTCCCCCGTTCTCATCGGAACACGGTGATCGGCCGCACGTGGTTGCGCTGGTGGGCCCCACCGGCGTGGGCAAGACCACGACCGTCGCCAAGCTCGCGGCGACTTACAAACTCAAGCAGGGGCGCACGGTGGGCGTGATCACGCTGGACACCTACCGCATCGCGGCCGTCGATCAGCTTCGGACTTATTGCTCGATCATCGGCTGCCCGCTCGAGGTGGCGCGGCAGCCGGCGGAGTTGTCCGCGTGTCTTGAAAAGCTGGCCGGCTGCGACGTGATCCTGATCGACACGGCCGGCCGAAGCCAGCGCGACGACGCCAAGCTTGATGAGTTGGCGGGTTTTCTGGCGGTGGCCCGGCCTGCCGAGACGCACCTGGTGCTCGCGGCGACGGCGTCGCAGCGGGTCATGCTGCAGATCGCCGAGCGGTTCGAGCGCGTCAAGCCCGACCGCGTGATCTTCACGAAGCTCGATGAGGCGGTGACGTGCGGCACGCTGTTCAACGTCGTGGCCGCGATCGCCAAGCGCGTGAGCTACGTGACGACCGGGCAGGAAGTGCCGCACCAGATCGAGCCCGGCGACGCGCTGGCGCTGGCGGCGCGGGTGTTGGGAAATCGGGCGGTGGCGGAATCGGTGCGGGTGGTGTGACGATTTTCGGGTATGAGTACGTGGGTCGGGGGATTTGTGTCGGCCGAGTGGATTTTCGTAGTTGGGGGGTTCGTTCCCATGTTTGACCAAGCCAACGCGCTGCGTGAGATGGTCGGCCGAGTCGAGGCCGACCTACGCACCCCTGCGCCCGCCCCCGCCTTCACCTATCACGCGGCCGAGTCGAAACCCTCGGTGCCGAACAAATCGCCGGTGTCCCGGCTTGCTCGCAGCATCGCGATCACCTCCGGCAAGGGCGGCGTGGGCAAGACGACCACGAGCGTGAACCTGGCCGTGCAGCTGGCGCGGATGGGCCGCCGCGTGGTGCTGCTCGACGCCGACCTGGGCACCGCCAATGTCGACGTGATGTGCAACCTCACGCCTTCGGGCACGATCGCGGATGTCGCCGCGGGGCGGATGAGTTTTTCGGATATCGCCTTGGCGGCACCCGGTGGTTTTCAGGTGATCCCTGGTTGCTCGGGCCTGGCGAATCTGGCGGCGCTGGGCCGTTCGCAACTCGACCGGCTGGCGGCGCAGATGGCTCACCTGGAAGAAAGCGCCGACGTTCTGTTGATCGACACGGGCGCGGGCGTCGGGCCGGCGGTCCATGCTTTCTGTGCGGCGGCCGAGCGGATGCTCGTGGTGACCACGCCCGAGCCGACAGCGATCACCGATGCCTACGCGCTGATCAAGACGATTCACCAGCCGGATTCTCGCGACGACGCGGGCGGGGCGTCGTTGCCCGAGACGCACCTGATGGTGAACCAGGCCCGCGATGCCGCCGAGGCGCAGCAGGTTTACGACCGAGTGGCGACGGTTTGCCGCCACTTCCTGTCGATGACGCCCCGCAACGCCGGCCACGTTGTGCTGGATCCGCGCGTGCAGCGTGCGGTGCGGCGCCGCAAGCCCTTCACGCTCGAGTCGCCCAACACCGCCGCCGCGAAGGGGCTGCATCAGCTCGCCCATCGCCTCGACCGCGAGGCGACCGACACGAACGACGATCGCGCCGGCCTGATTACGCGCATGTCGCGCTGGCTTCTGCGCTGATTCCCGTTCGTTCGGATGGCGTTGGGCATTCACAGCGGTAGCGTTGTTGAAAACCTGATAGTGCGTTAAGTATTTCTTCATTTTTTTCGGGAATCGCGTTCATGCGGTTCAACGGATTGCGAAATCCCCTATCCTCCCACCAGTGCCTCGGGGGAACCGGACGCAGGATGCGGAAGGTCGAGGCGTAGAGAGGGCCGCTTCCATCAGAAAATCGAGCCGAGCTCGTGAATTCGATCAGGGAAGCCGTCCATCTGAGCAAGGTCACGCTTTGACCGGCGTCGCTATACGGAGAACGGACTCATTCCTGCTCGCGTGATTGCCACTTCGTTTGCGTTACTCGCGTTTGCCGCGGCCGTGGCCGTCGGAGCCTACGTCGGCAACGCCCCCGCGACCGTGCTGATGCGGGGCATCGCGGTGATGCTCATCTGTTATTTCATCGGGCGGATTCTCGGCTCGGTCGCGCAGCGCACGATCGATGAGCACACGCTGCAACACGAAGCCGAACACCCCATCCCCGAAACCATCGACGACCTGCCGCCTGCCGGTGGAACCCGGCCCAGGGCGGTGACCCGTTGATCTCCACGACTTCCTGACTCCATGACCCACGCGGGTCGGTCGCAAGGACGCGGCCAATCATTCATACTTTCCTACTCGGTCAAGGACGACAAGCATGGCAACCCTCCGACACCCCCGCACGAGAACTCAGCGCGTCAAACCCACGCCCGAGCAGGAAGAAGCGATCCGTAAGATCTGGGTCAAGTACCGCAAGAAACCCACCGAAGCGCTCCGCAACCAGCTCATGGAGAACTACCTCCCGCTGGTCCGCTACAACGCCGAACGCGTCCACACCAAGCTGCCCGACGAAGTCGATGTGGACGACCTCGTCTCGGCCGGCGTGTTCGGCATGATGGACGCGATCAGCTCCTTCGACCTCGAGCGCGGCGTCAAGTTCGAAACCTACTGTGCCCCACGCATCCGCGGCGCGATCCTCGACCACCTCCGTTCGATGGACTGGGTCCCGCGGCTGGTCCGCTCGCGCACCAGCCAGCTCGAAAAAGCCAAGCGGGCCATCGAGATGGAGACCGGCCGAAAGGCCACCGACGAAGAACTCGCCAGCCGTCTGGGCGTCGACGACGACGAGTACTCCAAGATCCGCAAGGACGGCAGCGCGACCTCGGTCGTCTCGCTTTCCCGCAAATGGTTCGAGACCGACTCGAACAAAGACGTCCGCGAGATCGACGTCCTCGAAGACGCCCGCCAGGTCAACCCGCTCACCGCCGCGCAGAAGCGCGACCTCAAGGACCTGATGACCAAAGGCCTCAGCCGGGCCGAACGCCTGATCGTCCTGCTCTACTACTTCGAGGAAATGACGATGAAGGAAATCGGCACCACGTTGGACCTTTCCGAATCCCGCGTCTCGCAGATGCACTCGTCGATCCTCGCCCGCCTCAAGGCCCAACTCAGCCACCGCGAGCGGGAACTCGAAGAAGCCGTCGGCTGAAGTTCGAGACAACGCATCACCACAACCCGAAGCCCGCGTTCCATGAACGCGGGCTTCTTGTTTCCCTGCGCGGACGCCTGCCTGCCGACCGCGCCAGCCCGTTTGGCATGGATTCCCCCGGTTGCTAGACTGTTCGGCTCGACCCGTCGTCTGGGTCCGCCGAGCGTTTCGGCCTCCCCCAGGCTCTCCAACCCAAGACGGAACCACTGTCCATGACCGCCTTCTCCAGCTTCGCCGCCACCCCACCCGCCAAGGTCGTCTTCAAGTCGTCCACCGGCAAGCCCTACTGCGACTACAAAAACAGCGAAGAACTCCGCCGCTACCTCACGCCCAACGGCAAGATCCAGTCCCGCAAGAAGACCGGCCTGACCGCCGGCGAACAGCGCCTGCTTTCCCAGGCCATCAAGCGTGCCCGCCACATGGGCCTGCTGCCGTTCACCAGCGCGACCCTGTAAGTCGTTTCGTTGCCACATCAAAACAACCGAAAGCCCACGGATTGAATCCGTGGGCTTCTTCTTGGAACCCGACATGCCCGACGCCTCCCTGCTGGAATGCTTTGACTCGCCCGCGCCTTCGGTCGAGGGTGGCCGCCGCGACTTCGTGATCGAACACGTCAGCGAAGAGTTCACCTCCGTCTGCCCCAAGACCGGCCACCCGGACTTCGGCCACGTCACGCTGCGCTACATCCCCACCGACCGCTGCGTCGAACTCAAGAGCCTGAAGCTGTACTACCAGAGCTTCCGCAACGAGGGGATCTTTTACGAGGCCGTGACCAACCGCATCGCCGACGATTTGCAGCACGCGATGCGGCCGAAGTGGATGGTGCTGCAGACCGATTGGAAGGGTCGCGGCGGAATTCGTTCGACGATCACCGTCGAAGTCGGGTCGCGCCGCGTTTGATTCGCTCGCTTACGTCGACGCGGGCACCGCGGGCTGCGTCACCTTGATGACCGGCGTCAGGTTCGCCGCGGCCTCGCTGCGGGCCGTGCCGCGCTGGCGTGTGGAAATCCATTGCCGGATCGCGTCGCGCTGCGACGGCCAGGATGCCGACATGCGTTTTTCGAGGAACGCGCTGAACAAGCCGTCGAGCAATCGGCCGAGCATCAGGGTCAGTTCCAGCCGGGCATCGGTGAGTTCACGTGGGCTCTGCGCGTCGGGCACCTCGGGAAGCTTCGCCGAGCCGACGGTCCAGGCGTCGCCCTGCAGCGTGAGTTCCCATTGCTGGGCACCGTCCGAAAGCAGCAGCCCCGCCTTACGCGGCCACTTGCCGGTGCGGAGCGCCTCGGCCGACTCGCGCAGGCGGGTCGGGGCATCGCCGCGCACCGACACCTTCCCGCCCAGGCCCCAGGCACAGTCCAGGTCGAGGCTGCGGTCGATCGCCAGGAACGCCTCGCCGCCCGGGATCGCGATCGCGCCCTCCCTGGTTTCGGTGTGCCACCACAGCCACATCAGCAGCTCGTTGCCGAGGAAGTCCTTGAGGTCGATGGCCTTGGCGATCCACGGCAGGCTCGGCCCCCCGGAAGGTCCGGAGGGTTCATCCTCGTCGCTTCCGGGGCGTCCGGGGCTTCCGGGGC
>CAZIXN010000003.1:24734-38775 GCA_964543215.1 uncultured Phycisphaera sp.
TCCGGGGCTTCCGGGGCTTCCGGGGCTTCCGGCTCCGGTGTCCGCGGGCGGATGCGTGAACGCGCTGGGGATCACCTCTTCGTAGTCGCGGGTCCGTCCCTTGGCTCGCAGCAGTTCACCCGCCGCCACACCGGCACTGAGCAGGCTCAACTCGACCGCGAAGCTCTGGCGGAACAGCCGGACGACCTGCTCGATGACCGTTGTGCCCGAAGCGCCGCAGTACACGCTGCGCGATGCAAAGTCCCAGAGCACGGGCACGACCTTGCTCTTGCGGTACAGGCCCTTGGCCAGGTCTTCGCGCACCTGACGGTCGGCCAGCTCGCGGGCTTCCTGCTTCTGGCCCTTGGTCGCAAAACCGGAGGGGTTTTCGCCGGCGGCGGCCTGCTCGTTCATCACGCGGTACGCACGCTTGACCTCGGCGGGCACCTTGTGCGTGTCGATGCGCACGCCCACGAGCAGCCGCGAGCCGCCCGGGCCAAAGCCGACTTTCTCGAACGTGAAGCGTGTGTCCAGCAGATGCTCGGGCGTGACAAAGCCCGACTCGACTTCTTCGGGTGCGCCGATTTCGGTTTCGCGGAAGCGGTGTTCCTTGAGGATCGAAAGCGTTGCCTCGTCCGCCGACGATGGGGCGTCGCCCGAGACGGCGAAGCGGCAGAACGTGACACGGCCGGAGTCGAAAGGCATCGGGAAACTGTAAAGCCGATGCGGCGATCGGCGGTTCGCAACAGCGGATTGCCAGTTTTTCCACGGGAAGTCCGCGGGAAACGCCAAGACGCCAAGTGGCCAAGCCGCCAAGTAGCAGGCCGAATTCAGGGTTTTCGCTTGCTAGCTTTGGCGTCTTGACGTCTTGGCGTCATGGCGTTCGTTTGGGAGCGGCACGAGCTTGGCGAGCGTCACGATGGCAAGGGCCCCGAGCAGCCACCACGCCGGCCCGGTGACGAAACCGACCCAGCCCATCGGCACCGCTACCAGGCACGTCACGCCGAACCGCAGCAGCGCCGCTCTCGTGACGTTGCCGCGTTTGAGCATGACCAGCCAGACGTAGGCGGGGAAGGTGAGGCCGTACATCAGCAGGAACGACCGGTAGCCGATTTCCGCCCACGTCACGCCGAGTACGCCGGCGTGTTGGCGTTGCAGGAGAACTAGCGTGAACGCGAGGATCAGAAGCAGCGTGAGCCCGCCGAGTTGTCGGCCGGTGGGGTTGAGGTATTCGCGTTCGCGCAGGTGCAGCGTCATGGTGAACGTGGCTTGCAGGAGGAGGTGCAGGCCGATGACGATCGCCCAGGCGTTGCTCCAGTCGATGGGTTGGCCCGCGAAGGCGGGGATCAGCCAGGCGGCGTAGATCAGCGAGAAGGCGATCATGCTGAAGAACACGACGCCGAAGCCGAAGGCGAAGGCGAAGCGTCCGGTTTTGATCGTCGTGCTGGCACGGGCTCGCAGGAATGTGCCATCCAGGTAGGGGCAGCACAGGAAGCCGGTGATCGACGCGGGCAGGAAGATGAGCAGGTCGGTTGCGGTCAGGCGGGGCGGCGGCGTGACTGGAAGCGCGGGCGTCGCCGGCTCGCGCGTCATCCCGAAGAACTCGTAGACCATCGCGCCAGCGCCGGGCAGCCGCGCTGCGTAGCTCCAACAGCCCCAACTCACGAGCGCGACGCCCGCCGCCGCCGCGGGCAGCCACGGCCCCCACGCCTTCCGCCGTGACGGCACCAGCATCATCAGCGGCACCGCCGCCGCAACCCACGCCGCCGGGCCGAACAGTTCGGTGCCCAGCCACATCAGCACGAACACGTGAAACGCCAGCGTCACATCACTGAACCAACGCACCGCGCCGCGGTGTTTGCGCCACACCGACCGCGCAACGTCCGGCGTGCGCAGCACGAAACCCATCGCGGCGGCGCCGATGACGTTGGGCACCGCGAAGACCACCCAGCCCCAGAAGCCGTAGTCGCGCAGCAGCAGCACGGGGAACACCATCCCGATCACCCACGTCCACGAACAGCCCAGAAAGCACCCCCAAAGCACCGCCCAGCCGGGCCCGCGCGCGGGCGCTTCAAGGTCCACCTGGCCGGCAAAATCCCGGTCGAATTGTTCGGATTCGGCGGCATCGGTCATAGCCTTGCAATCGTAACGACGGAGGACCATGCGCCCTGCTCGACATGCGTGGTTCTGTGCCGATCGGGTGTTGAATGGGTGGTTTGCGGTGCGTCGGCGTTGCGACGACAATGCGTGGTCGGCCCGGCGTCAGAGGCGGCGGGGCGGCCCACCATGATTCAAGCGGACCGACTGACCAAGCGATATTCCCCCGGGGCGGCCCCGGCGGTGGATGATGTGTCGTTCGAGATTGCGGCCGGGAGTGTCGTGGGCTTTCTCGGTCCCAATGGCGCGGGCAAGAGCACGACGATCCGGATGCTCACCGGCGCGCTGCCGCCGACGTCAGGGACGGCGAGAATCGCGGGTTTCGATGCGCTGACGCAGCCGGGCGAAGTGCGGCGACGGCTGGGGTATCTGCCCGAGAGCAACCCGCTGTACCCGGAGATGCGCAGTGCCGAGTTCCTGCATTTCGTGGGCCGGCTGCACGGGATGTCGCGCCACGAGCGGAAGCGTCGCATCGGTGAGCTGACCGAGTCGTGCGGGCTTCAGATCATTCTGCGTAAGACGATCGGCCGGCTGAGCAAGGGGAATCGGCAGCGCGTGGGGATCGCGTCGGTGCTGATGCACGATCCGGAGGTGGTGATTCTGGACGAGCCGACCAGCGGGCTGGACCCGCGGCAGATGTCGCAGGTGCGTGATCTGATCCTGGATCTGGGCACCGGATCGACATCGGGTACGACGAAGCGGGCGGTGCTTCTGAGTTCGCACTTGTTGCCGGAGGTGCAGCGGTGTTGCGATCGGGCGATCATCGTGGCGGGGGGAAAGGTCGTGGCGGACGGGACGCTGGATGCGCTGCGGGCCGAGGCGATGCGAACGGGGCGGGCGGGCCCGGTGCTGATCGAGGCGCGGGGGACGTGCGAGCAGGTGCGTGGTTTGTTGAGCGGGTTGCCGGGGGTGGTGTCGCTTGAGGTGGCGGCGGCGGCCGAGGCGGGTTGGGTGGATGCTTGGCTGGTCGCTGAAGCGACCAGCCCGGAAGCGACCGGCGCGGATGTGCGTGAGGCGGCGGCGGAGGCGTTGTCGGGGGCGGGGGTGTTGGTACGCGAGATTCGGCGGGAGTTGCCGACGCTGGAGGAGTTTTTCTTCCGGGTGACGGACGTGGGTTACGAACCGGCGGGGCGGCTTGGCGACGACACGCATGCGGGGCAGGGGGTAGCGCGATGAAGGCGGTGCTCACGTTGGCGATGCGGGAGTTGGCGGCGCTGTTTTACTCGCCGGTGGCGTACGCGGTGATCGGGTTGTTCGGCATGGGGTGCGGGCTGGTGTTCCTGGTGAACTTCGTGCCCGGGCAGGAGGCGAGCCTGCGCGGCGTGTTCGACGCGATCGTGTGGCTGTTCGTGTTTCTGATTCCGGCGGTGGGCATGAAGCTGATCAGCGAAGAGATCAGCGGCGGCACGATCGAACGGCTGATGACGCTGCCGGTCAGCGAGGCGCAGGTGGTGGCGGGCAAGTGGCTGGGCGGGTTCGGGTTTGTGCTGGTGATGCTGGCGACGCTGGCGTTGCCGGTGGGGTTGCTGGAGTGGACGGGTTCGCCGGATTACGGCCCGATGGTCGCGGGGACGCTGGGTCTGCTGTTGGTGGGCGGGTTGTACGTGGCGGTGGCGCTGTTTGCCTCGGCGACGACGGGTAGTCAGGTGGTGGCGTACATGGCGGCGGTGTTCATCAACTGCGGGTTGACGTTCGTGCTGTTTTTTCTGCCCGAGACGCCGTGGGTTTCGCCGACGATGAAGGCGGTGCTGCAGTACGGCAACGTGAACCGGCAATTCGCGGACTTTGCGAAGGGGCTGATTGATTTGCGGCACTTTGTGTATTTCGTGACGGGCACGGGGCTGTTCCTGTTTGCGGCGGTGAAGCTGTTGGAGAGCCGACGATGGCGGTGACCCCCGGAAGTTTGCAGAACCAGCAAACGCAACGCCGGGCGAAGTACGGCGTGAACGTGGCGCTGGCGCTCGTGGCGGCGGCGGCGCTGGTGCTGCTGATGAACTGGCTGGCGGTGTGGGCGTTTGCGCGGCTGCCGGATTCGGTCCGGCCATGGCTGCGCTACGACCTGACGGCCACGCGTGCGTTCACGCTTTCGCCGCAGACGCGGAAGGTGCTGGCCCCGGAAGGTCTGGGCGAAGGATCGTTGGAAATCACGGGGATTTATGGCTCCGGCACGCCGCAGGCGCGGGCGGTGGACGATCTCCTGGCCCAGTACGCCAAGGCCAGTCCGTCGGTTGTCGTGCAACGTTTTGATCCGCAGACCGACGCGGGGGCGCTGCGCGATTTTTACGGGCGGCTCGAAGAGCAGCTCACCGGGCAAAGCGGCGGGGAGGGCGCCGGCGATGCGGCGCGACGCGCGCTCGATCGCGGGCTCGAAGAACTGAGCGAGCTGAACACGGCGTTGGACGGCGTGCTCGGCATTCTGGGTGAAGCCGTGGCGGCGCTCGACGCGACCAGCGACGCCGAGCGGAACATCGCGCAGCTCGTCGACGGCGTGGCGGGCGGTGTGGTGCAGATCATCGACACCAACGAACAGGCGACGGGGCAGATCGACGCGGCGCTGGCCGAACCGCTGCCCGCGTTGTCGCAGTTGCAGACGGCGTTGTCGCAGCGTCTTCAGGGCGCAGGCGGTGCCGCGGAGAATCTTCGGCGGTGGCTGCGTGGCGATGCGCAGAACCGGATGATGCCCGCGGCGGTGCGGGACGCGGCGATTCGGGCGGACCGTCTGCTCGAAGGACGGCGTGAAGCGCTCGACGCGGCGCAGGCGCAGCTCGCGTCGGCCACGGTGGACGCGGGGTATCGGCGGGTGCGGGATGCGGCGTCGCGGTCGGCGAGTGTGCTGGTGCGGCGGGGCGATCGGGTGCGGGCGGTGAATCTGGAAGACATGTTCGTCGCGGATGAGACGGCGATGGACGTGATGGATCCCGCGGAGGCGACGGCGGCGCAGACGTTGCCCGTGCGGTTCATGGGCGAAGAACGCTTGACGGGCGCGATCGTGAGCGTGTCGCTGGAGACGCCGCCGCTGCTGGTGTTCGCGTCGCTGGACGGTCGGCCGGCGCTGGGGCGGGGCGGGACGCACAACGTGGTGGCCGAGCGGGTGCGTGCGGCGGGTTTCGAGGTGGCGAGTTGGCCGGTGGTGAGCGTATCGGGGGGCGCGTCGCTGAATCCATTGCCGGTGATTGAGCAAGGCCGGCGGGTGGTGTGGATGGTTCCGGCGGCGGAGGCGAACCTGCCGACCGATGCGGCGGCGCGGGCGCGTCTGGCGGAGACGCTGGATAAGCGGTTGGCGTTGGGCGACGGCGTGCTGATAACGCCGGGGTTGCGGGTGGGGGCTTCGGTGGTGGCGGAGGATCCGCTGCTGGCCTTGGCGGCGCGGCGGGGCGTGGGCGTGGATGCGGGGGCGTTGGTGCTGGCCCCGGGGGTGGACGAGCGCGGCGCGCCGTCGGCGATGAACACGTTCCGGGTGCAGGCTTTCGCGGAGCACGCGATCACGGCACCGCTCGAGGGCCGATCCGTGTGGCTCGATCTGGCGCATCCGTTGACGCTTGACGATGGATCGTCGCCGCTGATCGCGTTGCAGGCCGAGGGCTTGTGGATCGAGTCGGACCCGCCGACGCAGCGGGCCTTGGGCACGGCGACGGCGGAAGCGTTCGAGTTGGCGTCGGGGCCGGTGCCGGTGGCGGCGGTGTCGTCCGGTTTGGGTGAAAGCGCCGGCCGACTCGCGGTGGTGGGGGACTCGCTGTGGTCGACGGACCCGGTGATTGTGAACCGTCAGGCGAGCGGGAACGTGGAGCTTTTCGCGAACCTGGCGTATTGGCTGGCGGGGCTGGACGATGCGATCGATGCGACGCCGCGTTCGCAAGGCGTGCGGCGGATCGGGCCGATGAGCCAGGGCGGGCGTACGGTGGCGGGTTGGCTGGTCGTAGCCGGTTGGCCGGCGGTGGCGTTGGCGATGGGCACGGCGGTGTGGGCCGTGCGTCGCCGCAGCTGAGTAGAGGATTCGCCGACGATGAACTTTCGCACCACCGGATTGCTGCTTCTGTGCGTGCTCGTGGCGGGCGGGTTGTTCTGGTGGTCGCAGACGTCGGCGACCGCGCCCGGGGTGCGTTTGGATGCGCCGCCGCTGGTGCCGGGCAAGCTGCTGGGGATGCGTGTGGTTTTTGCGAGCCGTGAGTTCGAGATCAAGCGTGAAGGCGACGGCTGGTCGCAGACCGCGCCGAGCTACGCGCCGCTGAACGCCGACGCCGGCCGAGCGTGGACCGACGCCGTCGCGGCGCTGCGGCCTCTGGAAGAGGTTCAGCCCGGCATCGGCGACACGCCGGGGCTCGCATCGCTCGCGCTGGCGCCGCCGGTGGCGACGGTCACGGTTATCACCGCCGACGGCGCCGTTGAGTTGGCGCTCGGCGACCAGACGCTCGATGACTCGGGCTATCTGCGGCTGGACGACGGCCGGGTGTTTCTCGTGCCCGATGACCTGCACAACCTGGTGTACGGCCCGCCGCCGACGCAGAGCTTCGCCGATGCGCTGCCCCTGCCGCCCTTGGCGGCGCTGGACCGGGTGACCTTCACGCGCGGCCGGGACACGGTGCAGCTTTACCGGCAGCCCGGCGGCTGGTCGCTGTTGCCCGATGGGTTGCGCCGCGTACGGCCCGAGGTGATCGACGCGCTCGCGCTGCTGACCGACCGCACACCCATCCTCCGCCACCAGGATCAGGACAAAGACCCGGCGCGCTACGGCCTGAACCCGCCGCGGGCCACGCTCACGTTCGCCGGCCCCGACCGTCCGGTGTTCCAGCTGGATCTGGGCCGGTCCGCCGCCGTCGAGCAGGGCGCGATGTTCGCCCGGGTGTCGCGCGACAGCACGCCCGGGCCGATCGTCGCCGTCCCCATCGAACGCGCGAAGATCGCCTTTGCTCCGCTC
The DNA here is from genome assembly GCA_964543215.1 of uncultured Phycisphaera sp. Classification (GTDB taxonomy): domain Bacteria; phylum Planctomycetota; class Phycisphaerae; order Phycisphaerales; family Phycisphaeraceae; genus CAZIXN01. The sequence goes on from CAZIXN010000003.1 coordinate 31,786, forward strand.
GAACAGTTTCGTGATCCCCGTCTCTTCGACGCCGCGGCGGACGATGTGACCGAGCTTTCGCTGCGGATCGCCGGCCGGCCGCCGATCACGCTCCGCGACAGCGGGGCTGGCCTCGAGTACGTCGGGGATGCCCGGCTCGACGCCGAGCCCGCCGAACTTCTTGACGCGGTGCTGGGCCTGCGCTCCACCGGCACGCTTCCGATGTACCTCGCCGCTGCAGACGACGCGCCGCCGGCAATCGCGCTGGACCTGCGTTTCGGCGTGACCGGTGCCACCTCGCTGAATATCTACCGGTCCGAGGCGGGCTGGGTTGCGCTGCGCGGGGATGAGCCCGAGCCAACCAACGTCACCGACGCCACGATCGCCGCGCTGCTTGGACTGTTCCCGTCGTGATGTCGCAGAGGTGGCTCGCCCACGGCGTGTCGTGGGCGAAAGCCCGATCGATCTACGCCGAGGCCGCTTTTGCGCTTTGTTTCGCTTTGGCGGCCTTCGCGGCGTCGTTGCGGATCGCGTCCAGGCCTTCGAGGTACGCCGCGTCCACGTCGCCGGTGACGTATCGGCCGTCAAATACGGAGCATTCGAAGTCGTCGATCGCCGGGTTGCCTTCCTTCGCACAGGCGACAAGATCGTCGAGGTCCTGATAGACCAGCCAGTCAGCGCCGATTTCGGCGGCGATCTGTTCGACGGTCTTGTCGTGTGCAATCAGCTCCGGGGCCGAGGGCATGTCGATGCCGTAGACGTTCGGGTAGCGCACCGCCGGTGCGGCCGAGCAGTAGTACACCTTCCTGGCGCCGCAGGCCCGGGCCATGCCGATGATCTCGCTGCACGTCGTGCCGCGCACGATCGAATCGTCGACGAGGCAGACGACCTTGCCGCGGAACTCCAGCTCGATGGGGTTGAGCTTCTTGCGGACGCTCTTGCGCCGCTCGCTCTGGCCGGGCATGATGAAGGTTCGACCGATATAGCGGTTCTTGATGAAGCCCTCGCGGAACTTCAAGCCCAGCTCCCCGGCCATCGCCATCGCGGCCGTGCGCCCCGAATCCGGGATGGGCATCACGACGTCGATGTCGTGGTCGGGCATGAGGCGACGCACCTTCTCCGCGAGCTTTTCGCCCATGCGCAAGCGGGCTTTGTAGACGCTGATGCCGTCCATCATCGAGTCCGGCCGGGCGAGGTAGACGTGCTCGAAGATGCAGGGCGTCAGGCGTGACTCGGGCGCGCAGACGCGCTCGTGCTTCGTGCCGTCGCTTTCGATGTAGATGGCTTCGCCGGGCTTGACGTCGCGGACAAACTCAAAGCCCAGGGTGTCCAGCGCGACCGACTCGCTGGCGAACATCCACTCCGTGCCGTGGAGGTCTTCGCGTTTGCCCAGGCACAGCGGGCGGATGCCGTGGGGGTCGCGCATGCCCACCAGGCCGTGCCCGATGATCATGGCGACGATGGCGTAGGCGCCTTTGCACCGCCGATGCACGCCGGCGCAGGCGGCGAAAATATCCTCGGCGTCGGGGTGTTCGCCCGGCCGCTCGTTGAGTTCGTGGGCGAAGATGTTCAGCAGCACTTCGCTGTCCGAGGTCGTGTTGATGTGCCGACGGTCGGTGCGGAACAGGTCGCTGACCAGGTCGTGCGTGTTGGTGAGGTTGCCGTTGTGCGCCAGCGCGATGCCGTAGGGCGAGTTGACGTAGAACGGCTGGGCCTCGGACGAGCTCGGGCAGCCGGCCGTGGGGTAACGGCAGTGCGCCAGACCCATCTTGCCCTGCAGGCGCTGCATGTGCTTGAGCTTGAACACGTCGCGGACCAGGCCGTTGTCGCGGCGATGCTGGTAGCGTCCGGCGTCGTCGGTGCCGATGCCCGCGGCGTCCTGCCCGCGGTGTTGCAGCACGGTCAGCGCGTCGTAGAGCTGCTGGTTGACGTTGCGGGTTCCGACGATGCCGACGATGCCACACATGTTCGGCTCCTGCAAAGCGGCGGCCGGTGGCCGCTGTTCTCGTGCATCGTTCGCGACGAACACATCTTCCCCGACGCGACGGCGGCCGATCTTCCGGGGGGCCGCCGCTTTATATCAACGCTGCGTCTGCACGAATTCCGCTTCCAGATATCGCGCGACGTAGTCGATGATCGACTTGGCCTCGGGGACGTCCGGATTGCTCGTCGGGCCCATCGGCTCGAAGCGCATGTCCTTGAACCGGTCGCACGCCTCTTGCAACGGCAGGCCGTACTGCAAAGCCAGCGAAAACGCCCGGCAGAACGCCTGCATCAGCCCCGACAGCGTCGAGCCTTCCTTGGCCATTTTGACGAACAGCTCGCCGGGTGTGCCGTCGTCGAACAGGCCGACGGTGAGGTAGCCCTCGTGGCCCATGATCTGGAACTTGTGTGTGATGGAGTCGCGCGTCGCTTCGAGGGCGTGGCGGGCTGCGGGGGAGGGTTTGTTCAAGGTCGGGCTGGCCATCCATGGCTCCGGGGGTGAAGAGGTCGTGTGCGGACGGCCCGCGGCTTTGCCGGGTCTCCGGGGCCATCTTAGTGCCTCGTGCGGCGTACGATCTTCGGCTTGCCTGACGTGACTCAACAACCTGCGTTTCCGGTCTCCGGCTTGCTGCGCTGGTACCGCAAGCACCGCCGAGATCTGCCCTGGCGCCCCCGGAAGGCGAACAAAGCGACGGCCGCGCGGCGGGTGACCGCGTACGAAACGCTGGTCTCCGAGCAGATGTGCCAGCAGACGCAGGTGGCCACGGTGGTCCCGTATTTCCATCGTTTTCTCGAAGCGTTTCCGACGGTGTACGCCCTGGCGGACGCCGACGAGCAGCAGGTGCTCAAGCTCTGGCAGGGCCTGGGGTACTACCGGCGAGCGAGAAATCTGCACGCGGCGGCGAAGATGATCGTGTCGCAGTTCGGCGGTGAACTTCCCGGCGAGGTGGACCCACTGCTCAAGCTTCCGGGCGTCGGGCGGTACACGGCCGGGGCGGTGGCGTCGATCGCGTTCGACCGGCCCGCGCCGATTCTCGACGGCAACGTCATGCGCGTCCTCGCGCGACACGACGGCATCGCCGAAGCGATCGATCCGGGTCCGACCCAGAATCGGCTGTGGGCGCGAGCCGGTGAACTGGTGGAACGCTCGCCGGCGGGTGGGCGGGGTGATTTCAATCAGGCCATGATGGAACTGGGCGCAACGGTGTGTCTGCCTTCCGCCAACGCGAAATGCATGTTCTGCCCGTTGCGGGAGACGTGCGTGGCGTTCGCGACGGGGCGGGTGGCGTCGTTGCCGGTGAAGTCGCCGAAGAGGAAGCCGACGGCCGCGACGCACCACATCATCGCGATCTTCCGTCGGGAGAAGTTGCTGTTCGAGCAGCGGCCCGCAACGGGGTTGTGGTCGAACATGTGGCAGCTACCGACGATCGAAGATGCGCTGACGATCCGTGACCGTCGGGGAGCGGAGCACGCCGAAATACCCGGGGCCGCCGAGGACCGCGCTCCCTTGCGGTCGCGGCTCGTTGGGCACGTGGCGGAACGCCTGGGTCTGACGGTCGCTAGGCCGAAGCGGTTATCGAGCTTCCCGCACGCCACCACTCATCGCACGATCACGTTCGTGGTGCATCGTTGCGAGGCCACCGGCGGCCGACTCAATGCCGGCGCGGGCGTCTGGCGTCGGGCGGACCGCCTGGACGATCTACCGCTGGCCAAGCCGCAGCTCAAGGCGTTGGCGCTCCTGGCCGACGGGCAAAGTTGATTCAATTCGGTTTGCGTGAAGCGGCGTGTCGTTCGGTTCAAGCGCGGCGGGCGACGGCGGGGACGCCCACGAGCAGGAGGTCCGAGTCGAAGTCGCGGGTGACGACGGCGCCGGCCCCGACGACGCAGCGGTCGCCGACGGTGCGCTGCGGGAGCACGCGAGCGCCCAGTCCGATGAGCGTGTGGTCGCCGATGGTGACGGCCCCGCCCAGGACGGCGCCGGGCGCGAGGTGGGCGAAGTCGCCGAGGGTGCCGTGGTGCTCGACGACGGCGGCGGAGTTGATGATGCAGCCGTCGCCGACGACGGCGTGTGCGTTGACGACGGCCTGGGGCGCGACATACACGCCGTGGCCGAGCTTGGCGCTGGGGCTGAGCGCGGCGGCGGGGTGGACGACGTTGACGACGGTGCCGCCGAGCTGTTCGATTTTCTTCATGACCGAGGCGCGGGCGGCGTTGTCGCCGATGGCGGGCATGAAGTTCGCGCCGGCGAGGGCGGGGTCGTTCTGGCTGAGCAGGAGTTCGGCGGGGGCCAAGGCGTTCTGTTCGCGGTCGTCGAGGAAACCGACGACGCGGTAGCCGGCGAGGGTGGCGGCGTCGGCGACGACGGTGCCGTGTCCGCCGGCGCCGTAGATGACCAGGGGCGTGCCGGGTTTGGGTTGGTGAGGCGAAGAAGTCATGGCGGCGTTCCTTGCTTGAGGGCCGGGCTTGCGGTCTGCGTGGTGGTGGCAGCGGCGGCGAAGCGTTCGGCGGTGGCGGCGTCCCAGCGCGGGTGCTTGCGGCGCACGGGCACGTTGCGGTACACGGTGCCGCAGAGGTAGCACACCAGCCGGGGCTTGTTGTAGACGGCCAGCAGCACGTCCGCCACCGCAACCAGGATCAGCGACAGCAGCCCCAGCGGCCAGGTGTAAAGGTTCTGCCACCACAGGAACGCGGTGGTGACGGCGAGCAGGAGCACGAAGGGCGTCAGCCGCGGGAACCGGACGTCGCGGTACAGCTCCACGCAGCCGCAGACCGGGCATTGCCGCAAGTGGCCCGTATCGTCCAGCGCGCGGTCCCAACTCAGGGAGACGGGCGCGCCTCGGCCATCCTCGGCCTTGACGATGGTGGGCGGGTTGGCCGGATCGACGTGCACCGTGAGGCGTGGCCGGCCGTGGGAGTCGCGGATGTCGATCTGCACGACGCGATCTTACGATGCGGGGGATGCACAAGCCTTCCGACATGGTGCTGACCGCCGATCAGGCCCGCGCGATCGATCGCTACGCCATCGAGGTGCTCGGCCTGCCGGGCATCGTGCTGATGGAGAATGCGGCGATCAACGCGGCGTCGGTCGTGCTGGATCTGCTGGAGGAGGCGGTCGAGCTGGACCGGGACCGGTTCGTGGTGTCGGTGCTCTGCGGCGGCGGGAACAACGGCGGGGATGGGTACGCCGTGGCCCGGCAGCTTCTGGGCTTCGGCGTCGACGTCCATGTCTTCGCGACCAAGCCGGTGGAAGAATTGACCGGCGACGCGGCGGTGAATGCCCGGGCCTGCGACCGGCTGGGGATACCGATTCGGCTTTGCCGTGACGCGGGTTCGGCGGAGCACGCGGCTAAGACGTGGCGGGGCAGTCACGCGTTGGTCGATGCCCTGCTGGGTACGGGTTTCACGGGCGACGTGCGGGCGGCGCTGGCCGGGGTGATCGACGCGGTCAACTCGGTCAAAGCCCAGCGCGGCGACCGGCTGCGGGTCGTGTCGCTGGACGTGCCCTCCGGACTGGATGCGGACTCGGGGCGGGCGGGCGGCACCGCCGTTCGGGCCGACGCGACCGTCACGTTCGTCGCCCCCAAAGCGGGGTTTGCGGCGAGCTCGGCCCAAGCGCATCTGGGCCGGGTGATCGTCGCGGACATCGGGTTGCCACACTCGGCGATTCAGTCGGCGATTCAGTCGGCGATCCGGGCGGCGATCCGGGCGGCGCTGCCGGCGGGGCAGGCACGCTCGGCGGGGAGTTGACGGTCAAGCGAGGGCTTGCCATACTGCCCGGCTCGCCGTAGCGCGAACCTCGACCCCGACAGCCGACCTACTTCAGCCCCGGAACTCCGCCATGTCCGCGATCGCCGACCTTCAACCCGGTAAGAAAGTCACTTTCACCGTCACCGCCGCGCCCAGCAGCGCCGCGGCGACCAAGACGCTGATCCGCCTGCTCAGCAAGGACCCCGTCGCCGCCAAGCGCAACGCCCTCATCAAGCGCAGCCGGCTGGCCAACCCGAAGTTCTCGCCCCGCGGTGGCCGTTGGCGCGTCTGGGAGAGCCGCCAGCCCAAGCAGTTCATCGTCCACGGCAAGCCCGGCGAGTCCGCGACCATCGTCGCCGGCGTCCAGGAACTCCGCGACCTCGCCTCGGTCCAGCGCTTCGTCGACGTCCAGGCCGCCTGAGCGACCGCCCGCTTTTCGAACATCCGTGAAACCGAACGGTCCGCCGTTCGGTTTTTTTCGTGGTCACGCCGTCGCTTGCCCGCCATTCCCAATCGTGGCAATCCGGGAGGTGTTCCCGGCAATTTCGGCAAAACGCGCGGGTTTTCCCGGCGCTCGATTAGAATTGCCGCACTCGGCCGATTCACGCGGCGTCGTATCCCCGCGGCATTCATCCCATCCCTTCATGGCCGAGGCCGGACCACCCGGTTGATTTGCGAGAAAGGCCCGTCATGCAGTCCCGTCGTAGTCCCGTGTCGCCGTCCTGGGAAGTCGCCGCCGGCCAGCCGGCGCTGGAGCACACGCACACGCCGCGCTCGGCCCAGGAATGCTCGTTCCGGCAGGCGTGCCCGCTGGCGATCACGCTTTTCGTCGTGCTGATCGTGACGATCACGCTCGTCGTCGCGTCCTTCGCCTGGGCGGGCACGGCAAGAGCGCAGTCGTCGCTCAGCGCGGTGCCCATCGGCGGGTTTCAGCCGTGGGTTGCTTTCACGCTCACCAACGAATTCAGCAACGAAAACCAGGATGACCTGTTCTTCGTCGCCGATGTCGACAGCACGTTCAACGCCTCCCGCACCCTGCCGACCGCGAACAACCCGATCTACCGCATCGGCCTGCTGGACTCGGGGGCGCAGGTCAATCTGCTGACCAACGAGGCCACGCTCGCCTTCGACCTCGCGGGCACCGGCTTCACCGGCACCGAAGTCATCGTCGCCCAGGGCGTGTCGGGCACCGAACTGCTCACCGTCCAGGACCCGCTGGGCATCTTCACCACCGGCCTGCAGAACGCCACCCCCGCCCCCGGAACAGCCCCCGGAACAGCC
>CAZIXN010000003.1:38875-40430 GCA_964543215.1 uncultured Phycisphaera sp.
GCCCCCGGAACAGCCCCCGGAACAGCCGGCCGCATCACCGTGCCGAACCAGACCACGTTGCGCGGCCTGACGTCCGTGGCCCCCGCGTCGGCTGAGGCCGGCTCGGTCCTGCCCAACGTCATTGGCCTGCCGATGATGGCCACGCACACCACCGTCATCCGCAACTCCCAGCCGCAATTCATCGAGCAGGACGGCACGAGCTACCGCGCTCCCGCCGTCGAGTTCCTGCCGCTGGGCAGTCCGATCCCCGCCGGCTTCACCCGCCGCGCAGCGCTGGCGCTGGACGTCAACGCGACCTTCGGCACCACCGAGCCGCTCTACATCTTCAACGTCGGCAACGCGATCTCCGGCGAGCCGCTCCACGAGAATCCATCGACCCCCACGGCCGTCGGCGGCGCGTTCTTCACCGACATCGACATCACCAACGCCGGCTCGACGCGCACCGCCGAAGTGTTCTTCGACACCGGGGCTCAGGTCACCGTCGTCAACGAACTGCTCGCGGCACAGCTGGGCTTTGACGTGGTCAACGACACGCCGGACTTCACCGTGCCGATCATCGGCGTCGGCGGGGCGCAGGCCGACATCCCCGGCTTCTACGCCGATTCGCTGACGCTGCCCGCGGTGGGCGGCAACTTCACGGCCACCAACGTCCCCATCGTCGTGCTCACCGAAATCCCCAACCCCAAAGGCACCGGCATCCTCGACGGCATCCTGGGCACCAACGTCTTCTGGGACCGAGATCTGGTGGTCGATCCCAACGGGAGTCGTTTGTGGATCAGCGATCCGGTGACGACCGATATCCGCGCGGTGGCCGGACCGAACTTTGATGCCGCATCCGCGTGGGACTCGAACCGTCGACCGATCGCGACCGATCGGGTGACGATCGATCTGAACAATGTGCCCATGCTTTCCGACGCTCAGGTCTACCGCATGTTTATCGGCAACACGGACCAGAGCTTGCCGTTGAGCTCGCCCAGATTGGACGTCGGCGTCCACCGAATCGATGTGTTTACCCAACTGGACGTTGGTGCCGGGGGTTCATTCCGGGTCGTGCTCGACGGCGTGGTGAACGCCCAAGCGATTTCGATTGCAGATGGAGGCCTGATCGAGGGTTCGGGCACGCTGATCGCGGACACAATCACCAACGCCGGCGTGCTTGCGCCGCTGGCCAGCATCGGCGACCCGATGCGGATTGTTGGCAGCTACGTGCAGGAATCGACCGGTGTGCTGATCTTCTCGGGAGTGAGCGTTGCCGTTGACGGGAACGCAGCTTTGGCGGGTGAACTCGCTTTCGGCTTGGCCGATCCGCAAGATGTTTACAGCTCTGCTCGAACCGTGTTGACGGCCGATTTCATCTCGAGTGATTTCGACTCGATCAGCACCGACGCGGGCAACGGCCTGGGTTGGGCAGTGTCGTATCTCCAAGATTCGGTTCTCGTGACCCTCGCCCTCTACGGCGACGCCAACCTCAACCAGGTCATCGAGCAGGGCGATCTGGACGCGGTGCTCAACAACTGGGGGTCGTCGGGCATGACGTGGGTCGATGGGGACTTCA
>CAZIXN010000004.1:0-36271 GCA_964543215.1 uncultured Phycisphaera sp.
TTCGACGCCACCGAGCCGGACCTGTATCTCCAGCCCGAGGACCTGCTCAACGTGGGCAGCTCGTTCTACGCGGTGCCGCTGGCGGTGGTCCGCAACGGCTTCCGCGTGTCGTATGGCTTCGGCTTCGTCGCCGATCGCAACTTCGGTACCGATATCTTCGGGGCACCGCCGCGTAGCGATCGATAATCCTGCTTGTTGATTTTCAAGCCCGCCCCCGCGACCCGGGGGCGGGCTTTTTCTTCCGGCTGGCGGAATTCAGTTATTCGGGCTCAGTTCCCCGAACCAACGCCGACACCGTTGCGTACGATCAGGCCGCGTGTTTCTTGGGGGTGGGGCGGCGTTTCGCTGAGGTTGGGCGGGATTTTCGCGTCCAACGTCCGAATCACGTAGTTGTGTCTCAAGCCCGGGCCTCACCTCGACGACGTACGGACTGGAAGTACACCCAAGCGGAAGATGAGCCAGAGCCCCACCATCAGCCCCCTCGCCGCGACGTCGGCCGGTCCCGTCTCGAAGGCTTCTCCGAAGCCGATCGATTCTCAGCTGCCCCGCGACCCGAGCCAATCCAAAGTGGTCTGGGCGTTGCTCGCGCTGTCGGGTCTGCTGTTTGCGGCCCTGTTCTGGGAAGTGATCGTGCGCGGCGCCCGCGCGGCGGTCGATCCGGACTGGGCCCACATCGCCGCCGCACCGGTCGTCGCGCTGGCGTACATCGCCGGCAACCGCTCGCGGCTTTCCGAGCTGCCCGCGCGGCTGTTCTGGCCGGGACTGGCGGTGGTGTTCCTGGGGCTGTTCAGCTACCTGTGGTGGGTGTTCCCGGGGCGCAACGACATGTTCCGGGGATATTCGCTGATCCTGACGCTGTTCGGGCTGGTGCTCTTTGCGTTCGGTCCGGCCCGGATGAAGGTGCTCTGGTTCCCGATCGCGTATCTGGTTTTCGCGGTGAAGATCCCCGACAGCATCTGGGAGAAAGTGGCGTTTCAGTTGACGCTGATCGCCGCCGCCGGGGCCGAGGTCGCGCTCAACGTGGCCAGCAAGCTGCTGGATTTCTATATCACCAAGGACGGCCAGGCGTTCACGATGATGTGGACGGACGACAACGGCCGGTTGATGCAGGAGAGCTTCAACATCGCCAACGCCTGTTCGGGCCTGCGGGCCTTGATGACGTTCATCGCGCTGGGCGTGGCGATGGCGTTCCTGTGGGATCGGACGTGGTGGCAGCGGCTGATCCTGATGGCCTCGGCGATTCCGGTGGCGCTGGCGGTGAATATTGCGCGGGTCACGACGCTGGGCCTGCTGAACCTGTGGAACCCGGAACTGGCCAAGGGCCAGTCGCACATCGCGGTGGGCATGCTCTGGCTGATCCCGGGGCTGGTGCTGTTCCTGGGCATCGGCAAGCTGCTGGACATGATGCTCATCGAGCCCGACGAGGCGGACGCATCCAACGAGGCATCGCCTCAAGCCCCGGCGTACGCCGCAAGCGACGCATCGCCCATCGGCGACGCCACGCCCCAGGGCCCGGCCAAGCGTGCGATCGAACTGCTGCCCGTGCTCATCGGCGGGGCGGTGCTGGCACTGCTGATCGGCGGGGTCTACATCCTCACGCTCAACGGCGTGTCGGCCAACCCGATGGTGTCGGCGTTGAACGCGCCCATGTCCTACGCCGCGGCCATCGGCTGCCTCGTGGGGGCGGTGGTCCTCACGTTGGCGATGCGCAAGAAAGTGATCACGATCGTCGCCGGGCTCACGCTGCTGGTCGGCGTGCTGGCGACCACGGCGGTGGGGTTCCAGTCGGCGGTGCGGGCCACGCAGATCGCGCTCATCAAGCAGCCCATCGAGATGCGGCACGGCTTCCTGGTGCTGCCTCGGTCGCTGGGCGAAGCGCCCGACGGCTCGGGGCCACGCTGGACGTTCCTTCAGGAAGACCCGCCGCTGGACAAGTACATCGAAGATGAACTCGGCACCGACCAGTACATCACCCGGTACTACCGTGACACCACCGTCGAAGACGATGCGGCCGGCTCGGTTGCGCGGGTGCACCTGGCGTACTACACCGGGATGATCGACACGGTTCCGCACGTGCCCGATCGCTGCTGGGTCGCCGGGGGCATCACGTCGGCGGGGGCGGAGTCGTACGAATCGACGCTCGATCTCAGGAACGCCGAGCCCGACGAGCAGACCGGCGGCGTCCGCGTGCCCACGCAGCTCCGCGACCCCGTGGACGGCAAGACGATGTCCCGTCTGCCGGGCGGTACGGTGCCGCTGCGGACCTTCGCCGGCATCGATCCCAACTCGGGCAACACGCTGCGGGCGACGTATTTCTTCGTCGCCAACGGAGGGTTCTACGCCTCGGCCAACGATGTCCGTCTGCTGGGGTTCGATCCGCGCGACAAATACAGCTACTACTGCAAGGTCGAGGTGACTTTCCCCGGCGTCGGCGATGCCGAGCGATCCAAAGAGCGGGTCGCGGCGCTGCTGTCGGACTTGTTGCCCGAGGTGATGGCCGTGGTCCCCGATTGGGTGGACGTGCGTGCGGGGCGTTGGCCCGCATCGGCGCAGGATTTCGCCGCCGCACAAGCCCGAGCCGGCGCTAATTCGCCGTAAATTGTTTGAAGTCGCCGAACCCCGGACGGGTCCGGCAGGTAAACAGGTGTCGGCGAAGCCGACGCGGACTCCCGACGGGGCATCGCCTCGACGCGGGACCGAAAGCAGCGCCCGTACGCGGGTCCGTCCCTTCAGGGGCCGACCCATCGGGCCACGAAAGGATTGATCCAGGACCATGGCCGCACGCGTCAACACTCGCTTCGTCTTGATCATCTCGGCCGTGCTGGTCGGGCTGGTCGGTTCCGCCGCCGCCGCGTACTTCGTTTTTCTCAAGGAAAGCCCCGAGGAGCTGATCGCCCGCGGCAACGCCTATTACACGCAGGCCCAACAGCAGGCGCTGCAGGTCGACCAGCTCGAGGGCGACCAGGCGCAGGAAGCCTTCGCCCGCTCCGGCGAGTCGTACATGCTCGCCGCCGAGATGTTCGGCAAGGCCTTCGAGGCCCGGCGGACCGACGTGGACGTGTTGATGAAATACGTCGACGCGCTGGAGCGAGTCCACGTCAGTACACCCCTGGACGCCCAGCGCATCCTGCAGGAAACGGATCAGCGTCTGCTGCTGGCAACCCAGATCAGCGACCGCGGCGACCTGCTCGAGCGCTACTACCGACAGACCCTCGACCAGTTGCTCTGGGGTGCCGGCCCCGAGGCGATGACATCGATCCTCAACCGGATCATGTCCGCCGTCGATGCCAAGCTGCAGTCCAACCGCGACAACGCGGTGGCGCTTAAGTATCGCGGCATCGCCCGCACGCTCCGGCTCGACCCCGAACAAAGCGACCTCAACGCCTACAAGGACGCCAAAGACGACCTCGACAAGGCCGCCGCCGCGCTCCCCGACGATTCGATGATCCCGATGTTTCAGGCGAAGTGGCACATCGCCGAAGCGCGGCGCCTCCGCCAGCCCAACGAGGGCAGCAACCGCCACGATCGCCGGGACCAGCCGAGCCAGCCGGTGCGACCGCTCTCCGAAGCGTCGCTGGAGCAGGTGAACAAAGCGGTCGAAATCTCCCGGGCCACGCTCGAGAAGTTCGGCGACGACGATCTGGAAGTCCGCTTCCGGCATATCGAAAATCTGCTGGCCTTCCCGGTGTACCGCGTCGCCGAAGAGGACGCACGTAAGGAAGAGAACATCGCGCTGATCGACGAGGTGCGGGACGTCGTGGAGTCCATGCGTCTGGAGCTGATGAAAGACTCGTCGGACATGGACGCCGTGCTTCGCCTGGGCGACATCATGACCCGGCTGGACCGCGAGGTCATCAGGTTCGACGACCGCCGGGGTCAGACCACCACCGGTATCGAACGCACCGAGGAGTTGCTTCGCGCGGCGGTGAAATCTGAGCCGCTCAACGTCATCTTCCGCGTCTATCTCGGCAACCTGCTGAAGCTGCAGATGGACCTCGGCGACGCGCTCGCGGCGTACAAAGATGCTGACCAAATCGCCGCCGTCGGGCCGGCCGACATGATCCTTCGTGAGCTGCACTTCAAGCGGCAGGCCCGTTATGAGATCGCGAATATCGAGTTGATCCAGGCCGAAATGGAGAAGGATTCCAAGGTCCGCGAGGCCAAGCTGGCCGCCGCCGACGAGGCGATCGCCCAGCTCGACCAGGTGCTCGACGGCAAGGCTCCGGTCTTTCTGCTCAGGGGTAAGGTCGCCATGCTCCGCGGTCAGGACACCGCGGCCATGCAGAATCTCGACCAGGCGGCCGAACTGTTCCTTCAGGACAACAACCTGAACATCGAAGCGATGCTGCTGTCGGCCCGGGCCCGGCAGAAGGAGCAGCAGTGGGGCGCCGCCGCCGAGCGTCTGGAGCGCGTGCTCGCGCTGCCGCAGATCGGCAACAGCCCAGAAAGCGAAGACCGCCTGCGCACGCAGCTCGCCGAGATCTATATCAACTCCGACCGCCGCGCCGAAGCCCGCCGCGAGATCGACCGGCTCGAGGAGATCGGGCTCAACCCCCGCACCACGCAACTGCTCGACGCCGGGCTGCTGCTCCGCGAAGGCGAGATCGACCAGGCCGTCGCGACCTACACCGAACTGGAGTTGATCGACGAACCGCAGACGGTCCGCAACCTGTCTCGCGCGCTGCGCCGGGCCGGACGCAACGCCGAGGCGGCGGAACTGATCCGCGGCGCGCTCGAACGGCAACCCGCCGAACTGGGTCTGATCGGTGAATTGATGGCGACGCTCGAGGGCGACGTGGAAGAACGCCGCACGTTGGTCCGCGGCCACCTCGACGCCGCCGAGCAGGCCGGTGCGCCCGCCGGGTCGGTGGCCGCGTTGCGGGCGAGCATCACCCCCGTGGGCGAGGGCGACCAGGACCCCACCGAGATGATCGAGCAGATCGCCGGTGCCGGGACCGACGAACTCGACAAGGAATTGCGTCGTTCAGCGCTGTGGGACCGCGCCGGCGACGCGGCGAAGGCGCGTGCCGCGTTCCGCCGTGCCGAGGCGATGAATCCGGACCACCCGCAGGTCATCCTGACCGGCATCAAGTTCGCTGCGGCCGACAAAGATCAGAGGAAGCTCGAGCTCCTCGCCGAGCGCGCCTCGCGCGAAAACATCGACCTGGCCAACGGCGACTTCGTCCGTGGCCAGATCGCGTCGATGCAGAACGATCTCAACGCGGCCATTTCGTTCTACACCGCCGGGCTGGCGAAACGGCGTGTGTACGACGAAGGCTGGAAGTCGTTGGGCGATCTGTACGTCCGGCGCAACAACCTCGACAACGCCGCCGACGCCTATCAGAACGCCGTGAACCAGAAGCCCGACAACGTCGCGGCGCTGATGGCGTTGGCCGGAGTGAACGAGCGACGCGGCCGCCCCAGCGCCGCGGTCGCCGCGATGCGACAGGCCATCCGCCACGCGCCCGACAACCCGGCGGTGGTGCAGCAATACCTGATGATCGAGTCGAAGTTCGGTGACCGTAATGAAGCCTTGCGCTTCCAGCGGGAACTCGCGCAGCGTGCCCCCGACAACCTGCCGACGCAGCTCGGCGTGGCCGTGCTTCTGAGCGACATGGGACGCGCCGCCGATGCCATGAAGGAGATGGATCGGATCGAAGCACAGTTCGAGCCGAGCCTGGTCACGACCCAAGCGCGGGCGACGATCGCATACCGCTCCGGCAACGCCGCGCAAGGCCGAAAGTACTACGAGGACTACCTCGCCTCCCGCGGCGACGAAGCGACCGCGGCCGATTTCCTCACGCTCGCGCGTTACCTCCTGTTGACGGAGGAATCCGAGGCCGCCGTGGAGGCGTACCAACGGGCGCTCGCCCTGGACACCGACCCGGCCCAGCCGGTGGCCCGCGAGTTGGCCGACCGATACTTCGAGATGTCGCGTTTCGATCAGGCCGCCGAGCGTTACGAATCGTTGATTTCGAATGCCGGCGTCAACGAAGAAGACCGCGGCCGCCTGATCCGACGCTACGCCGAAACGCTGCTTCGGCTCGGCCAGACGGACCAAGCCAACGCACTGCTCGAAGACCAGCCGCGCGACGCGCAGACGCTCGTGCTGCGTTCGATCGTCGCCCGTCAGCAGGACGACGCCAAGGCGGCGGAAGGCTTCTTGGACGAAGCGCTGAAGCTCGACCCCACCTACGCCCTGGCCTATCTGCAGCGAGGTCTGATCCGCGCCACCACCGACGCGGAAGGCGCGATGGCGGACGCCAGCAAAGCCTTGGAACTGGATGCGAATCTGTTACCCGCGCAACAGCTCCGGGCCCGTCTGCTGATGGGCCTGGGTGACGCGGCAGAAGCGATCCGCGAATTCAACGCGGTGCTGGCGCGCAACCCGCGTGACGCGGTTTCGCGTGCCGCCTTGGCCGAGCTGTATCTCCGCGAAGGCGACCTGCAGACTGCGGGCTTGGTCGTGTCCGAGGGTGAACGGCTCGATCCCACCAACCCGGCGTGGAAACAGCTTGAGGCTCGTATCGCGCTGGCGGGCGGAGATCCCGCCCAGATCATCGTGAAGCTCGAGGAAGCGGTCGCTTCCCAGCCCAGCCCCGCCGGGTTGCAGGCGTTGGCGGAGGCGTATCTCCGGGCCAACCGGCCGGCGGATGCGCAGAAGCTGCTGGATAGGTACCCCGCGTTCGTCAACGCCAGCGTCCTGCTGCAGGCCCGCAAAGGCCAGGCGCTGGTCGCCAGCGGCAGCGCCGAACCCGGGGCCCGGTTGCTGGCGCTGGCCATGCAGCGGTCCGCCAACCGCGGGCAACTCGGCTACGTCACCCGCGCCGCCGCCGAAGCGCTGGGGGTCGACCCGGCCTTCCAGCTGCTCGACGCCGCCACCCGCGACGCCAATCGTCCGCTGGACGTCCTGCTCGCCAAGTCCATGGTTGCTCTGGGTCAGCAGGACTTCACCCGCGCCCTGACCCTTCTGCCCGAAGCCGAACGCCTCGCCGACGGCCGCGACGACCAGACCCTCGCGACGATCCGCCGGATGATGGCCCTGAGTTACTACAGCACCGAGCAGTACCCGCAGGCCGAACAGGCGTACCGCCGGCTCCTTGAAGCCAATCCCGATGATGTCGAATCGCTCAACAACCTGGCGTTTCTGCTTGCCAAGCAACTCAACCGCCCGGCCGAGGCCCTGCCGTTGGCCGAGAAGGCCGTTGCCTTGACCCAGCCGCCCCAGGCGTCCGTCATGGACACGCTGGGCGTCGTGCAGTTCATGAACGGGCAACTCGGCCAGGCCCGCGAGACGCTGGAAAACGCGCTGCTGCTGGACCGCAACCTCGCGCCGCTTCACCTGCACCTCGCCCAGGTGTATCACGCAGAAAATCAGGCCGCCAAGGCCGCCCAATCCGCACAGGAGGCACTCCGACTCGCCGAACTCAACCGGGATCGCGACACCGAGTCGCAAGCTCGTGAACTGCTGGAACAATGGAACAATGGTGAGACGGTGATCTCGCCCTGAAAACCAGGTTTGGACGGTGGAGCGATCCCCGGACCAACCTCTGACGTAGTTTTTCTTAATCTGCCCGCAAACCCGCTTCTTCGCCCACGTTTCCCGGAGGAAACACGACCATGACCGCCAATCCACTCTCGACCATCCCCCCGATCGGCCCCACCACCGGCATGTCGCCGGCCCCCATGGCCGGCAAGTTCAAGCCGGTCGATCCGGTCCGCCTGCTCCGCCAGCACCTGCCGCTGCTCATCGTGGCCGGCATCGTCGGCGTGTTCCTGGGCGGCGGTGCCTGGGCGACGGCCCGCAAGCTGAGCCCGCAATACGGCTCGGAAGCCATGCTCCAGGCCTACGGCCGGGTCGACACCGCCGACCACACCGTCGGTGGTATCCGATCCAATGAACTCGCCGAGATCGAAACCTTCATCCGCAACCAGATCGCCGTCATCACCTCCGACAGGATGCTCCAGGAAGCGATTCAGTGGCCCAGCGTCCGCAACACCCAGTGGTACGCGCGGTTCAACGGCGACGTGCGCCTCGCGGCCAAGGCGCTCGAGGAAGACCATCTGTCGGTGTTCCCGCGGCGCGATTCCACGCTCATCAGCCTGAACATGCGGATGAGCAATCCCGTTGACGCGCAGACCGTGCTGGATGCTCTGATCACCGTCTACCTCAACTCTCTCCGGATCGATCTCGAAGGTGAAGGCGCCACCCTTCAACAGAACCACCTCCGCGAAAGAGAGCGCGCCGAGCAGGCGTTGCAGGACCTGCAACGCGACCGTGAACGGTTCATTCGCGAAAACGACCTGGCCACCGTCCAGATCCAGCAAACCGAAGCCAGCGTTGCCTACGACACGCTCAACCGCCAGCGTATCGTGATGGAAATGGAGCTCAACGCCGCCCGCGCTTCGATCGCCGGATTGCTCCAAGCCAACGAAGAGGCGCCCGATCGGCCGATCTCCGAAACCGAAGAACAGATGCTCCGGCAGTTCCCTTCGGTTGCGTCGCGTGAAGAGCAGATCCGCTACTTCAACGAGCAGATCCGCACGATGAAGGCGATGGGCTACGGCGACGGGCACCGCACCATCCGGGAAATGAAGGAGCGCATCGCCTCGACGGAGCAGGAGCTCGGCGAGCTGATGAAGACTGAACTGGGCAAGCTCCGCGCCGCTCAGGTCGCTAACGCGACGACGATGAGTGAGCAGATTCAAGCTCAGCTGGATGACATGAACGCGAAAACGTTACAAGTCCACGCCCGGATGCGGGACATGACGGAGAAGCTCGCGACTTTTGAGAACATCATGAGCCAGATGGAAGCGATCCGCGAACAGCGAACGCTTGCGGACGAGCGGCTGGCGAATCTGCGGCAATACCAGCAGCGTTCCGACGCGACGCGTGTTTCGCGGGCCGTGCCACCGACCGAGGCCGAGCTGGTCTCGCCGATGTGGTACGTCTGGATCCCCGGGATCACGATGCTGTGCGTCGGAAGCGTGGCGGGCCTGCTGTTCCTTCGTGAACTGACTGATCAGCGGGTCAAGAGCCCCGCAGACGTCAAGCTGCTCCCCGAAGCGACGCTTTTGGGTGTGCTGCCCGACGCCGGCGAGGACCCCTCGGGTGCCAAGCAGATCGCTCGCGTGGTTGAGAAGACGCCGACCGGGCTTATGGCCGAGTCGTACCGCCAGGTGCGGACCGCCGTGCTGTCCCGCATGGACCGGCGCGGGTACAAGACGCTGGTGCTCGTCGCCGCCCAGCCCGAGGCCGGCACCTCGTCGGTTGCGCAGAACCTGGCCGCGTCGCTGGCGTACAACGGCCGGAACGTCCTGATCATCGACGCAAACTTCCGTCGCCCGACCCAGCACGCCTTGGCGGAGTTGTCCAACACCCGCGGGCTGGTTGACGTGCTCCGCGATCAGGCCGAAGTGCAGGACGTGATCCAGAAGCATCCGAACCTTTCGCTGTCGGTCCTGACGACCGGCCAGGCCACGGAAGCTCCGCCCGAATTGCTCGAAGGCGCGAACTTCCGTTCGCTGCTGGGCCGCCTCGAGGCCGAGTACGACCTGGTCCTCATCGACGCACCGCCGGCGCTGCTGACCTCGGACGCGCAGCTGCTGGCCAAGCACGTGGACGCCATCGCGGTGGTCGTCCGGGCCGGCACCGACAAGCGCGGCATGGTCGAACGCATGCTCGCCAAGCTCGACGGCCAGCGGGCCGACGTCCTGGGCATCGTGCTCAACGGCGTGCAGAGCTCCGCCGGCGGATACTTCCGCAAGTCGTACGAGGACTTCTACAACTACCGCCGCGAGGGTGCGAACCCCACCAACGTCGCCGCCCGCCGCGACGCCAAGGCCAACGGCCGCAAGAACGGCGAAGCCGTCACCGCCGACGCCGAAACCCTGTAAAGTCGTATTGGAAATATTCCGGCCCCCGCCGCGCGAAAGCGCCGCGGGGGCCTTTGGTTCCAAGCAACCCCCCTCAGCAACGAGACGGCTCGCAACGAACCAGCCCCGAGACACGCGAACCAACCAACCCCGAGACACGCGCTTGAGGCATGCAGCGATCATCACGGGCGGGGCCGGCTTCATCGGCTCGCATCTGGCCGAACGGCTTTGCGCCGCCGGCCGCCGCGTCGTGCTGATCGACGACCTCAGTACCGGGCGTCGGGTCAACGTGGAGCATCTTTTCGATCGTGGCGCTTCGCTGATCGAGGGCAAAGCCTCCGACGTGCTGCGCGACCCCGCCGTGTTCGACGGCGTCGCGGAGGTCTATCACCTCGCCGCCGCCGTCGGCGTCAAGCTCATCGTCGACGACCCCGCCGGCATGATCGCCACCAACATCGACGACACCATCGTCGTCCTTCGCGCGTGCTCCGCCGTCAAAATGCCCGTTCTCGTCGCCAGCAGTTCGGAGGTCTACGGCAAGTGCCCGGTGCTGCCGCTGCGCGAAGACATGGACCTGGTCTTTGGCCCGACCACCGCGAGCCGTTGGAGCTACGGCCTGACCAAGGCGCTCGACGAGCACTTGGCCATCGACCTGGCCCGCCGCGACGGTCTCAAGTCCGTCGTGGTCCGTTTGTTCAACACGATCGGACCGCGGCAGGTCGGGCGGTACGGCATGGTGGCCCCACGCTTTGTCACCCGGGCCTGCCGCGGGGAGCCGCTGGAGGTTTATGGAGATGGCGCCCAGACCCGGGCCTTTTGCGACGCCCGAGACGTCGTCGCCGCGATGACCGGACTGATGGGCATGCCCGATGGCGGCGCGTTCGGCCGGGTGTTCAATGTCGGCAACGACCGTCAGATCACGATCCGCGATCTCGCCGAGTTGGTGATCCGGCGTGCCGCGGCGGCGGGGCGCACGGGCTCGACGATCCAGACCGTTTCTTACGAAGCCGTGTACGGGGAGGGTTTCGAAGATCCGCCGCACCGCTTACCGGACGTGTCCAGACTGCGCGACGCGATCGATTGGTCGCCGACTTTCACGCTGCAACAGACGATCGACGCGCTGATCGCCGATGAACTTTCGGGGGAACCCTTCCGGGCCGACTCGCGCCCCGCGTCGGCCGCGATCCCTCGTCAGTGACGGGTAGGAGATAAGACTTCGTGTTCAGTGAGGCCGACATCCTGGTGACGCTCGCCGTGCAACCCACGCCGCTGGAGTTGTTGTCGCCGTTTGTCGGCGTGCTGATCGTGGCATTTCTCGTGAGCGTCGTGGCCACGCCGTTGATGCGCAAGCTCGCGATCGATCACGGCGTGGTCGATGTGCCCGACCTCAAGCGCAAGAACCACGCCCTGCCGGTCGCGTACCTGGGCGGGGTGGCGATCTTCCTGGGCTGGCTGGCCGGGGTGACGTCGGCGATGCTGCTGGACCTGCCCGGCTTCGGTGGCGGGGAAGGGGGGTACGGCCGGGTCGGCTTCCCGCTGGCGATCGTCTTCGGGGCCACCGCCATCACCCTCACCGGCATGTTCGACGACGTCTACGGCATCCGCGCCCGCGTCAAGATCGGCGGGCAACTCTTCGCCGCCGCGGCGCTCGCATCCGAGAACGTCGGCGTCCGACTCACCGTCAACGCGCTCGACGTCGCCCGAATCCCGTGGCGTGACCTCGACGACTTCGCCATTCCGCTGCTGGGTGGCCCGCTGGGCGAGGCGGTCGTTTACGCCGTCGGCACGTTCCTCATCGCCGCGTTCGTCATCGGCGCTTGCAACTCTGTGAACCTCATCGACGGTCTGGACGGCCTGGCCTCCGGCGTCGTCGCCATCGCCACCGTCGGCTTCCTGCTGGTCACGCTCATCGTCGCCTCGCGCAGCGCCGACCCCGCGACGCTCATGCCCGCCTTCCTCTCGGACCCGGTCCGCGTGATCATGTGTCTGGCGATCCTTGGCGGAATCCTCGGGTTCCTGCCCTACAACTTCAACCCCGCCTCGATCTTCATGGGCGACGCCGGCTCGCTGCTGCTGGGCTTCCTCGCCGCGTCCACCATTCTCCTGTTCAGCGACACCGGCGGGTACGCACTCAAGATCGTCACCGCGATGCTCATCATCTTCGCCGTGCCCATCACCGACACCTCCCTGGCGATCATCCGCCGAAAGATGCGTGGCTACCCCATCACCGCGCCCGACAACCAGCACATCCACCACCTCCTGCGACGCTGCGGCCTGTCGGTCAAGAAAGCCGTGATGGTCATGTACGCCGCGGGCGTCATCTTCGCCGCCCTGGGCGTCTCCATGGTCGCGCTCGACTGGGCGTGGCGGTACATCCTCGTGGTCTTTGTCCTGCTGTACGGCACGATCATGGCGCTGTCGTTCAAATACGGGGCGTACCAACTGGCCCTGGAACGTCGGCAGCGCGACCTCCTCGCCGAAGAAGCTCGCCTCGCGTCCGACGCGCCGATCAATCAGCCGGCCGGTGCGTCCGGTGAAGTTGTCGGCTCTCAGGACCCCGCGGACGACAGCGCTGCGGGCGTGTCCCCGCCCTCCGGCTCCGGCACGCGCCTGGGCATCGAATCGTCGAACTGACGCGATGGGGCGGTGGCTTCCGGGCTGCGATCCCCGCTGGGTTGGGTCCCCTCGGTCGCTCGCCTTGCAAGCCCCGGGGCGATCCTTACAATGCGTGTCCGGTCGGCAGCGGGTGCCGACCGATTGTCGTTGTGACATCCCCTTGGGTCGTTGTCCGGTCCGGCACGTCGCCGGGCCTCATGCACCCGATTTTCGTCCCCCCGGACGTGCTCGAGCCGGGTTGTGGTGACGCCGCCTCTGCCCCCAACGGGCACGCCCGCCGCCGCCGCTCGCAAGCAAGCCGTCCACAGGCTCTATCGCCGAAAGGTCCGCTCTCATGGCCGAATCCACGTCCTCCGGAAACTCGCTGGTCAAGAACCTCATCGAAGCCGGCATCCACTTCGGCCACCGCGCCAACGCGTGGAACCCGAAGATGACGCCCTACATCTTCGGCAAGCGCAACAAGATCCACATCATCGATGTCAAGGAAACCATCAAGGGTCTCCTGCTCGCCCGCAAATACCTCACCAAGACCGTCGCCGGCGGCAAGGATGTGCTCTTCGTCGGCACCAAGCGTCAGGCCCGCGGCATCATCGAAACCCACGCCACCGACTGCGGCATGCACTACTGCGTCGAGCGCTGGCTGGGCGGCACGCTCACCAACTTCACGACCATCCGCGCTCGCCTCAAGCGCCTCGAAGAACTTGAACGCCTCGAAGAATCCGGCGAAATCAACAACTACTCCAAGAAGATGGAGTCCACCCTCCGCCGCGAAAAGAACAAAATCCTCCGCAACCTCTCGGGCATCCGCAACATGACCAAGCTGCCCGGCGTGATGGTCGTCGTGGACGTCAACGCCGAAGCCAACGCCGTCAAGGAAGCCCGCAAGCTCGGCATCCCCGTCGTCGCCCTGCTCGACACCGACTGCGACCCCGACGACGCGGACATCGCCATCCCCGGCAACGATGACGCGATGCGTGCCATCGAGATCGTCATCGATCAGCTCGCTCGTGCCGTGAACGAAGGCAAGACCGCCCGCGCCCAGCAGGCCCAGGCCAAGGACGCTCAGGTCGCCGGCTCCGGCGGAGAAGGCTCCGGCGAGCCGCGCAAGCGCAGCCGCCGCGCCCAGTTCACCGCCGACGGCTCGGCCGCCGCCGCAGACGCGCCGGCCGAGAACGGCGCGCCCGAACCCGCCGCCACCAACTGATCCGCATGTCTGATGTGGGATGGTCGATGTGTGATGTCCGACATCGCGCTGGCTGTCCCACCCAGAGAAACGTCAGCATTCGGTTTGCTGACATCAGCCATCCACCATCAAACTTCTCACCTGGATCAAACATGCCCGCCTTCACCGCCGCCGATGTCAAAGCCCTCCGTGAACGAACCAGCATGGGCATGATGGAATGCAAGAAAGCCATGACCGAAGCCGAGGGCGACGTCGACAAGGCCATCACTCTGCTGCGTGAATGGGCCGGCGGCAAGATGGACGACCGCGGCGACCGCGAAGCGTCCGAAGGCGCGATCGCGCTGGCCGAAGGCAACGGCGCCGCCGTCCTCGTCCAACTCACCGCCGAGACGGATTTCGCCGCCAAGAACGACGACTTCATCGCCGCCACGCAGAAGATCGCCGACCAGGCCCTGTCGCTCTCTGCCACCGGCGACGTCACGGCCCACGCCACCGACGCGATGAAAGCCCTGGTCGAAGACCTCCGCATCACCATCAAAGAAAACATTTCTCTGAAGATCATCTATCGCCTCGAATCTGAAAAATTCGGCACCTACGTCCACGGCAACCGCAAGTCCGCCGCGCTCGTGGGCGTGGCCGGCGAAGCCAGCGACGACCTGCTCAAGGGCCTGGCGATGCACGTCACCGCGGCCGTCCCGCCCGTGACGCCCGCGCCCATCGCCGTCGACAAAGACGGCCTGCCCGCCGACGCCGTCGCCGCCGCCAGGCAGCAGTTCGTCGAAGAAGCCCAAGGCACCGGCAAGCCCAAGGAAATCGCCGAAAAGATCGCCATGGGCAAGCTCAACAAGTGGACCGACGAGCAGACCCTGCTCGGCCAGCTCTACATCCGCGAACTCGACGCCAAGAAGCCCGTCCGCGACTACCTGCCCAAGGGCACGAAGGTCACCGGCTTCGTCCGCGTCGCCGTCGGTTGAAGCCCAGAATTTTCGAGCCTTCGGAGCCCGCCGAATCCTCGGCGGGCTTTTTTCATGGGGCAGGCTGCGGTGTTGCCACGACATCGTTGAGATTCCCTTGCCGACCCACCGATATACTCGGCCGCCTCAAGGAGCTCCCCCGTGTCCCAAGCGTCCCAAGCCAAGTCGCCCCTCGCCACCGCCGATCCCCTCGCCGCCTACGCCGACCGCAAGGTCTGGATCGACGGCAGGCTCGTCCCCGCAAAGGACGCGACCGTATCGGTCTTCGATCACGGCGTGCTCTACGGTGACGGCGTCTTCGAAGGCATCCGCTTCTACGCCGGCCGGGTCCTCAAACTCCGCACCCACCTGCAACGCCTGGTCGCCTCGGCCCGCGCGATCCGCATGGACCTGCCGTACACCGTCGACGAACTCTTCGACGCCACCAAGCAAACCGTCCAGGCCAACGGACTGGCCCACGGCTACATCCGCCTGGTCGCCACCCGCGGCGTGGGCACGATGGGCCTCAACCCGTTCCAGTGCCCCAAGCCCTGCGTCTACATCATCGCCGCCACCATCCAGCTCTACCCCGCCGACTTCTACGAGCACGGCCTCAAGGTCATCTGCTCGTCCTACCTCCGCAACCACCCGCAGGCGCTCAGCCCGCGCATCAAGAGCCTCAACTACCTCAACAACATCCTGGCCAAGATCGAGGCCATCGATTCGGGCGTGCTCGAAGCGGTCATGTTCAACCACCTCGGCAACGTCAGCGAATGCACCGGCGACAACATCTTCCTCGTGCGCCAGCGCGACGGCAAGCCCACGCTGTTCACCCCGCCGCTCTCGGCCGGCGTGCTCGAAGGCATCACGATGAATCTCGTGATCGAACTCGCGCACGAGGCCGGCATCCACGTCGTCCGCGAAGACCTCACCCGCCACGACCTCTACACCGCCGACGAAATGTTCCTCACCGGCACCGCCGCCGAGGTCATCCCCGTCACCGACATCGACGGCCGAAAGCTCGGCCCCGCGGAACACGCCGGCCAGGTCGGCCCCATCACCCGACAGCTCATCAAGGCCTTCCGCGACATGATCGCCCAAGGCGTCCCGGAAGACTGATTCATCGCCAAGACGCCAAGCGGCCAAGACGCCAAGAAGCAATTCTGACCTGTCTCCTTGGCGTACTGGCACCTTGGCGTCTTGGCGTTCAACATGCCCGATCCCACCCAACAACTCGTCTACGTCACGCCCCATCTGCCCGGCGTCGGCGGTGTCCTGAAACAAACGCCCGAAGACTTTCTCGTCGAGGAGCAGCCGCTCTACGAGCCTTCCGGGCAAGGGGAGCACCTCTACCTGTTCCTCGAAAAGCGCGAACTCACGACGCATGACCTCATCAAGCGCGTCGCGCGGGACTTCCGCGTCAGCAAGCGCGAAGTGGGCCACGCCGGCCTCAAGGACAAACACGCCGTCACGCGGCAACACCTCTCGGTCTGGCTGCCCAAAGAAGACAAGGACGCCGAGGCCGCCGCGATCGAGCGCCTCGGACACCACCCCAAGATCAAGCTGCTCTGGGCCGAGCGCCACGCCAACAAACTCCGCCGCGGACACCACGGCGGCAACCGTTTCGTGATCAAGGTGCGCGGGGTCGAGCCCACCGCGGTCGTGCGCGCCAAGCCGATTTTCGAAGTCATCGAGAAGCGCGGCGTGCCGAACTACATCGGCGAACAGCGCTTCGGCTACCGGGGCAATTCCGCGCTGCTGGGCGCTCTGCTGCTGCGCGGCGAGTACGACGCCTTCATCGACGAACTGCTCGGCACGTCCGGTGACAACGACCGGCCCGAGCTGGCCGAGGGGCGAAAGCGTTTCCGCGAACGCGATTATCTCGGCGCGCTCGAGCTGTGGCCCAAGCCGCTGCCGTACGACCGGCAGGCGCTGGACGCCCTGCGTCAGGGCAAGACGGCCGAGGCCGCGGTGAGCTCCATCGCGGCGTCGCAGCGTGACTTTCTGGTGTCGGCGCTGCAGAGCGAGGTGTTCAACACGATCCTCGACGCTCGGGTGAAGGCCGGCACGTGGGACCGCCTGCTCCCCGGGGACGTGGCGTGGAAGCACGACAGCCGCGCGAAGTTCACGGTGGACGCCCAGACGGCGGAGGCCGACAACGCCCCCGGCGGACGCGTGGAGCGTTTCGAGGTGTCGCCGTCGGCCCCGCTGTGGGGCACGGACGTGATGCCCGCGTCGGGCGCGGTGCTCGAAGCGGACCACGCGGCCCTGGCCGCGCACGGCCTGGAGCCGGCGCTGCTGGAAACGCCGCACCCGCTCGCATCGGTCAAGGGCGACCGACGCTCGACCCGCATCGCCGTCACGGATCTGGACTACTCCGGCGGCGTCGACGAGCACGGGCCGTACCTGCGCTGCGCCTTCGAGCTGCCGCGCGGGGCCTACGCGACGATGGTGCTGCGCGAGGTCATGAAAACCACCGAGCCGTAGCCGCAGATGAACACGGATGAACGCGGATAGAAAACCCGTGCCTCCTGCACGCATCGGTGTGTATCTGTGTTCATCGGTGGCTCCTTCCCTGCTTTGCCTGTTGTCGCACGATCCGCCACAATGCTTCGCCCGACCCGGAGACCCCTATGAAAGCCAACGATCTCAAGCCCGGCCAAGTCGTCCAACTCGACGGCCAACTCCTGCTGGTGACGAAAACCGAACACGTCAAGCCCGGCAAGGGCGGCGCGTTTGTTCAGGCCAAGCTCAAATCCATCAAGCACGGCAACGTCACCGAAAAGCGTTTTCGCAGCGTCGACGAAGTCGAGTCGACCAGCCTCGATCGTCGCGATATCGAGTTCCTGTACGCCGAGGGCAGCAACGGCGTGTTCATGGACTGCGACAGCTTCGAGCAGTTCACGATCATGGAAGAACTCCTGGGCGACTCGCTGCTGTACTGCAAGCCCAACGAGGTGATCAAGGGGCTGTTCTACGAAGGCCAGCCGCTGACGCTGGAGCTGCCGCAGTCGGTGGAGCACGTCATCACCGAGACCGAGCCGGGCATCAAGAACGCCACCGCGACCAACGTGATGAAGGAAGCGATCACCGAGACGGGCCTGAAGGTGCGCGTTCCCCCGTTCATCAACGCCGGCGAGAAGATCCGCATCAACACCGAGACCAATGAGTATCTCGGGCGTGTGAACGAGTGATGCGCGGTACGCTTGGCGTATGGCCGGCACCACACCCCGCGGCGGAACGGACACGGACGCACGGCACGCGCTGATCGTCGGCGGTGGTCTGTCGGGGCTGGCCGCGGCGGGTGAGTTGGTGCGCCACGGTTGGCGGGTGACGGTGCTGGACAAGGGCAGCCGGCCGGGCGGGCGGATGAGCACGCGGGTGTCGCGCTCTGGCGTAGCGTTCGATCACGGGGCGGCGTATCTCTCGGCCGAGTCGCTGGCGTTCGCGCAGCAGCTTGAGAAATGGGAGGCCAAGGGCGTGGTGGCGCGGTGGGATGTCGCGGAGCACGAAGTGTGCCGGGGATCGTTTTCGCTCAAGCGTGAGGCGATCGATCAAGCGAAATGGGTCGGCGTGCCGGCGATGGGCGCGTTGGTCGCGCACGTGGCGGAACAGCTTCCCGGGGGATGCGTGCATTTCGGCGTGCGGGTGCTGCGGGTGGAGCGGAAGGCGAACGTGCCGGGCGGATCGCAAGGTTTCGGTGAGGCGTGGTTCGCGCTGGACGATCAGGGCCGATCGCACGGCCCCTACGACGCGGCGGTGGTGGCGTTGCCGGCCCCGCAGGCGGCGGGCGTGTTGGCCGACGCGCAGCCGGCGTTTGCGCGGCTTGCCGATGAGGCGGAGGTGGTGGCGTGTTGGGCCGCGATGGTCGTGTTTGAGCAGCCGCCGATTCAGCAGGTGGCGCTGCACGTGCGCGACAATCCGCTGGCGTGGATCGCGTGCGATTCGAGCAAGCCCGGGCGTGATGGCTCGGGCGGTTCGTGCTGGGTGCTGCATGGCAACGCGGCGTTTTCGACGCATCGGCTGGAGGACGCGGCGGAGGATGTGCTGCCCGAGATGCTCGATGCGCTGGACGAGGCGTTGGGGGTGGAAACGCCCGAGCCGGTGTACGCGGCGGCGCACCGCTGGCGGTTCGGCTTGTGTACTTCGCCGCTGCCGGAACGTGTGTTGTTGGATGTCGCGTCGGGCCTGGTGGTGTGCGGGGACTGGCTGGGCGGGGGGGATGCGATCAATGCCGAGGCGGCGTGGCTTGGCGGGGTGGCGGCGGCGAAGGCGCTGGGGTGATGGCGACGCCACGGCTGTACGACGACTTGGCGTGGCTTTGGCCGGTGCTGTCCCCGCCGGGGGATTATGTGGGTGAGGCGGCGACGATCGATGCGTTGTTGGCGGAGCACTTTGGCGACGGGCCCAGGCGTCTGCTGGAACTGGGGGTGGGCGGCGGGCACACGCTGTTGCACCTGTTGGAGGTCGGCGCGGAGCGGTCGCTGGCCTACGGCGGGTGGGGCGGTGAGCACGCCGGCGTGGCGGTGGATCGTTCGGAGGCGATGCTCGAGCGCTGCCGGGCGCTGATCCCGGGGGTCGATGCTCGGGTGGGCGATATGCGGGACGTCCGACTGGGCGAGCGTTTCGATGCCGTGCTGATCCACGACGCGATCGATTATCTGACGACGGTGCAGGACGTACGGCGGACGCTGGCGACGGTGTGCGAGCATCTGCGGCCGGGGGGTTTGGCGATGATCGCGCCGACGTACACCGTGGAGACGTTCGAGCCCGGTGACGTGGCGGAGGACACGCCCCCGTTGCCGGCCCAGGGCGAGTTCGGGCACGAGGCGGTGGCCGAGCGTGGCGTGCAGGAGGTGTGCTACCAGACGCGGCTGAGCGCGGTGGCCGAGCACCCGGCGACATCGGCCGACCCGACGGGCTGCGGCACGTTCGCGATGACGCTGACCTATCGGCTGACGTTCATCGGCGGAGGGGTGGAGACGATCGAAGATCGCCACCGCTGCGGGCTGTTCGCGCGGGAGCGTTGGGTTTCGCTGATGGCGGAAGCGGGCCTGTCGGGCGGGCTTGTCGAAGAGGGGGCCGCGGGCGACGGCGGGGCGTGGGCGCTGTTTGTCGGAACCAAGGGCCCGTAAAAAAAGAGAGGCGGGCACGTCCATGTGCCCGCCTGACAGTCCGTTGTCGTGGTCTCTCTTTTTGCGGTGTGCCCTGCGAGCCGGTCAACATCCTTGTTGACCGTGTTGGTTGCTCGGGGACACGTGAGCCGTCCGTGCTCACTTACGGAAAGAGTACAGAATCTGACAGGAATGTCAACGGTACCCTCTAAGAAACCTGAAAAATTTTTCCAATGCGTCCGAGAATCGGGCACTGCGATGATTTTGAGAGACATTCTGCCGGAAAAAACGCCGATTCATCGCGAATTGGGTAAGATTCTGTCGATGAACCCGGACGTGATGCAGGATCTCAAACGACAACGCGGTGGGGTGCTGCGGCAGGTTCGCCGGGAGGCCGGGCTATCGGCCAGGAAGCTGGCGGACCGGATCAACGCACGTACGCCCGGTTCGGACCTGACCGATAACGCGATTTACGCCTACGAGTCGGGGCGGGTGCTCTTGAGCCGCGAGGTGGCCGAGCGGATTTCGGCGGTGCTCAAGGTGTCGCTGGGCGAGCTGCTGATCGGCGACCCGGATTTCGTGGACAACCAGCCCGAGTCGGCGGGGCGGGGGGATCGGGGACCGACCCCCGACGACCCGGGCCGGCCGGCCCAACGGCGGGTGGACCCGCGCTGCGAACGGCTGCACCCGCTGGTGGTCGATGTGCTGCGGACGGCCCGGACGCTGGTGCGCATGCTGGGCCTGCGGCACTTCGAACTGGCCAGCCCGGCGGGGTTCCTGCACGGCTTCGAGCTGCTGACCCACGATGGCCAACGCCTTTTGCA
The DNA here is from genome assembly GCA_964543215.1 of uncultured Phycisphaera sp. Lineage (GTDB taxonomy): Bacteria > Planctomycetota > Phycisphaerae > Phycisphaerales > Phycisphaeraceae > CAZIXN01. The sequence goes on from CAZIXN010000004.1 coordinate 20,567, forward strand.
GCACGACGACCTCCCGGCCGCACGACGCGCCGATTCGAGCAAAGCCCACGACGCGATTGCCGAGGCATCCCGAGCGGTCAAGGACCTGCTCCAACACGCCGACGCCGGCTACGGGAAGCTGCGGCAGGCGGGGCAATCCGGCTCGTGCGTCGCGGCGGCACGGGAATTGGCCGGGACCCTGGCCGATGACGTGGCGGCGCTCACGCTCGCGCATCAGTCGCTGATCGAAGCCGGCGGCCTCAAGCCCGGCCTGCCCGAATCCGAGCCGTTCACCGAGCACGACCTCGCCGACCTCACGCCATGGGCTACCTTGGGGCGATGATCCGCAAGCGACCGCACCCCAAGACACGCCGGCAGGCGTTCCGCGTGGCCGTCTGGGGCGTGGTGGGTTTGCTGGCATTGCCCGCCTGCGAGCGGCTCAAGGAGCCGGAGCTCGACCTCGACACGCTCTACGGCTACACCGCCGCGCCGCTGGCGGTGATGCTTTCGGCCGTCCAGGTCAACGGCCGGGTCAACTATCCCGTGCTCCAGCGGGACTACGCCGACTATCTCGACAAGTTTCTCGCGCTGGCGGCCGAGTTGGGACCACGCACCGATCCGAGTTATTTTTTCGCTGGCCACTGGCTCGATGCCGAACACCGTGCGGCTTATTACATCAACGTGCACAACGGTCTGATCCTGCTCACCTGGCTGAAACATGGGGCCGGCTCGGGCGACACCAACCTGCGCTTCGACCCCGCCTGGCTCGACGAGCGCATCCATCGCGTTGACGGCCGGACCGTCTCGATCCGCGATGTGGCCGAACTCGCCATGCAGGAGGAATTCACGCTGGTGCCGCTGGCACTCATCACCGGAACGGTCACCGGCCCGCCCGTGCCCTCCCCGCCGCTGGAGGCCAAAACCTTCGCGCAATCGTTGGATCGGCACGTGCGCATCTTCCTGTCCGACCCAAACGCGTTCGAGCGCCTTCGCGAAGGCGATGCAGACGTGTTCTACGCCCCGCCGGCGTTGGGCGAATACGCCGCGCGTCTGGGCGCTCTTGAGCCGATGCTTGACGGCTTCGTGGCGGAAAACCACCCGTTCAAGCTCGAACTGCTCCGCGCTGCCCGCGACGGCAGGCTCCGCTTCCGCCCGCACTCCGACCGCATCCACCTGCCCGCCGCCACGCTCGATCCGATCCGCTGACCCTCGGCACGGCCAAGGCCTGTCAACCCGCCAACCGAAGGCAACGCCCATGTGGTACCGACGACTCAACGCGCTCGACACCGATCTTTCCGCCGTCGGCTTCGGCGGCATCGTCCTCACGGATCGCCCGCAGGACGACTGCAACCGACACGTCGCCAGGGTGATCGAGGCCGGCATCAACTATTTCGATGTCGCCCCGCAATACGGCAACGCCCAGGAACTCATGGGTCCGGCCCTTGAGCCGTACCGCGACGGCGTCACGCTGGCGTGCAAAACCATGCAGCGCACCGCCAACGGCGCCGCACCGGAACTCGAAGATTCGCTTCGCAAGCTGCGGACCGATCGTTTCGACATCTATCAATTGCACGCGATGACCACCGACGAAGACGTGGAGACCGCGCTCGCGCCCGGCGGCGCACTCGAAGCGATCGAAGCCGCACGCGACGCCGGCACGGTACGGGCGGTCGGCTTCAGCGCCCACCGCGAAGAGGCCGCGCTGCGGCTGATCGAAACCGGCCGGTTCGACACGATGCTCTACCCGCTGAACTTCACGATGTTCGACGCCGGCGCTTTCGGGCCGCGAGCGCTCGAGGCCGCCAACGCCGCCGGCATGGACAGCCTCGCCCTCAAGGCCATGGCCCGCGGTCGCTTGGCCGAGCCGGGGCAGGACCGGCCGTACGCCAAGTGCTGGTACGCCCCGGAAGACCGCCCCGATATTGCCGTGCTCCTGCTGCGCTACACCCTGCACCTGCCCGGCGTCGTCGCGGCCCTGCCCCCGGGCCAGCCCGAGTTGTTCCGCATCGCCCTCGAACATGCCGACGCGATCGAAACGCCGCTGAGCGACGAGGAACTCGCCACGCTCCGCGCCGCGACGCGGGGCCACGTCCCGCTGTTCGCCTGACCCGAGCCTCCAGATTCAACGGGCCGATCCACTAAACTCCGCGACCGCTTCGGTCGGGCTTCTGCGGCGCGTGTGTCGCCGTGGCGTCCTTCCGGTTGCCCTGCCCGACCCGCCATCCCCCACGACCCCGCCATGACCCTCGACCCCGCCAGCAAATCCATGGAAGAAATCGTCTCGCTGTGCAAGCGACGCGGCTTTGTCTACCCCGCGTCCGAAATCTACGGCGGGATCAACGGCTTCTGGGACTACGGCCCGCTCGGCACCGCCCTCAAAAACCACCTCCGCGACTGGTGGTGGAAATGCATGGTCGAATGCCCACCGATCGGCCCCGACGGCGACCCCGTCTCCATCGTCGGCCTGGACTCGGCGATCATCCAGAACCCCAAAGTCTGGCAAGCCTCCGGTCATCTCGCGGGCTTTGCCGATCCCATGCAGAAGTGCAAAGGATGCGGACACTTCGTGCGTGCGGACCACCTCTGGGACATCCTCGTCACACAGTCAGAGTGGTTCAATTCATTAATCCAAACGTTTACGCCACATGCCGGCGGAATCGACACGCCCACGCTGATCGATTGGGCAAAGCGCAAAGGCAAGCGGCTGGCTCCAAATCTCGCGCTGGTTCGCAATCCCGAAGTCACGCTTTCCTGGTTGGCGACGCGCGTCCAGGGACAGCCCGATGCGCCGCCCGATGTACAGGAAGTCGTCCGCCATCTCGCCACCGAACAGCTCAACCAGACGGGCTTACAGGACCCATGCCCACGCTGCGGTGCCGCCTTGGAAAAACCGGCCCCCTTCAAATTGATGTTCGAGTCCTATGCGGGTTTGACGCAGGACGAAGAAAACAAGGTCTACCTCCGCCCCGAAACCGCGCAGGGCATCTTCCTCAACTACAAGAACGTGCTGGACACGATGCGGGTCAAGGTGCCGTTCGGCATCGCGCAGATCGGCAAATCGTTCCGCAACGAAGTGACGCCCCGCAACTTCATCTTCCGCTCCCGCGAGTTCGAGCAGATGGAAATGGAGTGGTTCTGCCCCCCGGACGAATCGCAGCAGTGGTACGCCTTCTGGCGGGACGAGCGCATGAAGTGGTGGGAATCCCTCGGCATCGACAAGGCCAACCTGCGCTTCCGTGATCACGACGACGATGAGCTCGCGCACTACTCCAGCGCCTGCGTGGACGTGGAGTACAAGTACCCGTTCACCGCGCCCGGCTTCGGCGAGCTCGAAGGCGTTGCGCACCGCGGCTGCTTCGACCTCAACGCGCACAGCAAGACCAACCCCGAGAACAAACACTCCAACGCGGACCTGACGTATTTCGATCAGGAGCTGCAGCTCAAACTCAAGGAGCAGGGCGCAACCCCGGATGAGGTGAAGGCGAAATCCAGATACCTGCCGCACGTCGTCGAGCCGGCGTCGGGTTTGACGCGGGCGGTGCTGGTGCTGCTGTGCGAAGCGTTCACGCCCACGCCCGAGCGTCAGGGTTCGGCGTACACGATGAAGTTCAAGCCGAAGTTCGCGCCGGTGAAGGCGGGGATTTTTCCGCTGGTCAACAAGGACGGCATGCCCGAGATCGCGCGGAAGCTGTATCTCGATCTCCGGGAAAAGTACGCCGTGGAATACGACGCGAAGCAGAGCATCGGCAAGCGTTACGCGCGGATGGATGAGATCGGCACGCCGTTCTGCATCGCCATCGACGGCGACACGAAGGACAAGGGCACCGTCACCGTCCGCGACCGCGACACGACGGCCCAGGAGACCATCGCGATCGAGAAGGTTGAGGCGTATCTGTCGGCGAAGTTGGCGGAGTGATTCGTCACCGCAGAGGGCCGCAGAGAGCCGCAGAGAGCCGCGGAGCGAGCAGAGCAGCAGGCCATGGATGGACACGGATGGACACGGATGAAGCGGAGGGATTCGAGAGGCCAGTGTGTTTGTCGCTTATTCTTGTGCATCAGTGGCGATCGGTGGCTTCTTTCTTTCTCTGCGGTCCTCTGCGGCCCTCAGCGGTGAACTCATGACGCGAAGCTGTCAAGCCTGGCTCGCGCTGCTGCTGACCGCGACGGTGCCGACGGTGGGGACGGCGTTGTCGATGGTTTGGTTTCCTGAATCGACGTGGGCGAAGGCGGTGTTCGGTTTAGCGAAGGTGTGGATTCTCGTCGCGCCGCTGGTGTGGTTGTGGAAGGTCGAGGGCGTGAAGCCGCGGTTCCCGCGGTGGAGCAACCGTGGGATGGTGGCGGCGCACGTGACGGGGGCGATGATTTTTGCGGTGATCGCGGGGGCGTATGTCGGGTTTTCACACGCGTGGATCGACCCGGCGGAGATGCTGGCGAAGGTTCGGCAGTTCGGGTTGGATCGTCTGGGCCTGTATCTGCTGGGGGCGTTGTACTGGTGCACGGTCAACTCGCTGCTGGAGGAGTATTTCTGGCGGTGGTTCGTGTACGCGCGGCTCCGGGATGTGCTGCCCAGCAACTTGCTGGGCGTGGGCGGGGCGGTGGTGGTCTGCGGGTTGCTGTTCACGGTCCACCACGTCGTGGCGCTGTCGGTTTACTTCGATGCGAAGACCACGGCGCTCGCGTCGGCGGGCGTTTTCATTGGCGGGGTGACGTGGTCGTGGCTGTACGCGAAGTCCGGGAACATTTACGCGGCGTACGTCAGCCATGTGTGGGCGGACGTGGTTATTTTCTGGATCGGTTGGCGGCTGATTTTCGGTGGCGGGTGAGGCTCTGTGTTAGGTCCATGAACATGGACACGGATTACTCGTGCGGCGTCATCCCGGTGGTGTTTGATGGCGCGGTTCGGCGGTATCTGTTGGTGCAGCATCACGCGGGGCATGGGTCGTTTCCGAAGGGGCATCCCGAGACGGGAGAGACGGCCGAGGCGGCGGCGCGGCGGGAACTGGCGGAGGAGACGGGGCTGCGGGAGGTGGAGCTGTTGCGGTCGCCGATGTTCGAGGAGCGGTATGCGTTCACGAAGCGGTCGGGCAAGGTGGTGCAGAAGGACGTGACGAATTTTCTGGGTCGGGTGGCTCGGCCGGGCACGGTGGTGGTGCAGGAGAAGGAGCTGGCGGATTTTGCGTGGGGCGGGGGCGAGGCGTTGGAGTTGTACTACGGCGGCGGCCTGCCTGGTTGGCGTGCCGGGCCCCTCGACGCAGCGTGTTGCGGACTGATGTCCGTCGCAGCGTGCACGGCGAGACAGGCATCGGCGCAGCGACGTTGCCAAAGCTTTGATGTTGTGGGTCCCGCTGGTGTGGTTGTGGAAGGTCGAGCGGGTCAGGCGGGGGTGGTCTGGTGGGTCAAACCGCGGGAAGGTTCGGCTTGATCATCGTGGCCAGCCGCGCCTCCGCGAACAGAATCAACAGCAACACCACACGCTTGAACGGCCTCGACTCCACCCGCTGCCCAATCCGCTCCAAAGCTTCTAAGCGAAGTGTTCTGGTCGGCCACCCAGGGCGCCCCTTCAGGCGAACAGGACCATCCTCAAGACACGAAACAGACGCCGAATCCATAAAAAAATCCGCAGACCACTGGCAAGCAGTGGCTCACGGATTTTCGGAAGCGGAGAGGGCGGGATTCGAACCCGCGGTAGGGGCAATACCCCTACGACGATTTAGCAAACCGTTGCCTTCAGCCACTCGGCCACCTCTCCGGCAACTCGGCCCGTAACGCTCACGAGCCGGTCAACAAACCAAAGTGGCGACGACTGGACTCGAACCAGTGACCTCGGGCTTATGAATCCCATGCTCTAACCAACTGAGCTACGTCGCCGCAGCCCCGCAGTGTAAGCATCGGCCCCGCGCCCGGCAACCCGGCCGAAGTTCGTGGAACCTGTGGCGAAAACGGGAGAACGGCCGATAATCGTGGTATGAATCGACCCACGACATCCCTCGCCGGCACCGCGCTCTTCGCTGCGCTGCTCGCCGCCTCCGCCTGCACCACGACCTCCGACGTGGCCGGCGGACTGCTCGGCAGCAACGAACGCAGCGTCCGGCCCGGCGACTTCGTCGAGCCCGCGAGCCAGGCCACGCCGGTGGCCGAGGGACCCGCTGCGTCCCAGGCCGCGCCGTTGGAGCCCGCGACGGAACTCCCGACCGATACGACCGACACCTCCCGCTCCGCGCCCCCGGCTCAAGCCGCCGCCACGGCCCCGTCGCCCCGCATCGACCCCGACGACCCGCTGCCCATCGACGGCATGATCGGGCAGATCAATGGCCGACCCGTCTACGCCAACGACGTGCTTGCCGACTTGGCCGACAGCCTCCGCGCCAAGGGCCGGCAACTCGCCCGCGCTGAGTTCGAGAAGCAGGCCGAGGCCGAGATCACCGAAGCGATCCGCGCGACGCTGCAGTCCCGCCTCATCCTCGCCGAGGCCGAACGCTCCCTCACCGAGAACGAGTGGAACGGCGTGCGCTTCATGCGCGAGGAACGCCGCAACGAGCTGCTCCGCATGCACGGCCTGGGGTCGCTCAAGGCCACCGACCGCGTGCTCCGCGAAGACACCGGCCGCGGCCTCGACGAAACCCTCCAGCGGTTTCAGGAAGGCATCATCACCCGCACCTACGTCAACCGGAACCTGATGGCCCTCATCAACGTGTCCCGCCGCGACATCGAGCGGTACTACCGCGAGAACCTCGCCCGCTTTCAGCCCGAGCCCATTCGCGACCTGACGATCATCGTCACCGACTCGCGCGACGTCGCCGGCGAAATCGAATCGCAGCTCGGCCAGGGCACGCCGTTTTCCGAACTCGCCGCCGGCCCGATGAACCAGCTCGCCAACGACGGCAGGATGCAGAGCATCCGCGGCGACCATCCCTTCGGCCGAGCCGAAATCGAAACGCCGATGCTCGCCGCCGCCGAAGGGGAATGGTTCGGCCCGATCGAGGTCCAAGACGGCCGGCTCTGGTTCGTCCGCGTCGATCGCGTCGAGCTGGGCGAGCAGCTCTCGCTCGAAGACGCCCAGGCCTCCATCGAAGCCACGCTCCGCGAGCAGCAGCGGAGCCTCCGCACCCAGCAGTTCATCGAGCGCCTCCGCCGCGAAGGCAACTTCACCGACCCCGCCGAGATGGTCAAGAGCCTCACCCGCATCGCGGTCAGCCGTTACGCCCGGCCGTGATCGTGTTCAGCATGTTCGCATGATCGCCAAAAGCCCGCGTTCGAGGAACGCGGGTTTTGTCACGCTCGTACCGCGTACCACGCCTGTTGATGTATCGTGTGGTTTCGGTTTGCCCTCTTTTCATCTCTGGAGCCCATCTGATGTTTCGATCCTTTGCCGCCGTGGGTTGCATCACCTGGCTGAGCCTGCTGGTGGCCGCCAGTGCCTGTGCCCGTGTTGAGCTGGTGGAACAGCGCGGTGAGCCCCAACTGATCGTTGATGGCCAACCGTTCTACATCCAGGGGGCCGGCGGCGACGGTGATAAGGCGCTGCTCAAGGCGTCCGGCGGCAACGCGTTCCGGACCTGGGGGGTCGGCGACGACACGCCCGCCAAGCTCGACGAGGCCGAGCGACTCGGGCTCAAGGTCGCGCTGGGTATCTGGCTGCAGCACGACCGGCACGGCTTCGACTACGACGACGACGCGGCGGTGCAACAACAGTTCGAGGATGCGAAGGCCGCCGTCCTGCGCTTCAAGGACCACCCCGCCTTGCTGATGTGGGGTGTGGGCAACGAGATGGAAGAATACGGCCCGACCACCAACCCCAAGGTGTGGCAGGCGGTCAACGACATCGCCGAAATGATCCACGAGGTCGACGGACAACACCCCACGATGACCGTGATCGCCGAGATCGGCGGCGACCGTCTCGAGTCCATCGAGACGCTCTGCCCGGCCATCGACATCGTCGGCATCAACACCTACGGCGGGGTGACGTCGATCCCGCAGCGCTACGCGGCGCTGCGTGACGAAGGCAAGATCACCAAGCCGTATGTCGTCGCCGAGTTCGGACCTCCGGGCACCTGGGAGATCGGCCGCAACGCGTGGGACGTGCCCGAAGAACTTTCCAGCACGCAGAAGGCGCAGATCTACACCGACGCCTACGCCGCGCTCAAGGCCGACCCTCACTGCCTCGGTTCTTTCGCGTTTGTCTGGGGTTCGAAGCAGGAAGCCACCGCGACGTGGTTCGGCATGTTCCTGCCCGACGGTTCGCGCTTGGCGGCGATCGACGCGATGACGCTGGCCTGGAGCGGGCAGCCGTCGCCGAACCTGGTGCCGCGCATCGATCGGCTGGAGATCCTCGGTTCGCCGCAGGTTCAGCCCGGCAGCACCGTGTCGGCCGAGCTCGGCGTCACCGATCCCCAAGGCGATGCGCTCGAGGTGGAGTGGGTGTTGTTCGAGGAGATGGAGGTCTTCGAGAGCGCGGGCGATTTCCGTCCGACGCCGCCGACCTTTCCCGAAGCGATCACGCAGGCGTCGAACGAAGGCGTGACGCTGACGATGCCGCAGCGCCCGGGCAACTACCGCTTGTTCGCGTATGTCCGTGACGGTCAGGGCGGCGCGGCGGTAGCCAATGCGCCGTTGCGTGTGCTCAGCGAAGATCGCGAGGCGCTGCGTGGCCTGCCGATTCAACTGCCGCTGGTGCTTTACGGCGACGACACGCAGGGGACGCCGTACACGCCATCGGGCTACATGGGCGAGGCCGGTGCGGTCGCGATGGACCAGAACGCCGGCGACCGGCCGCGCAGCGGCGCAACGTGCCTCGAAGTGCGCTACGACAGGAACGACGCCTGGGCCGGCGTTGTCTGGCAGCATCCCGCCAACGACTGGGGCGACGCGGAGGGCGGCTTTGACCTGACGGCCGCCGATCATCTGACGTTCTGGGCCCGCGGGCAGCGAGGCGGGGAGCAGGTGAAGTTCGGCTTCGGGCTGATCGGCAACGACAAGCCGTTCTACGACACCGGCAAAGGCGAGATCGCGGTGACGCTCACGCCCGATTGGCAGCGATATCAAATCCCCCTGGACGGCCGGGACATGGCGTGCATCAAGACGGGCTTCTATTGGACGCTCGCGGGCAGCGGAGCGCCGGTGACGTTCTACCTCGACGACATCGCGTACACGGCCGAGCCGCAGTAGCGCTGGCGATGGTGTTGAATTCCTACCGGGCGTGTTGATGCGGCGAGTGGGCGCGGTTTCAGTCGGCCGGGTTGATCGCACGCACGGCGTCGGCCACGGCTTGGGCCACCGGCGCGAAATCGCCGCCGGCGTACAGCGACGGCTTGACCATCCAGCTTCCGCCGCAGGCGACGACCGCCGGCAGCGCGAGGTAGTCGCCGACGCTTTGCTCGGTGATGCCGCCGGTGGGCACGAAGCGGATGCTCGGGAACGGTGCGGCCAGGGCTTTGACCATCTCGATCCCGCCCATCGCTTCGGCGGGGAAGAACTTGAGCGTGTCCAGCCCGAGCGACATGGCGAGTTGGATGTCGCTGGGCGTGGCGACGCCGGGAAAGATCGGCAGGCCCAGTTCGAGCGCGCGTTCGACCACGGCCGGGCTCGTACCCGGCGAAACGATGAACGTCGCGCCGGCATCGCGGGCCGCGTCCACCTGCGGCGGCTTTACGACCGTGCCCGCGCCCACGAGCAACCCGGGAAGCCGGCTCATCGCGGCGATCGACTCGGCGGCGGCCTCGGTGCGGAACGTCACTTCGGCCACGGGCAGACCGCCTTCGAGCAGGGCTTCCCCCAGCGGCTTGGCGTCGCCCACGTGCTGCAACGCGATCACGGGCAGGAGGCGGTGGCGGGCAATGATCAACGGGGCGTCGGCGGGGTTCATGGGGGTTCCTGAAACGGCGTGGTCGGTTGTCGTGGAACGCATCACAAGCGCGGGATCGTCAGGCCGCCGTCGACCATGATGACGCTGCCGGTGGCGTAGCTGAGTTGTCCCGAGGCGAGCACGCAGACGGCGGCACCGACGTCCTGCGGCGTGCCCCAGCGCGGCTCGACGGTCAGGCCTTCGGCGATGAGCTTGTCGTACTTCTCGGTGACGCCGGAGGTCATGTCCGTGCGCGTCACGCCCGGCCGGACTTCGTACACGCCGATGCCGTGGGCCCCCAGGCGCGCGGCCCACAGCTGCGTCGCCATGCCCACGCCGGCCTTGCTGATGCAGTAGTCGCCACGGTTGACCGACACCACGGTAGCGCTGATCGACGAGACGTTCACGATCGTCGGCGTGCGGAAAGCGTCCGCCTGCTTCTGCGCGATCAACCACTTCGCGGCCGCCTGCGTCAGGAAGTACGGACCGCGCAGATTGATGCGGATCAAACGATCGAAACTTTCCGCCGACGCTTCCAGAATGTCCGCCCGCACGTCCGGCGCGACGCCCGCGTTGTTCACCAGCGCATCGAGCCGGCCGAATCGAGCGCGGATCGAATCGAGCATCCCGGCGTGCGCGTCGAGGTCCGCCACGTCGGCCCGGCAGTACAGCGCTTCGCCGCCGGCGGCGCGGATCGCGTCCAGCGCATCCTTGACGTCGGCTTCGGAACGTCGGCCGTTGATCGCCACGTCAAAGCCGTGCGACGCGAGCGCGGTGGCGATACCCAGCCCGATGCCCCGGCTGCCGCCGGTGACGAGCGCAACGGGCTTGTTGGATGCATCACTCATGTCAAAGCTCCGGCGAGCAAGCGCTCGCTATCTCGGGAAGAAGAACGTCGGGTAGGCCGAGCCGTCGGTCATGCGTCCCACCAGCAGGGCGAGCTCCGCGAGGTGGTAGTCGCCCCAGAGGCTCGATTCGGAATGCGGGATCCGGCTGCCCTTGGGCACGTGGTCCCAGCCGTTGGGCCAGTGGTAGATCGAGTGCAGGAGCAGGCCTTGATGCTTCGCGCTGGTCGAGAGGTAGGGCTCGTCGAAGAGCGTGCGGGCAACGGTGAGGCCGGCCTGCAGATACTTTTTACCGCGCGTTGCGCCCAGATACTTGCCCAGACGGATCAGGCCCTGCGCCGCGATCGCGGACGCCGAGGCGTCGACGGGCTCGTGCGCTTCGTACGGATCGGCGTTGCGCTCCCGCCACCCATCCATCGTCGCCAGGCCCGGGGCACCGTCGTCCCAATAGGCGATGCCGTCGAGCGTGCTGATGTCGTTGAGGTAGTGGTCGCAGGTGTCGATGGCGCAGCGTTCGTAGACCTTCAGTACCTCGGCCTTGTCGAGGCCGACCGACTTCCTGAAGTCTGCGGCCGAGATGGTTTTGAAGAACTCGAGTTCCTCGGCGTAGCCGCACATCGCCCAGGCGAGGCCGCGCGTCCAGGTGCTGAACGGGCTGTAGCCCTGTTGGGTGGCGCGGGCGCGGAACGCGCCGTCGTTGCGGTTGAACGTGCCTTCGTGGGCGGTGCGGCCGCGGACGTTGTACGGGCTGCCGGCGTAGGGCACGCGCGCATCGGCGTGCTCATCTTCCGGGGGGCCGTGGAAGACGATGTAGTGCGACGTGGTGAGTCCGTGCAGCACGCTGCGTTTGAGCAGGTCGGCGCGGCGGTCGCCCTCGTGCATGAGCGCGTGGCCGAGTTGCCAGGCGGTGCCGAGGATGCGCGTCGTGCGCATCGTGTCGATGAACAGCGAGTGCGGCCCGTTGAATGAATAGATGTAGCCCAGGCCGGGCGCATTGGCGGTGTGCTCGCTCTTGACCGGCGGGGTGCCTTGCCAGCGTGCGGCCTGCACTGCGCCCGACGCGGCGATGGCGTTTTCGTAGACGAGTCGTTCGTGCTGATCGCGGCCGAGTCGGCCCTCGTGCCAGAGGCGCAGCAGGTTGCCGTAGGTCGAGAGGTTGTTGAAGCCGTGGTCGTGGACGCCGGTGTGCGTGACGTGGGCGAGCATGTGCTCCAGTGTCCGCTTCTTGCCGAGCTGCACGAGCTTGTCGTCGCCGAGCGCGTCGCCGGCGAGGATCATCAGGCCGTACTGAAACCCCTGCGTCCATTCCGTCCAGCCGCGGGTGGTGTAGCGCCCCTGCACGGTGAACACCGGCGTGCCGCGGCCGGCGTCCCACGACTTGTCGAGGTCTTTGGCCTTGCGTGCGGCGAGGGTCATGACCCGTCGGGCGCCCTCGGCCAGATCGGCGGGTTTGAGCTTGAGATCAATCTGCATCGCGCTACCTCCGAGAACTCGGGTTCAATACCGAGAAAGATTACCCCAAGACGCGTCAGCGCGGGTATCATTTCACGACGCCCCCATGTCTCGATCCGTCAAGTCCCGCAATCCGCTTCATCGCCCGGCGCGACGCCGAGCTGTGGCCACGTCCAGCACGGACAGCAACGTCGATGCGCGGCGGCGGGCGATCTGTGCGGCGTTCTTCGACGATCCGACGCGGATCACCGATGCGCTGCATCACCGTGTGGTCGGCCGGATCGACGCCCCGCCGCACCACCACGCGGACCTGCTGCAACTGGACGTCATCGCCGGTTGCAGCGGCGAGGCGATTCTGGGCGAGAGCTCGGTTTGGGTGCACGGGCTGACGCTCATCGCCGTCCCCCCGGGCCTGCGGCACGGCTACACCCTGCGTGCGCAGTCCGCCGACGCGGCCGTCTGGCTGGTCAAGCTGCGCGTCGGCAAGCCGGCGGACCGCGCCGTTGCCAAGGCCGTCGCCGACGCGACGCCGTTCCCCGCGCTGCTGACCGGCCGGGACGGCCCGACGGAGCTGCGCGACGAAATCGCCGCGTTTGTTGCGGATTGGACGCCTTCGGGCGTGAGCGTCCTCACGCTTTCGCGCCTGGCGCAGGCCCTGGCTCGGTGGCCGCAGACCGCCGACGCCGCCCCGATGATGCCGCGGGCCGCCCCCAGCCGGGCCACGCCGACCGACTCGCTGTCGGCACGGATCCGCGACGCCGTCGAGACGCTGGGCCAGCGCTTCGACGCCCCGCCGGACCTCGACGAGCTCGCCGCCGCCGCGGGCGTGTCGCCTCGCCACTTCGCGCGTCGGTTTCGGCAGGACTTCGGCTGCACCCCGCACGCCTGGCTGGCGGCCCGCCGGCTCGACGTGGCGCGGGGCCTGCTGCGCGACGCCGACGGGCGCATCGGCGACGTCGCGGACCACCTGGGCTTCAGCTCACCGGCGGCGTTCAGCCGATGGTTCACGCGACTTGCCGGCCAGAGCCCCCGGGCCTTCCGCACCGATCCGAAGAACTCCTGACGCCGCCGGGCTCGCGGCAGGCGTGTCCGAAAGCGTCACGTTTGTGTCCGCATCGGACGATCGCCCACGCCGCGTCACGGCGTATCTTTCGCTTGCACCTTTCCTTCACTTTGGGAGCGACCTATGGAAACCCGCCGGCTCGGCATCATCATGAACGGCGTCACCGGACGCATGGGCACCAACCAGCACCTGGTCCGTTCCATCACCGCGATCATCAAACAGGGTGGCGTGCGCATCAGCCCGGACCTCAGGCTGATGCCCGATCCGATCCTGACGGGCCGCAACGAGAACAAGCTCAAGGACCTCGCCGAAGCCCACGGCCCGGGTGCGATCGGCAAGCCGTACCGTTACTCGACGGACGTCGACGGCACGATCGCCGGCAAGCACGGCGACTACGAAATCTTTTTCGACGCATCCGGCACGCTGCAGCGCGCGGGCTTCCTGGAACTGGCGTGCGCCTCGAAGATGATCCAGGCGGTGTACTGCGAGAAGCCCACCGCGACCGAAACCGCCAAGGCCGTCGCGATCGCGGACATGGTCGAGAACGCTGGCAAGAAGAACGGGGTGGTGCAGGACAAGCTCTGGCTATCCTCGTTCCGCAAGCTCGCGATGCTCAAGGAGCTGGGCTTCTTCGGCGACATCCTCAGCGTCAAAGGCGACTTTGGATATTGGGTCTTCTCGGGCATGGACACGGATCAGCCGATGCAGCGCCCGAGTTGGAACTACCGGGCCCAGGATGGCGGCGGCATGATGATCGACATGTTCTGCCACTGGGAGTACGTGATCACGAACCTGTTTGGACCGATCAAGTCGCTCGTCGCGCACGGCAGCATTGATCTGCCGCAGCGCCGGGCCGAGGACGGCAAGCCGTTCGAGTGCACGGCGGACGACTCGGCGTACGCGATGTTCCTGCTCGAGGACGGCACGATGTGCCAGTTCAACTCGTCGTGGGCGACGCGGGTTCGTCGGGACGACCTGCTGACCGTGCATGTGGATGGCACGAAGGGCTCCGCCGTGGCCGGCCTGCGCGAGGTGTACACCCAGGCCGCCGCGAACACGCCCAAACCCGTGTGGAACCCGGACATTCCGCAGCCGATTGATTTCTACGCCGGCTGGGAACTCGTGCCCAACAACATCGCCTACGACAACGCGTTCAAGATCCAGTGGGAGCTGTTCCTGCGGCACGTGGCGCTCGGCGAGCCGTTCCGTTGGGATTTGCGTGCGGGGGCGCGCGGCGTGCAGCTCGCGGAGCTGGGCATGCAGAGTTGGAGAGAGCGGCGTTGGGTGGAGGTGCCGGCCGTTTGATGGGTTGACTCAGGCCTCGGCGATGGCGATCGCGGAGCTTTGGTTTGCGTTCTGGAGAAAACTGTGAGAGACGATCTTCAGCGTTGCGCGATCCACACGATGACCCACAAGCCGTGGACGCTTGCGGAATGCTGCGAGCATTTCGCGGCCGCGGGGGTCGGCGGGATCAGCGTCTGGCGGAACACGGTGGCGCCCCAGGAGGGCGGCGTCGGGCTGGCGGAGGCGGCGAAGATCGTGCGCGACTCGGGGCTGCAGGTGCCGGCATATGTGCGCGGGGGTTTTTTCCCGGCGTTTGCCGAGCCGGATCGGCGCAAGGCCATCGATCACAACAAGGTGATGCTGGATGAGGCGGCGGCGCTGGGTGCGGATCAGGTGGTGCTGGTCGTGGGCGCGGTGCCGGGGATGCCGCTGAGCGACGCTCGTCGGCAGGTCGCCGAGGGGATCGCGGCGTGCGTGGATCACGCGAAGGCGGCCGGCGTGAAGCTGAGCATCGAGCCGCTGCACCCGATGTACGCCGGCGACAAGTCGTGTGTGAATCGCATGGCCGAGGCCCGCGTGATCTGCGAGCAGCTCGGGACCGACGCACGCGGTTGGGTGGGCATCGCTTGCGACGTGTATCACGTCTGGTGGGACCCGGACCTGGATGCGGAGATCGCGTTGGCCGGAAAGCAGGCCATGCTTTTCGGATTCCACGTATGCGACTGGCGTCTCAACACCCGGCATCTGCTGACCGACCGCGGGCTGATGGGCGATGGTTGCATCGACGTGGCGGGCATGCGTGCGAAGGTGCGTGCGGCGGGCTTTAACGGTTTCGATGAGGTCGAGGTGTTCAGCGAGCAGTACTGGGCGATGGATCAGAGCGAGTATCTTGACCTCATCGTTGATCGGTACCGGGAACACTGCACGGGATAGACTTCATGGCAATCACGCGGACGATCGGGCTGGTGTTGATGCTGACGACGTTCGGAGCTTGCCGAATGACGCTCCCCAGCGACGAGGCAGGTATGACCGACGTCGTGGCCACGCCGAGCCTGGTGCCCGACGCCGAGGTCGCGTTGCCCGAGACGCTTGATGCGGCCTGGATTCGTGAGCATCTCACGCCGGGTCACCCGCGTCTGCTGGCGGACGGTTCGACGTGGGCGTCGCTGCGTGAACGGGCCGAGCGTGATGCGACGCTTGCGCATTGGCTTGACGAACTGCGCGTGGTTGCGGCGGAGATG
>CAZIXN010000005.1:0-19969 GCA_964543215.1 uncultured Phycisphaera sp.
ATGACCCCGCGACGCCCGCGCCCCCACGCCACATCCACCCAAACCAAACCCCGAGTCGCGCGCCTCAAGCGCCGATGCGCGCGCATCAAGCGCCGATGCGCGCGCATCAGACTTCGATGCGCGCGCCTCAAGCCCGTAGGCGCGCGCCTCAAGCCCGTATACAGGCGCGCAAGGCCCGTAGGCGCGCGCATACGGCCCGTTGGCGCGCGCCCAAAACTCTTGCGCGGGTGCCTCCCGTCCCGCAACCCCCCGCTCCGCTTCCGCTTCACGTCCGATCGAACCAACGGTTTTCGTTCGCAGCGACTTGCCTGGGTGCCACGGACTTCCAGTCCGTGTGCCCGGCCGGGCGATGGTCGGTTCATCGGCACGGACTGAAGTCCGTGGCACCCGGAACACACGCCCGGATCGGGTTGCTTCCGCCCGAGAACGCCCGCCCTCGACCCGCCGGCCGCATCCATCCCGCCGATCCGTGGCCACCCTCCTCATCGCCCCGCCTCCGATTGGTCCGTATCCGCCGCCGCGCGGCCGTGGCCCCAGATCGCCCCCACCAACTGCTCCAACACCCCCGGCAGATTCGTCGAAGGCAGCAGCACTTGGCGGTCGGTCAGCGCGTGCACCCGCCCCTCCTCCACCGCCGCGATCGGCAAGCCATCAAACCACGCGATCTTGTTCGCCGCTTCCGCCTCACTGGCCCCCGGAAGCAAAAGCACGATCACGTCGGGGTTCGTGGCGATCAGCGCCTCCCGATCCAGCGTCACGGCCGACACCGCCGCCGTTCCCACCGCGTTCACCGCCCCGGCCAACGCCAGCAACTCATCATTGATCGACCCCGGGCCGGATGCGACCACCGGGTCCACCGAGAACGCGAGCAACACCCGCCATCGAAAAGGCTTGGCAAGACGCTGGCCGTCGCGGTCGTAAATCGCCAACAAACTGGCATCCAATGAGTCCCAATCCGCCTGTTTGCGCTGACGCCAAAGCTCCAGCGCGTCGGCCAACTCGCCGGCCCGTTCCGGTTCGCTGAGCGACTCACCCAGCACACGCACGCCATCGACGACCTGCGAAACGGTGGCCGGATAGGGCAGGACACGGACCTGCACAGTGCTCTGTGCCGCCAGTGTGTCGGGCAACCCCGCCGTCGCCGTTTCCGGAAAAATCACATGGCTCGGCCGAAGCGACAGCAACCGCTCCACATCCACATCCATGTAGTTGCCGACGATGGGCATCGGCTGGCCGTCCGCGCTCAAGGGCGGCGCGGCCGCATCGTGTTCCGCCACGCCGACGAGCCGATCGCCCAGGCCGAGATCCACGACGATGCGCGTCGCGCTGGGCATGAAGCTGATGATGCGGAGGTCATCGCCCTCGCCGGTCGGCGGCGCTTGACGCGAACAGCCCGGGACCCCCACCAGCAACGCAACGAAACAAATCACCGCCAACCCCGCAGCCGCAAGCCCACGTCTTGCGCGAGCGTCGCGGCCAACGCACACGACGGCCTCAACGCGCATCGCCATCACCCGCTCGCGTGGCGCTGTCGCTGGCTTCTACTTCCGGGGATGCTTCAACTTCCGGGGGGGGCAACACCGCGTGCGTGTTCTTCGCGGCCGTGGGGTCGTACGCATCGTCCAGCCCCGAGCCGTCGGCACTCTGACGCACGAGTAAATAGGTCTGCACCGAGGCACAGAAGTAGAAGCTCACCGCGTACGCCGCGGGGACCGCCAGCAGCGCCTGCCGCCACAGGGCCACGAGCGTCTGCACGAAGTCGCCGCCGATGGCGTCACGCAGCACGCCCACCGCTAGGCAGCGGTCCGTCAGCCAGATCGCCAGGCCCACCACGCTGAGCACCACCAGGAACGTCACCGCCCCGTACGCCAGCGCCGCCGCCGCGTAGCCGATCACCTGCCACGGCCGGGTGGTGACGTACGCGAAGCACCGGCTCACCGCGTCAAACGCATCCGTGCCCTCCACCGCCATCGCCGCCACCAGCAGGTGCACCGCCACCGACAGCACGATCACCAGCAAAGCCATCGCCAGCCCCACCAACAGCAACGGCCCATACGCCAGTCCACCCACCACATCCACCACCGGCAGGTTGAACAGCACCAACCCCGCGATCGCCAGCACCACCGCCCCGCCCGCCACAACGATCAGCGGCAACGCGGGTGCCATCAGCGTCCAAACGCCCTTGCGAAAGATGAACCCCACCGCCTCCACCGGCCCGCCCTTGCGCCCCCGCGAAAGCTCCACCGCCGCCAGCCGCGCGATCCCCAGCCCCAAAAGCACCGACACCCCGAACGCCCACCCCGCAAACGCCATCACAAACCCCGGCGCCACCCGCCACAACGAACGCGGCCCGTCGATCAGCAGATCGTTGAGCGACCCGAGCACGCCGCCGCCGGTCAGCCCCAGGTCCAGCGTCGTCACCGCGCCCGCCAGCGCCCACAGACTCGCCAACTGCTGGTCCAGCCAGAGCTGCAACACGTCCGACCCGTCGACCCGCACGGTCACCGTCTCGCCCGTCCGCACCGCGTCCAGCGCCCACGCCGCCGTCACGTCCACGCCCGGACGATCCACCGGCAACACAAACTCCGCCGAGCCGACCGGCCAGGCCAGCACCATTCCCCCCAGATACACCGCCGCCACCAGCAGCCACGCCAGCACCAGCTTGGTCGGCTGCAACGCCACCCGGCCCAAACAGAAAATCCGCAGCACCGGCAGCACCGCGCACCAGTCCACCGCCTCGATCTTCACGTGATGCAAACCCGATCGAGTCACGGTCAATCCCTCGTGCAAATGAAACCAGAGCGCATCGTACCGTTCACGCCTCGAGCGCCCGGATCGCCTTGCGGTTGCTGAGCCGGTCCAGCCGCGTCATGCGATCCAGGATCAGCACGCCCTCAAGATGATCGAACTCGTGCTGCCACACCCGCGCTGCCAGCCCGCCGTCGTCGCGCATGGCGAAAGCGCTGCCGTTGAGGCCGGTCGCCTCCACCGTGATGCCCAGCGACCGGGTGATCTCACCGCGGATGTCCGGAAGTGACAAGCAGCCTTCCTCGTGCGGCCCGGTCTCCCGACTGGGATCGATCAACGCGGGGTTGACGAACACGTGATCCGCGCCCCTGGCCCCCGTCCAGTTCGCCACGAACAGCCGCCACGGCAGGCCCACCTGCGGCGCGGCCAGCCCCACGCCGTCCGCCTCGTGCATCAGCTCCACCATCCGCAGCGCCACCGCCCGCACACCCTCGTCCAGCGTCACCGCCTCGGCCCGCTGCCGCAGCACCGGATGCGGATGATGAACAATGGTCAAACTCGCGGGATCGACGGCCACAGCCCGGCATCGTACGGCCGGCCCCAACGGGTCACAAACCCGCCAGAATCCCGCTAATTGTCGCTGCGAACGCTATTTGGCGCATTGAGTCTTGACCACGTTGCCCCCACCCGCCATACTTCCAACCGGCCCGATCCTTCGCGGATTTTCTGCGAATCCCGGACCTTCCGCCGTGCGGTTCGCCCCGTCGGCTGGCCTGCCCAAGTTTGCGAGAGGTGTGCGTTCCGGCCCGTTACGTCTTTAGAATCGTCTCGTCTCCGCCGGGCCCCGCACATCCCCCCGTTGCTTGCCCTCCCCACGATCAGGGTCTACCCCCGACCATGTCCACCGTCACCAAGAAAGAGCTCATCGATCAGATCGCCGACGCCACCGGCCACAAGCGCGTCGTCGTCAAACAGATCGTGCAGGCATTCCTCGACAATCTCGTCGTCGAGCTCGGCAAAGGCAACCGCCTCGAATTCCGCGACTTCGGCGTCTTCGAAGTCAAGCAGCGCCGCGCCCGCAAAGCCCAGAACCCCCGCACGCTCGAACCCGTCTGGGTCGCGCCCAAACGCACCGTCAAGTTCAAGGTCGGCCGACTCATGAAGCAGACCCTCGACGACGCCGACGCCGCCGACGCCCAGGGACTCCGGTTCGGCAACCCCAACGCCCCGGCCCGCGACGCCGCCAAACGCGACGGCCAGCGCGACGGCCAAGCCCACCACGATGGCAAACCCTGACACCACGTCTGCGCTCAAGAAGCCCACGGACAACGTCCGTGGGTCAGCCCTCGCCGACCTGCTCCAACAACTCCAACACCACGCCGACCAACGCCGCGCCGCCGCCGCCCAGCGTTCGCTCCGCGTCCACGACGCGCCCGGGAAAACGGTCACCCGCCCCGGCGACCCTCACCCCGCGCCCCTGCTCAACCTCGCCGGCAACGACTACCTCGGCCTGGCCACCCACCCCCGCCTCCGCGACGCCGCCGTCGCCGCGACCCAGCGCTACGGCACCGGCTCCGCCGCCTCCCGACTGGTCACCGGAACGCTCCCGCCCCACGCCGCGCTCGAACAACGCTTCGCCGGATTCAAGCATTCCCAGCGCGCGCTGTTGTTCCCCACCGGCGTCATGGCCAACCTGGGCGTCCTCACCACCCTCGCCCGGCCCGGCGACCTGATCCTTCAGGACAAACTCAACCACGCCTCCCTCGTCGACGCCGCCCGAGCCAGCGGCGCCACCGTCCGAACCTTCCCCCACCGCCACTACGCCAAACTCCAGCGTCTGTTGCAACAACAAAATAAGGGCCCCGCATGTCCAGGCGGGGCCGGCAACACAAGCGACCAGGCCCGCACCTTCGTCGTCACCGACGCCGTCTTCTCCATGGATGGCACCGTCGCCGACCTGCCCGCCCTGCTCGAACTCTGCGGACAGCATCACGCGATCCTCATCGTCGACGAAGCCCACGCCACCGGCATCCTCGGCCAAACCGGCGCAGGACTCGCCGAACACCAGCACGTCGCCGGCCACATCCCCATCACCATCTCCACCGCCTCCAAGGCGCTCGGCTCCATCGGCGGCCTCGTCACCGCCGATGCGCCCATCATCGACGAACTCATCAACCACGCCCGCACCTTCATCTACACCACCGCCCCGCCGCCGAGCATCCCCGCCACCATCGACGCCGCGCTCGACGTGCTCCGCGACGAACCGCAGCGCCGCACCCGCCTCGCCGACATCATCCGCCACGTCCGCGCCGGACTCCGCGACGCCGGCTGGGACATCCGGGGCGACCCCACGCCCATCATCCCCCTGATCGTCGGCCACAACGACGCCGCGCTCGCCCTCGCCCAACGACTCCAGGACGCCGGCTTCCTCGCCGTCGCCATCCGGCCGCCCTCCGTCACCCCCGGAAGTGCGCGCGTCCGCCTCTCGCTCCGGGCCGATCTCACCGACCAAGACTGCGAACAACTCATCCAAGCGTGCGCCACTCCCCACGGACGGGTCGCTTAAGCGACCCGTCCGCACACCCTAAACTCAACGCATCATGACCCCCCAGCAACTCCAACAGCAACTCGACACCGCCGACCTCATCGACGTCCGCACGCCCGCCGAGTTCCGCGAAGTCCACGTCCGCGGGGCACGGCTGATCCCGCTCGACCAGCTCACCGAGCAACAGGTCCGCGCCACGCGCCCCGCCCACGCCACCGGCCCGACGCTGGTCCTCTGCAAAGGCGGCGGCCGCGCCACCAAGGCCGCCGAGCAACTCCGCGCTGCCGGCCACGACGCCGTCGTCGTCGAAGGCGGGACCAACGCCTGCGTCGCCGCCGGCCTGAGCTGCGAACGCGGCAAACAAACCATCTCCCTCGAACGACAGGTCCGCATCACCGCCGGATCGCTCGTGTTCGTCGGCACCGTGCTGGGCGTCACCGTCTCGCCGTGGCTGCTCATCCTGCCGGCCTTCGTCGGCGCCGGCCTGGTCTTCGCGGGTATCACCGACACCTGCGGCATGGGCATGGCCCTCGCCAAAATGCCGTGGAACCGCTGAGCCCCGCCCCCTAAAGCGGCGGCCCCCCGGAAGGTGGCCGCCCGGAAGGTGGCCCCCCGGAAGGTGGCCGCCGAAGCGTGCGCAAAAACGCGCCGCACGACGCGATGTCCATGCATACTCCCGCGATCCCACGTTGCCCGATCCGCGCGGCGGCTTACGGACAAAAAGCCGACTCCCCCGGAAGTAAAAAAAAAAAAGGGGAATGATCCGTTGCGCGACCGGTGCGCGCGTCAGGACCGGGGATGGCCATCCCCGGGCTTGACGGGAATTTCAGAAACGGTGGCCGATGACGACGCGGTCGATGCGGTGTTCGCCGCGGCCGACGACGGCTCCGGGGCACACGACGCTGCGGACGATCACGGCGTCGGCTTCGACACGGGCACCGGCGAGCACGACCGAGTCGTGGATCACGGCCTTCTCGTTGATGACCGCGCCGCCCTCAAGGACCTGGAAGCTGGCCTGCCAGTCTTCGGCGAACGCGCCGTCGTGGATCATCCGGCCGGTGCGCTGATGGTGGTAAAGCCGGAGCGTTTCGAGGTAGCCCGAAAGCGTGCGGAGCGACCGCGTGACGGGTTGCTCGGTGCGGTGGACGCGGACGTCGAACTTTTTGGCGATGGAAGGCAGGGCCTGTTCGTTGAGGTCGACGAAGCCGACGGTGTTGATGTTCCGCAGGCAACCGCAGCGCAGGAGCATGATGCCGCTGGGCGCGCCTTGGGGGTCGGCGACGATGGTGACGTCGGCGGAGTCGGCGTGTTCGTAATCGAGCGCGTGGCCGAGGCTGGCGAAGGGCAACTGCGAAGCGTGGAGGACGAGCAGTCGGGCGTCGTCGGCGTACTCGCGAGCCAGGTCGTGCAGGAGGCCGGCGGTGCCACGATAAGCCGAGGGGTCGCGCTCGACGCGGAGTCGGAGCGGGCCGTGCTGGTTGGTCGTGAAGTCGGGGCTGGCGGCCTGATCGACCATGATGCGGACCGGCAGTTCGGCGATGCCCGCGGCTTGGGCGGTGTCGGCGAGGCGGTCGCACCACTCGTGCATGACCGTTCGGCTCGAGCCGATGGGCATCTCCAGGGGGCTTCGGCCGGTCGCCCGACGGAGCTGATTCGCGCGGACGCTGCCGGCGAGGATCACCACGCCCGCCAGACCCTGCAGCGGATCGGCCAAGGCGATGCGGTCGTCGCGGCGCAGCGCGTCGCGGGAGGTAGACGGGTACTGGATCGGAAACGTCATGGCGGGCAACTCTCTCCGGCTGTCCGAGGCTTGTTCGGGCGGGATCGGACCGCCGGGCCGCGACGCCGACAAACGGCACCTCGACCGAAACCTATCGGCGGCGGACCGGCCCCAAGCTCAGTCTTTGCCGCCTCTCACCGCGGGTTTCTCGACCCGCTTCCCGGTTAGTCGGATCATACCCGAACGTCCGAGTAATCCGAGGGCAAACGGTATTCCTTCGATGAGATATCGCCGGAAAAGCCGCTTGGGCTCCTGCGTGAGGCGATGCACCCACTCGAACCCGGTTTTCTGCATCCAACCCGGGGCGCGGCTGACTTCGCCGCTGAGAAAACTCAGTGTAATCCCCACGCCGATCCACCACGCCCCGGGCAACACGCCGCCGTTACGCAGGTCACGGATCAGGCGTTCCTGCTTGGGCGAACCCAGGGCAACCAGGACGACGTCGGGTTGGACGTCGTTCAGCGCGTTTCGGATCGCGGCCATTTGAGCGTCGGACTTCTCGAAGCCCAGCGGCGGGCAGTACGTGCCCACCACCCGCAGGCCGGGATGCTCGGCTTGGAGCGCGGCCTTGGCGGCCTCGGCGACGCCGGGGTTGCCGCCCAGGAGGAACACGGATCGGCTCTTGCGTTTGGCGGACGCGGCAACGGCCCCGGTCATCGAACTGCCCGCCACCCGTTCGGGCAGCGGCGTGCCCGCGAGCCGAGCGGCCCAGATCAGCGGCATCCCGTCGGCGACGACGGCGTCCGCCTGCTCCAGCATCGCGCGGAACTCGGCGTCCCTTGTGGCCCGTCGCAGGTGATCGAGATTGGACGTGACGATCCAACCGCCCGCGCCGCGATCCAGCCCCGAGAACAGCAGGTCCACCGTCTGCGCCTGGGTCAGCGAGGCAAAGTCCACCCCACGCAGGGTCACGGCCTCAAAACCAGGTGACTCGCGCGAACTGATCGGAGAAGACTGGGACAAATGTGTCTCGCGTGCGTCAGGGACGGTCAAGGTCGGCGGGGCCAACAACGCCTCAGCCGACACGACACGTCCTGCGGTACACATCGGCCAGCGGACGCCTCCGCCCCAGCAAGAACGCCCCCGCCGACACGAATCCGAGCACGACCGGCTCGGGCACAAGCACGCCGGCGAACGACGGAGACTGGGCCGAGCCCCAGTTGTTGAGCACTGCGTCGAGCTCGGATTGGTCGACCACGCCCAGCAAGCCCGCCGTGTTGTTCCAGCCGGCGGGAACCGCGCCGGTCGTGTCGAGGCCCCAGTTGTTGAGCACCAGGTCCAGGTCGCCCTGCTCCACCGCGCCGTTGCCCGTGAAGTCACCAGCCAACAGGTTCGCGCCGCCGAACAAACCGGCGTACCAGACGTGGGCCATGAGTTCGTAGCCCGTGAGGTTCGGATGGATCGCGTCGTAGAACTGGCCGTTGACCTGGATGCCGTAGAGGCCCTGGTTCCACCGCAAATCATTGGCGTTGTAGGCGGCGTCGTAAAAGTCCTGGCCTGCCTCGTCGTAACGCAGGAGCCAGTCGGCGTAATCCGGCCCGTTGGCGTTGGCCTCGTCGACGAGCACGCCGCCGACTTTCTGGTTCGCCTCGTTGAACGCCGACCCCGAGCCGGTGAGCGTATCGAAGGGCTGGTCGATGATGCCATCGTTGCGCCGACCGGTCAGGCCGAAAACCGGATCGGTGATATCGATGTCGAACATGTCGACGAGGGTGATGGCGTTTCGGATCAGCGGGTCCAGCGACGCGACGACGCTGTCGATGGCGGCGTTGTAGTCGATGCCGTTCTGCAGGATGCCGAAGTCGATGCCGTTGGTACCCGACGAGCCGCGCGGCGTCTGCCGGGAATCCACCGGCCGGGGGATGATGCGGGACAGGATGATCCGCGTGTCGTCGGCGGACCCGGTGAGCAGGCCCTGGTTGGCCAGGTCGTCGCCGAGACCGTCGAGCAGACGGAACAGTTGTGCGTCGGCGTTGTTGTTGGTGCCCAGGTAGCGTGCGGCACCGGTGCCGGGGGTGACGACGGTTCGAAGTTGCCCGTTGCTGCGTCCGATCGCGTTGGTGCCCACGTGCAGCAACACCGCATCGGGGGCCTTGTTCTGGCTGACCAGAGTGGGGATCAAGCCGCCAGCGGCGCTGAAGCTCGCGTCGAAGGATTCGTCGCCGTTGCGGTCGTTGCGGATGCTCCACAGCAGCGAGTCTTTATTGCTGACGCTGTTGCCCGAGCCGTCGACCGTGTCCGCGTTCGCGCCGGGGATGCCGTAGTGCAGCGGGCTGCCGACCAGTTGCCGCACCGCCGGATCGATGAAGCGCGTGCCGTTGATCGTGATGTCGTCCGCGATGCTGCCGACGTATTCAAAGTTGATGCCGTTCTGGGTCATCAGGTCGGCCAGCGGACCGCGGTAGCCGTACGACGACTCGCCACCCCACCCCCACGTGATCGAGTCGCCCAGCGGCAGAATCCGCAGCGGCATCCCCGAGGCGCAAACGCCAAGCAGCGTTGCGGCGCAAGCCGCGGCCGCTACACGGCAGATCGATCGACTCCTCCGAATGGACATGGTGCGTCGGGCCTCTGGGTTCGTGCGGATCGCAAAGCAGACACACTTCGCAGGGCCGAGTATACGGCCCCAAGCTCCGTCGGCCAGAAAAAGTCGCAGACCAAACCGGTCAGGCCTTCGCGTCCGTCGTCATGACCGGCGAAACCTGCCCCGTCGCTATCTCCGTCGCCATCGCCCGGCCTTGCGCGGCCTCGGCGATTGCCGACCGGCTCGCCAACCCCGCCACCGTCACCAGTCCAAAGCCCAGCACCGACCAGCTCAAATCCCGCGCCCGCAGCAGCAGCGCCACGGTCAGACCCAACTCCCGGCTCATGCCCATCGCTTCGAACGACGTGGCGAACACCACCTCCCAAAGCCCGATCCCGTTGAGCGAAATCGGCAGCAACGTCACAATCAGCACCAGCGGCACGCACACCGAAACCGCCCAGATGTCATACCCGTCGAGGTGTTGGCCCACCGACTCGGCCGCGACCAGGGTGCTCGCGATCGCCAGTAAGTAGAACAACGCCGAGAAGCCCACCGCGATCCCGAGTTCCCGCGGATGGCGGCGGTACTGCCACAGCGAGTTCTGGAAATCGTGCACCTTGCCCAGCGCCTTGCGGGCCGGCCCGAGATGCCCCACGCGACGATCCAGCAGCCGAGTGACCCGCCGGCTGAGCACCACCAGCATGACGGTCAGTGCGAACATCAGGCCCGCCGCCACGCCGATCACCAATTCGGTGTGCCGCCAGATCGCCGGCGCTTCGACGAGCGCCACGATCGCCAGCAGGATCAGCACGGCCAGCCCCGTGAAGCGCTCCGTCACGATCGAGCCGTACGCGGCGTGACCCGAACCGCATTTGCGGCGCAGCAACTCGCCGCGCACCACATCGCCGCCGGAACTCGTCGGCAACAGATTGTTGTAAAACTGCCCCGCGACATACATCCCAAACAGGGTGCCGAAACTCACCTCATGGCCGTACACACCCAGCAACCGCCGCCATTTCCATACGCTGGCGGCGACCATCGCCGGCGCAGACAGAACCAGCAGCACCAGCCAGAACGTCTCGATGTTCTTGAGCTTGTCGAAGACCGCCGACCAGTCGCTGGACCAGACGACATAAGCGACCAACAGCAAGCTCACCACCGCCATCGGCAGCCGTTTGAGCTTTCGCTTGGTATCAGCCGATTTCAAGCTCGTTTCCCCACGATTCGCGCCGGGACGCCAGCGACGATCGCATAGGCCGGCACGTCCTTCGTAACGACCGCGCCCGAACCGACGACCGCGCCGCTGCCGATGCTGACCCCTTCCATCACGCGCACGCCGGCCCCGAACCAGACATCGTCGCCGATGGTCAGCGGTCCGCGGGTGGTGGTGGGCTGAATGATCATGGGCGGTGCGGGGGTTCCGTCATCGAGCGTGCGGGCCGTGCCGTGGCGTGAACCGCCGAAGTAGCACTGCGGGCCGGTCATCACGTCCCGACCGATCGTCACGCCGCTGGTGCCGACGATCTGGCTGTGCGTGCCCAGGACGCAGCGCTCACCGATCCGCAGCGAGCCGGCCTTGGCCTGCACCACACAACATCGGCCGATCAGCGTGCCCGCTCCGATCGTGAAGGTTTCGCCGAGATCTTCTCGGACCCCCCGCGCACACAGCACCGCATGATCGTCCACCGCCACCCCCGCCGCCAGCCGCATCTTTGCGGGGTGACGAAGCGCTACCTGCAGCCCCCATTTCAGTCCCGGTCCCGCTTCGGCGAGCAACAGCGCGTACAGCTTCTGCCGAAGCAGATAGCCCAGCGCACCGGTGCGGTTGCAGGCCAGCGCCTGGATCAGGTCAAACTTCAGCACCGATAACGGCGAAGCGCTACCCACAAAAAAGTGACCGTACTTGGCGAGCGCGCCCATCCGCCCGTCCTCCAGCACGTCCATCATCAGCCGATGTTGGTCAGTCCTCTCCTGCGGCGCGTCGCCGGGCGTGGCCGCGGCAGCATCGGACTCATTCTCAACGTCGGAAAAGTTGCCCGAAGGCACGTGCGAAGTCATGGGCGAGTCATGGGCGAGTCGTGGGCAAGCGAAGGATCAGAAAAGCGAACTCTCGCATCTTAAGGCCATCGCGTGGTCGATCGACGCCCCGCAGCAGCAAAACCTCAACCGGGCGACAGGTCTTATCGAGTCGCCAAAATGAAACTGACCGCAATGCCGACGATCGCGCGGCGCTCCGCCCGGCTCACTGCCCGATCGCGGCGGCCATCCGCACCAGTTCCGCCAGCGAGGCGGCGCCCATCTTGCTCATCACGTGGGCGCGGTGCACTTCCACGGTCTTGTGCGAGAGGTTAAGGTCCGCGGCGATCTGCTTGTTCAGCTTGCCCACCACCACCATCGACATCACCTGCGTCTCGCGCATCGTCAGCGTGCCTAGTCGCTCTTCGATCGTAGCGCGCTCGCCGCGCTCCGCACGATGCTCCGCATCCAGATCGATCGCGGTGCGGATGCGGTCCAGCAACACCTGATCAGAAAACGGCTTCTCGATGAAATCGATACACCCGTCCTTGAACGCGCGGACCGCCGCCGACACGTCGCCGTGCCCGGTGATCATGATGACCGGCAGGCTGACGCCCAACCGGCCCAACTGTTCCACCATCTCCAGACCCGACATGCCCGGCAGCCGCAAGTCGGCCACCAGACAACCGGCCATCGCCCCCGTCTGCGTCCGGGCCAGGAACGCATCGGCCGACCCAAACGCCTCCACTTTCCGGCCGACCGACTCGATCAGCCAGCACAACGAGTCACGCACATCGGCGTCATCGTCCACGACGTACACCACCGGCTGAAGTTCCGCGTTCACGGCATCTTCAACACCGGGATTCGATCGTGGTTCCAAGACGGTGTCGGACATAGGCAAAGCTCCGTCACGGCGGCGAACGGCTCGAGACAACTCAACGCCAACATCGTAACGCTGGATCACGCAAACCGACCGGAAACATCGGGATCATCCCGCATTTTCCGGGCTTCGACGAAGATTTTCCGGCTCGGTCGCCTCGGACAACGCGGGCAGTCGCATCGTGACCGTCAATCCGCCGGAGGCGTTTCGTTCCACCCACAGCCGGCCGTCGTGGGCCTCGACGATCGACTGACTGATGGTCATACCCAGGCCCAGCCCTTCGGATTTCGTGGTGAAAAACGGATCGAAGAGCCGGCGGAGCTTCTCGTCGTCCAGCCCCGGGCCGGTGTCGGCGATCTCCAGACAGGCCCAACGCCGCTGGGGCTGAGCGGCATCCGGCTCGCTCGCCGACGTCGTCAGCGTGATGCGCCGCCGGCCGTCGGGCTGGCTCTGCACCGCGTCCATCGCGTTGCGCACCAGATTCAGAATGACCTGCTCGATCTGGATCACGTCCAGCCGACACGTCGGCAGCGGTTCGGTGAGACGAAGATCGAACTCGATCCGCGAAGTGCGGCTGTCCGCCTCGTTGAGCGCGAGCACCTCCCGCACCAGGTCGTTGAGGTTCGACACGCTCCGCTGGCTGGTCCGGCGATTCACAAAGGCACGCAGCCGCTTGATGATCGCCCCCGCTCGCGTCGCCTGATCTCGCACCCGGCCCAGCGCATCCTGCGCCACACGCAGCGACCCCGCGTCGTCGGCCCCGGGCGCTTCAAAACGGTTCAGCGCGCCCGACGCGTAGTTCGCGATCGCCGCCAGCGGCTGGTTCAACTCGTGCGCCAGGCCCGACGCCAACTCCCCCATCATTGTCAATCGCGTGGCGTGCGCAAGCTGATCGCGGTGCAGGTGGGCCAGCTTCTCGTCCTGACGACGCCGCGTCACGTCCCGCTGCACCGAGACCCAGTGCGTGATCTGCCCGTCGGGCTGACGCACCGGCGCGATGTTCCATTCCACTTCGTAGGGCGTGCCGTCCTTGCGGTAGTTCGTGGCTTCGGCCGTGAA
The DNA here is from genome assembly GCA_964543215.1 of uncultured Phycisphaera sp. Classification (GTDB taxonomy): domain Bacteria; phylum Planctomycetota; class Phycisphaerae; order Phycisphaerales; family Phycisphaeraceae; genus CAZIXN01. The sequence continues at coordinate 13,553 of CAZIXN010000005.1, forward strand.
CGGCTCGCCCGCCTCCAGGCTCGCCCGCAGCCGCTTGAGCAGCGGACGATCCGTGCCCGGCCCCTGCAGCAATCGCGGCGACAAACCCTCGATCTCCCGCGCCGTATAGCCCGACATCGCCGTAAACGCCGGGTTGACGTAAAGAATCCGCGGCCCGGGCGCGTCGAGCATCGCGTCGGTGATGATGACGCCTTCGCGCACCTCGTTGACCGCCGCCTGCACCAGCCGCAGCCGCTGTTCCGCTTCGCGTCGCTGACTGATGTCCCGCGTCACCACCACGATCTGGTTGCCATCGTCGCCCGAGGCGATCCGCCGGCTGGCGCTTTCCACCCAGCGGTACGTGCCCGCGCGGGTGCGAAACCGGTACTCCCGCCGAACCGCCCGCGAGCCCGCCGACATCAGCTCCGCCCGCGCCGAAATCACCGCGTCGCGGTCGTCGGGGTGCACAAACTCCCGCGGCAGCTTGCCCAGCAGATCGTCCGAATCCCAGCCCAGCTCCCGCGTCACCGCCGGCGAGACGTACGTGAACCTGCCGTCCGCCGCGTGCTGCGAAATGATGTCGATCGCATGTTCCGCCAACAGACCCAGCCGAGCTTCCGACTGGCTCAGCGCCGCCGTCCGCTCGGCCACCCGTCGCTCCAACTCGACGTTCAACCTCACCAGCTCGTCGTAAAGCTGCGCGTTGGCGATCGCCGCGGCGATGTGGTTCGCCACGATCTGCAAATCGCGCACATCATTGTCCGTGAAGGCGTACGTCCGCGTCGTGCTGTAAATCCCCAGGATGCCCACCGCCCGCTCGCCCACCAGCATCGGTGCGCCGCAGAACGACGAAAACCGGAACGCATTGGGACTCGCTTTGTATTTCTGCTCCGTCAAGTCGTGGGTGGGCACATCGGGGATGTGGAACGCCTTCCGCGTCCGCAACATTTCCTCAGCGATCCCGCCCTGCAGCGGCAACGACCGAACCAGCTTCTGTCCCGGCACCCCCCGCGCCGCCAACAACACCAGACGATCCTCCTCCAACAAACGCGCCACCACCGCGTCGCAGCCGAACCCCGCGAGCATCTGCCCCGCAATCGCGTCCGCCATCTCCGACAACGGCCGCGAACCGATCGGCACCGACGTCGCCTGCGCAATCAGCGCCAAACGACGATCACGAAAGTCCTGATCCGGTTGGCTCGGTCGATCCGCCATCGCGACGCCCACTCTACCGCCGCCGGCTTGCCCCACGCCCGACCGCAACGCATACTTGCCCACTCAGACCTGTCCCGGACGCGCCGGTCCCGCCGACGCGCCCGCTTCCCTCCCTTTCGCCTCACCCGCCATGCTCCCCAAAGAACCCGCCAAACGCCCCCAACTGGGCTTCCTGTACGTCCCGCCCTTCCGACTCGAAGGTCTCTCCATCGCCGGCGAAGAAACCGCCGTCTACGTCCCCGAACTCGACGTGTGCTTCGACATCGGCCTGTGCCCCAAGGCCGTCCTCCCCGCGCCCTACGTCGCCCTCACCCACGGCCACATGGACCACGTCGCCGGCATCGCCTACTACTTCTCCCAGCGACCGTTCCAGGGCATGACCCCCGGCACCGTCCTCTGCCACCCCGAACTCGAAAAGCCCCTCCACAACCTCATGGCCGCCTGGGTCGAAATCGAGCGCCAACGCACCAAATACAACGTCCAGGCCATCGCCCCCGGGGAACGCTTCGAAGTCAAGAACAACCACTTCCTCGAAGCCTTCGAAACCATCCACACCGTCCCCTCCCTCGGCTACACCGTCCTCGAAAAACGCACCCGCCTCAAAGAAGAATTCGCCGGCCTCCCGCAGGAGAAAATCGTCGAACACAAAAAGGCCGGCCGCGACATCGTCGACACCTTCCACATCCCCCTCATCACCTTCACCGGCGACACGGCCTGGGGCGACCACCTCCTCACCGACCACGTCCTGAAGTCCAAAGTCCTCATCACCGAATGCACCTTCATGGAGCCCGGCCACCGCAAACGCGCCGGCATCGGTAAACACCTCCACCTCGACCACATCCTCCAGCTCCTCGAAGCCAGCAGCGACGACACGCACATCGTCCTGATCCACCTGTCCCGACGCACGCACATGGGCCAGGTCCGCAAGACGCTCGAACGCTACGTCCCCGAGCAATACCAACACCGCCTGCTCACCCTCATGGACAGCCGCGGCAACCGCGACCGCTACGACCGCCAACTCGCCGAAGCCCAAGCCAGCCAGGTCGGCAACGACTAACCTTGCCTCCAGTGGCACAGGCGTCCCGCCTGTGATCGACCGCAGGTCGAAGCATGCCCCCGCCCGATCACCCAATCGCCACCCTCGCCGTCGCCTTCGACAAACCACGCCAACGGCCACGCGCCGAGCAACTCGCGCAGCAGCTCAACCTCCCCCTCGCTCAACGCCTCGCCGACCCCCACGACCTGCACCTGCACCTGGCCCACACCGGCGAACACACCCCCGACCGCCTCGAACTCCGCCTCAACCCCCACGCCCCCCGGAAGGCCAGTCAACACCGACCAGGCCCACGGACGCCGTCCGTGGGTCTGCCGGTATTCCCCAACCCCCAGGCCCTGGACGTCACCTCCCCCGCCGGCCGAAAACTCAACGCCCCCCTCTTCAAGGCCGTCGGCATCCGCAAGGGCAACCCCCGCCGCCCCCACATCCTCGACCTCACCGCCGGCTTCCTCGAAGACGCCTGGCTCCTCGCCGCCGCCGGCTGCCCCATCACCGCCCTCGAACGCAACCCCATCGTCCACGTCCTCCTCGAAGATGCCCTCGACCGCGCCCGCCTCACCCACCCCGACATCGCCCAACGCATCACCCTCCACCACGCCGACCTGCTCCAGCTCCCGGCCTCACCCCCCACCCCGCAACCCGCCACCCTCTACCTCGACCCCATGTTCCCCCCCGGCCGAAAGACCGCCGAAAAAAAACCCATGCGACTCCTCCGCATGATCGCCGGCGACGACGAAGACGCCGACCAACTCCTCGACCGCGCCCTGACCGAACTGCTCCCCGGGGGCAGACTCGTCGTCAAACGCCCCCGCCACGCCCCCGTCCTTGACTCCGCCGCCGGGTGCCAACCCGTCCACTCCCACCACGCCAAAGCCCTGCGTTACGACGTCTACTCCATCCCTTGAACATGCCCGCTCTCGCGCGCCCGGACGCCGTTGGCGCCATGAGCGACGCGGATGATCACCGCAGCGCATCGGGGTTGAGGCCTCGCAGGTCCTCGGTGAGGAACAGCCCGTCGCGGCGGACGACTTCGTCGTCGAAGGTGATCGTGCCTCCGCCGTAATCCGGGCGTTGGATGAGGACCAGGTCCCAGTGGACGTCGCTGTGGTTGCCGTTGCTGGCGTCGTCGTAGCACCGGCCGGGGGTGAAGTGCAGGGAGCCGGCGATTTTTTCGTCGAAGAGGATGTCGCGCATCGGCTCGCGGATGTACGGATTGAAGCCGATGGCGAACTCGCCGACGTAGCGGGCGCCTTCGTCGGTATCGAGCACCCCGGGAAGGTGTTCTTCGCCCTGGTCGGCGGATGCTTTGATGATGCGACCCTTTTGGAATTCAAGCCGGACGTTTTCGAAGCTCTTGCCCTGGTAGATGGTGGGCGTGTTGAAGTGGATGACGCCTTCGACGGAGTCGCGGACGGGAGCGGTGAAGCATTCGCCGTCGGGGATGTTGTGGTTGCCGGTGCAGGCCAGCGCGGGGATGTCTTTGATGCTGAAGCGTAAATCCGTATCGCCGGGGCCGAGGAGGTGGACACGATCGGTGCGGTTCATGCGGTCGACGAGTTTTGCGGCCGCGCCGGCCATCTTGCCGTAGTCGAGGGTGCAAACTTCAAAATAAAAATCTTCGAAGTCGCCGGTGGGCTGACCGGCGAGCTGGGCCATGCTGGGCGTGGGCCAGCGGAGGACGCACCACCTGGTGTGCTTGACGCGGTGGTTGCCGTGGACGGGGGTGGCATAGCGTTTGGCGTGGCTTTGGAGGTCGGCGTCGGAGAGGCCGGCCATTTCGGAGATGTTGTGGCTGCCGCGCAGGCCCAGGTAGGCGTGCATCTGCTTCATGCGGTGCAGGTCGGCGTCGCACCAGACATCGAGCTGTTCCCCCGCAGCGTCCTCGATCAGCACGCGCTGCACGCGAGAGTCGCGCAGCGCGACGTGCGGGTGGCCGCCGGCGGCGCGGGCGCGGTCGACGAGCGTGACGACCATCTCGGGGGGGATGTCGAAGGCTTCGATGAGGATGTGCTCACCGCGCTGAAGCTTCGTGGAGTGGCCGATGAGCACGTCGGCGAGCTGGGCGAATCTTGGGTCTTGCATGAGGGCAGATTATCGCCAAGACGCCAAGACGCAGACACGCCAAGAAGTAAACAAACTTGCCGATCTGGTCCTTGGCGTCTTGGCGTTGAAAACGATTAAACCGTCACGGGCTTTTCGGTGACGGCGGGGACGGCGGGGACGGCGGTCCTGGGCGCGGAAGCTCTGGGTTTGGCGCTGCCGTCCTTGGGTTGGCCCAGCAGCAGGAGCGGCGCGGCGACGGCGAAGGAGGAGTAGGTTCCGACGAGTACGCCGATCATCATGGTGAACGCGAAGCCGTGGACGCCCGGCCCGCCGAACATGTAGAGCACGAGCACGGCCAACAGCGTCGTGCCGGAGGTCAGCACGGTGCGGCTGATCGTCTGGTTGATGGAGAGGTTGATGATGTCGGCGGTGGGCTGAGGCAGCCGTCCTTTGTTCTCGCGGATGCGGTCGAAGACGATGATGGTGTCGTTCAGCGAGTAGCCGATGAGCGTGAGGATGGCGGCGACGATGGCGAGATTGATCTTGAAGTTGTCGAGCAGGAAAGCGTCGGTCCACGGCTGGTCGTAGAGCCAGCCGCAGATGGCCAGCAGGCCGACGGCGGCCGCAACGTCGTGGATGAGCGCGACGATGGCGGCGGCGCCGTAGCGGAAGCTGCCGAAGCGCAGGGCGATGTAGGCGATGACCACGAGCATGGACAGGAGCATGGCCACGGCCGCGCGCTGCTGCATCGTGCCGGAGACCTGGCTGGAGAAGTTGGAAACCGAGGCCAGAGAAGTGTCCTGGCGGAGGGCGTCCTTGATCAGGGCCCACTCGGTGTCGGCCAGGCCGTCGGGCAGGAAGAAGGTGTCGGGGCTTTCGACGTAGCTGGTGACGTCTTCGGCGGCGACGACGGCGATGCGGTCGAAGATACGGTCTGCGTCGTCGCTGATGCGTGGCTGGCCCAGGCCGATCACGTCGAAGCGGCGGTAGCCAAGGTTGACGTAATCGGGCTGGCGACGCATGCGTTCGATGCGTTGCTCGACGTCGTCGAGGCTGACGGCCGGGTCGAGGTCGCGCAGGACAAACGCGACGCCGCCGAGGTAATCGCCGATGTCCTGATTTTCGAGCGAGTCGCCGATGACCTGGCCCAGGTCGCCGGTCTTGATGGGCCGGGCGATGTCGCCGGCGTCGCTGAGCGGTGCGTCGATGCCCGCGAAGGCGATGGGCCGGGAGGCGTCGAGCAGGTCGGCGAAGGCGGACTTGACCGCCTGCGAGACGGCGGGCGCATCCTGGATGAGCGTGGCGATGCTGAAGCCGTTGTACGTGCCGTCGGGCAGGGCCGCACCGACGGTGACCACGGTCGCTTCAGAACCCGAGAGCAGCGACCAATCCACGCCGTCGGCCGGCTGGGCGTCGGCGATGAAGTTGTCGAGGCGGTCGCGGGCCTGCTGGATGGTCAGGCCTTTCCCTTCGGAAAGCTCGAGGGTGACTTCGGTGCCCGAGCGGAACTCGATGTCGAGCAGCGTTTCGCCGCGTTGCCAGACGATGATGCCGCCGACCACGATGGTGATGAGGCTCAAGGGGATGAAGAACTTCCGCATGGCGAACCAGTCGATGTTCGGTTCGAGGAACCGTTCGACGGCGTTGACCTTGCTGGGCAGCATGGGCAGCTTCTTGATCTTGCCGTAGACCAGCAGCAGATCGACAAGCACGCGGGAGCCGAAGAGCGTGGTGAACAGGGTGGCGACGATGCCGATGGCCAGCACGACGGCGAAGCCCTTGATCTCGCTGGTGGCGGTGTAGTAGAGCACCAGACACGTGAGCAAGGTGGTGATGTTGGCGTCGAGGATGGAGGACAGGGCTTTGTCAAAGCCCAGGCGGACGGCGGTCTTGAGGTCGGCCGCGCCGCCGCGGACTTCTTCGCGGATGCGTTCGAAGATCAGCACGTTGGCGTCGACCGCCATGCCGATGGTGAGCACGATGCCGGCGATGCCGGGGAGCGTGAGCGTGGCCCCGATGGCGGAGAGAAGCCCGAAGATCAGCCCGACGTTCAGGATCAGCCCGGAGAGCTGACCGACCGAGTTGAACAGGTAGGTTTCTCCGTCTTGACCTCGCGCGATGTG
>CAZIXN010000005.1:19979-24051 GCA_964543215.1 uncultured Phycisphaera sp.
GTTGGCGTCGACCGCCATGCCGATGGTGAGCACCAGGCCGGCGATGCCCGGCAGCGTGAAGGTCGCGGAGGTCAGCGACATGACGCCCAGGATGATGGCGATGTTGCCGGCAAGGGCGATGACGGCGATGACGCCGGGCACGAAGTAGTAGACGACCATGAACGCCGCCACGATGACGACCGACAGAGCCGCGGCGGTGATCCCGGCGCGGAGGTTGTCCTGCCCGAGTTGCGGGCCGGTGGTTTTCTGCGCGATCGGGTCGTAGGAAAGCGTCGATCCCAGCGACCCGGCCTTGAGCGTCTGGACGAGGGCGAGGGCCTCGGCCTGGCTGAATCGGCCGGTGATCTGCCCCTGGCCGGAGATGCGGCCGTTGATGTTCGGCGAGGACATCACCCGGCCGTCGAGCACGATGGCCATCGGCTGCTGCAGGTTGGTTTCGGTGAGCCGGCCCATGAGCGCAGCGCCCTGCGCGTCCATCGAGAAGCCGACCGACGGCAGACCCTGCTGGTCGGGCTGCACGGTGGCACCGGCGAGCTCCCAGTCCTGCTGGTCGGTCAGCGCCAGATCGGGCGTGTTGGCAAGCAGCAGGTAGAACGCACCGTTGTAGTGCTCACCGACCACGCCGCGATCGGCGAAGACTTCGCGCGCGGCGCTGGGGTTTTCGGTGAGGATCGCTTCGAGGCGCGGCTGGTCGAGATATTCCTCGAGCGAGCCGACCTCGAACCAACGCCAAGGATCGGTTCGGCCGGCCTTGGGGCCCTGCTCGGCGAGGCGCTCGCGGTACTCCTGGGCGTTGAGCGGGCGCTGCCCCGGCACGGCGGCGATGCGGAACTCCAGCACACCCGCGCCGCGCAGCAGGCGGATCAGGTCGTTGGGGTCGTCGAGCATGCCCTTGACGCCTTCGTACTGCCGGTACGCGGCGAGCACGTCGTCGATCAGTTCGGACTTGCCGGGGTGCGCAGCACGGATCGCGTCGATGGCCTGGGCGCGGGCGGAGGTCTGGCTGCCTTTGCGCGGGGCGTCCGGCTGATCGAGTGCGTCCGTGAACTCGGCCCGCGTCAGGTTGTCGGCGAGCAGCCCGTCGAGGCGGGCCTCAAAGGCGTCGCGTGCGTCGAGCGCGGCGAGCGTGGCGACGTCGAGGTCGGCCTGCATCTCGGAGAGTTGGGCGGACTGCGCCTCGCTGGGCTCGGGCGGGAGGCTGGCCTCCAGTTCGCGCACGGCGTCGAGCGCGGCGCGGTACGTCGCCGTGGCCGAATCACGCCGGGCGGCCAGATCGGCAAGGGATTCGAGTATTTCGGCGGACGGCGGGTGCTGCTGAGCGAGCGTGGCCACCGCGGCGGCGCGGGCGTCGCCTTCCTGCGCCAGGGCGGTGCGGACGCGGATCTCGGGGAGGTTCTGGCTTTCGAGCCGGTCGAGCGCAGCGCTGTAAGCCTCACGCTTCTGCGACACCTCCGGCGGAGCCAGGGCCATCTGCACCGACAGGCGGTTGCCGACCTCGGCCCGCCACACCAGGTTCATGATGCCCGACGGGTCGACGCGCTGCTTGAGGATCTCGATCGTCTGCTCGATCGCGGCGGAAGCGTCCTCGTTTTCGGGGACCTGCACGGCGTAGGTCAGCGTGGTGCCGCCGGCCAGGTCGATGCCCGGGTTGAGCGACTTGAACTGCAGGAGCAACGCGCAGCCCAGCACCACGAGCACGAGCAGCAGCGGTTTCCAGAGAGGGTATTTCATGGGAGCCAGGGAGTGGTGAGTGGTGAGTGGTGAGTGGGAAGGAAGCGGTACATGGAACGGAAGCCGATCGCAAGTCCTGGGCCTACTCACGAAGCCCTACTGACTGCTCACTTCCGGGTCACTCGATGACGGCGGCGACGGCGCTCTTGACGTAACGGATCCGCGTGTTGCTGTTCTCGTCGACCTTCACGACGACCTCGTGTTCACGCACGTCCACGACGGTGCCCAGCTCACCGCCGGCGAGCTGGACCTTCTGCCCCTTGGCAAGCGATTTGAGCAGGGCATCCTTGCGCTTGCGTTCCTTCCGGCCCGAGCTGATGGAGAACACGATCATCAGCACCATGAAGCCGATGAGCATGAACATGAGCAGCGGATCACCAAAGAGGCTCGGCGGCGGCGGCGACGAACCGCCGGTGCCGGGGCTGCCCAGCGGCTGACCGTCGGAGGTCATGGTGCCCGCGGGCACATCCGCGCTGGGGGGCGCCGAGACGTCGGCGGCGGGCGGGGGCGAGGCGTCCTGGGCGAGCAGGAGGAACGGTGGGGTGGTGTGGAGCATGGCGGGCGGGTGGCGTGAGGAACGCGGAATCAGGTCGGGGGTTACGGGTCCGAATCATCCGGCGACGAACCGTCCGCGGGGCCGGCGGCGGGCCAACGCTTGGCGAACGCGAGCCAAGCATCATCCCGGATCGCGCGGCGGATGTCCAACATGAGGCGTTGGTACAGCCGCTGGTTGTGCAGGCTGACCAGGATCGGGCCGAGCATTTCGTTGGCCCCGAACAAGTGGCGGAGGTAGCTGCGGGAAAAGCCGGGGCTGCCATCGGGCCGCTCGGCGCAGGCGGGGCAGTCGCAGCCGGGCTCGATCGGGCGGTCGTCCCGGCCGTGAAGCGCGTTGCGGAGGCGGATCACGCCATCGGGCAGGAAGGCGTGGCCGTTGCGGCCGTTGCGGCTGGGCAGGACGCAGTCGAACATGTCCACGCCCGAGCGCACCGCCGCGACGATGTCGGCCGGGTAGCCCACGCCCATCAGATACCTCGGCCGGTTGGCGGGCAAGCGGTTGGCGGTGTGCTGCACGACGCGGCGGATTTCTTCCGGCGGTTCGCCCACCGCCACCCCCCCAATCGCATAACCCGGCAGGTCGTGTGAACACACCGCGTCGAGACAGGCGTCGCGCTGCGCGAGGTCCGTACCGCCCTGCACGATGCCGAACAGCGCCTGCACCGCATCCCGCCCCGTGCCGCGGTGGTACGTCACGCATCGGTCCAGCCAGCGCAGCGTCCTTTCGTTGGCTTCACGAACACGCGACGCGTAGTCCACATCGCGCAGCCCCCCATGCCGATGCGAGGCTTGCGGCCGCGTTCGAGGTGCGGCGAACGACTTCGCTCGCTCGGTTTGATGCTCGCTCTGCGTCGCCGCCGGCGGACAATCGTCAAACGCCATGATGATGTCCGCGCCCAGCTCGTGCTGCACCTGCATCGAGCGCTGCGGCGTGAGCTCGATCATCGAGCCGTCGATGTGGCTCTTGAAGCGCACGCCGTCGTCGTCGATGCGGTTGAGGTTGCCCAGCGAGAACACCTGAAAACCACCCGAATCCGTAAGCATCGGTCGGCCCCACCTGGTCCACCGTTGCAGCCCGCCCATCGCCGAAACCAGCTCGCTGCCCGGCCGGAGCAGCAGGTGATACGTGTTGCCCAGCACGATCTGCGCGCCCAGATCCGCGAGCTGCGTGGGCAGAAGTCCCTTGACCGTGGCCTGCGTGCCGACCGGCATGAACGCCGGCGTGTCGAACGTGCCGTGCGGCGTCGTGACTCGGCCGAGCCTTGCATGACTCTGCGTGTCTGATTTCAACAGCTCGTAGGACAGCGCAGACACGTCGGCTCAGCGCGCCCCACGCTTACGCTCGGTGTCCGCATTGAGCACCCGCTTCTCAGCTTCACTGAGCGACGCCAACCCCTGGTCCTTGACCTTGGCGAGGATGCGATCGACTTCCTTCTCGTGCAACGCTTCGCGCGTCGAGAGACGCTCCTGTTGCCTGGCTCGCACCGCGCCTTGAATCCCTTGGACACTCGGCACCGCCAACCGGTCGGCCCATCCCAACAGCCTCGGGTTCCGCACCAGCAGAAAACCGAGCACCGCCCCGCCCAGGTGCGCCGCCTCGCCGCCGGCGTTCTGCGAGCCCGCAATGACCGACAGCGCCGCGATGCTCAGGAAAACAATCGCCAACGTCCGCAACGTCATCGGGATCGGCGGGATCAAGAGCATCACCTTGTGGTGCGGAAACAACACCGCACAAGCGGCGAGGATGCCGAACAATCCGCCCGAAGCACCCACAAGCGAAGCGCCG
>CAZIXN010000005.1:24151-34682 GCA_964543215.1 uncultured Phycisphaera sp.
TCCGTGTCGTCCAGCGACTGCCGCGTTCTGGTCAGTCCCGTCGCGACGAACGCGTGCATCCGCTCGGTCGAAAAGCCCGGCGACGCCCAGAAGTCCACCATCGGCTCGACCCGCTGGGCGCGATAGCCCGTTTCCTCTTCCAATTCACGGCCAGCGCATTGCTGCGGGTCTTCGCCCGCTTCGAGCGTGCCGGCGGGCAACTCCCACAGCGTCTGCCCCACCGCGAAACGCTCGTTGCGGATCAGCACGACGCCCGGCTCGCCTTCGACGTCGATGAGCGGCAGGATCACCACCGCGTCCGCCACCTCGGCGACTTCACGCTTGAGTTCCCCGCCGCCGCGCCGCGGCAGCCGCTTGACGCGCAGGTTCACCCGCGTGCCCTGGTAAATCAGTTCGGTGTCGGGATGAAAGCCGTGACCCATCGCCGCAGCCTAGCGATCCGCACGCACGCACGTCGAGATCTATCGCCGCCGCCGCACGGTGGCCGTGACGAGCATCCCCACCGCGATCGCCGAGGCCGGCTCAGGCACCGCCAACGCACCCAGACTCGGCGAGCCCGACGACGCGCCCCAGTTGTTCAGCACGCGGTCCAGTTCTTCCTGGTCCACATTGGGCGTGGTGAGCCCGTCAACGTTGTCCCAACTGCCGCGTGGCCCGCCCCAGTTGTTGAGCACGAGGTCCAGGTCGCCCTGCTCCACCGAGCCGCTGCCGTTGAAATCACCCGCCAGCGCCGCATCGATCAGCGCCCCCAGCGCGAAACGCCCGGCGAAGTCCAGCACGACCCACGCCTGGTTGTTCACCACGTCGACGCCGAACGCGCCGAGGTTCTGCGCCAGCGTGCCAAGGTTGATCGCGTCGAACGCCGCGAACGAACCGAGAAACGGTGATCCCGACAAGCCCGACGCTTCGTCCCACAACCCGGCCACGGCATCGAACAGCAGGATCCGCAACTCGCTTTCGCTCACGCCCACCGGCAGATTGCTTTCCCGATACGTCACCTGCAACACGTACGGATCGATCGTCCCGCCGGTGATGGTCACGTCGAACGGCGTGGCCGCGAAGTCCGCTTCCGGCGGGTCGCTGGCCAAGGCGAAATTCATCGACACGTTGCGATTGCCCGACGCTTCACCGGCGACGAGCGTGACGGCCGTGCTGCCCGAGTTGATGCCGATGGTTCGCAGGAAATCCCGGCCGGCGGTGTACGCCTCGCTGTCCGACGTGCGGTTGCCCAGGCCGAAGCTGAGGTTCCACGTGAGGTCGGAAATCGGCTGAGCCTGATTGAGAAACACCTCGAAGTCGCCCGACGTCGTCGGGATGAATGCCGTCATCTCCATTTGAGCCGTGAAGGTGCCGGTGTACGTCCCCGACAGGCGCCCGAACCGATCGAGGTCCACGCTGCTTTGCAACACCTGCCCGGGCTTGAGGTCCGTGCCGATCACGAACCCGTCCGCGATGAACGGACCGGACACCTGATAGTCGGTGACGCGCACTGAAGCTCGGAAACCGTTGGCGGGCGCGGCGGCGTTGTTGAGTTCGATAAGTTGATTGGCGCTGGCGCTGACCAGAGCGAAGTTGCCGGACAACGCGGGCGCATCGAAGATACGGACCTGAAGCGTCACGGTGTCGTCGGGATCGGATGCGTTGTCATCGTTGATCACCAGGACATCGGCCGAATACTCACCGCTGGCCTGATTGCGATTGACCGAGAGCAGCGCCGCCCCAAAGTCGGTGTCGCCGGCCGCAAGAAACTCACCGTTGGCGAGTTGCAGGGCCGACAGTTGACCGCCCGGAACCAGTTCCGTGGAGAAAAAGGTGTCTTCGTTGCCGCCGTTGGTGACCGACAGGCCGATCGTTTGGGTGCCCGGCCCGCGCAGCACCGACGTGCTCGACGTCGAGCCGGTGATGTCGATGCCCCCGTTGACCGACGGGAAGACGTTGGAGCCGCTGCCGCCCGGACCGCCGCCGTCGTTGATGGAAACGTTGTCGATCGCGAACTCGCCGATGGCCCCGAAGTCCGCGACCGGCGTCACATCGACGAAAAGCCCTTCGATGTCCGACAACTCCGGGAAATCAAACAAGTCCACAAAAATCCGACCCGAAGCGCCGTCAAAACCACCGAACACCCCGCCGGCGTTCCATGTCTGATCCAGGTCATAATCAAACCCCGAGAAGTTGTTGTTGCTGTCGTACACCGCGACGAACACGCTCGACGGCGCGTGTCCTCCGGCCAGTGCCCAGGCAAAATCAAACGACACGCTCTCGATGGGGTTGTCAAGATTGATGAACGAAATCCCCGCTTGCGCAAGGCTGGTGCTGGTCGGATTGCCCCACCACGCGTCACCGGAAATCACGGGGCTGTTCCCGGCCGCCTGGTACTGGCTGTCGAAGAACGAGACATTCCCCGTGAAATTCTCGATGTTGGAGATGTCGAAGCCGTTGTCCATTGGCGCAAAGAACGTCTCGCCATCGGGAAGGTCCCGCACGCCGAAAGGCGGGTCGTCGAAGTCCCACTCGAACCCGTCGCCCGACGGACCGGACGTGAACGTATAGAACGCCGTCTGTGCCACTGCCGTCGAACCGACCGTCAGGCAGAACCCCAGCAAGGCAACGCCGCGCCAAACGCCAATCGAAACCATGGCCAATCCTCCCAGGGCGCCTCGAACCGTTGTTCGGCCAAACCGTGCCAGAAAAACAACTTTCGCGGTCAGACTAATCCCAGTTGCCGGCCCCGCCAAGGATAATTTTGCCGCCGCGCGGCCCGGGTCGGCCACCAACCGCCACCGTCACCACGGAATCCGCAGCGAAAGCGTCACCTGCTGGTCGGTCTGGTTGCTCGAGATGCGGGTGTCGTAGTCCAGGCGAAGCGAGAACTTGCGGTTGAAGTCGGCGGTGATGCCCGCCCCGAGCAGCGCGGCGTCGTCGTCGGGATCAACGCCGGTGATCTTGATCGGGCCGGTGACGCCGGCGTTGAGGAAGCGAGCGGTGGCGTCGGCCTCGGTGTCCAGCCATTCGTGCTGCCAGCCGGCCCGGACTTCCGGGGTGATCGCGTTGCGGTCCAGGAGGAACGTCCGGTGCAGCCGAACTCCCAGCGTGGTGTAGAGCGCGTCGAAGTCCTGTTCCTCGATCGTGAGGTTGGCCGCGCCCGCGCCGGTCTCGCTGTAGTCGTCGGTTCGGCTGCGGAAGTACTCGATCGTGCCGAAGGGTTCGAGGCGGAAGTCGCCGCCGAGGTCGACGCGGTAGGTCGCGGTGCCGTCGATGGAGTAGGTCAGGCCTTCGAAGTCGGCCGAGGCGTTCTGATCGAAGGTCCCGACGGTGACGCGGCGGGAGGTTTCGTAGTCGTCCCACGAAACACCGACGCCGCCGTTGAGCCGCCAGTTGCCGAAGATGAACGCGGTGTAGGCCCCCAGGTTGATGGTGTCGAGGTCGCCGCTGCCCGAGCGGTCGTCGACGTCGTATTCGCCGGAGGTGTAGCCGACGGACACACCCATGATCCACTCGTTGGAGGCCTGGATGTCGAAGCCGCCGATCAGGCCGTAGAAATCGGTATCGACGCCGGCAAACCCGTCATCCGAGTCGATCTCGCTCTTGCCGCTGAGCACGTCGACCCAGAAACCCGGGGCGAAGGTGTCAATGGCCGAGACATTCTTGGGCTGTGCCCGGGCGGCGGCTTCAAGCATCTGCAGGTCGTGGGTCACGCCACCGCGGGCGGCGAGTTGCGGCGAGGGCAGGAAGTCGCCCTGCGCAAGATAGACCTGCATCATGCGGGACCGTCGGTCCATGCCGCGGGAAAAGCCGCGTGACGCGTTGGTGGCGCTGCGCGCCGCGTTGGCGAGCGGCTCGCCGCTGAGCGATTCGAGCGCGGCCTGCTGTGCTTCGGCCGTGCCCAGCGCGGCGTAGGCGTCGGCGAGCGTCTGGTTGGCGGGGGCGTCGACGGGATCCGCCGTGGCGTCGATCACTTCCAGGGCCAGGCCGGCCTGCCGCTGGTTCTCGGTGGCGGCGTCGTTGGAGATGCCGGTGCCGTTGCGCGTCAGCGTGACGATGACGTCGGTGCCGCTCACGGTCGTGGCGGCGTCCAGAAAGCTGAAGTCGGTGGTCACCGCGCCGAAGTTGCCGGCGATCGTGCCGTCGACCACCAAAATCGTGGCGGTCGTGGTCTGGCCGAAGATCTGGCCGCTTTCGATGATCTCGAGTGTCGCGTTGCCGAGCGCAGCGTTGCCCTCGACGAACAGCCGACTGGAGTTGCCGGCCGCGTCGATCAGGGCTTCGAACGTGGCGTTGGGGCTCATCGCGAAATCGCCGGTCACGCTCGCGGAGGTATTGGGCGCGAAGGTCGACGACTCACGCACCGTGAGGTTGCCATCCACGATGCCGTTCACGCGATAGATCGACTGTGTGAAGGTCTCAACGTCGCCTCGGATGATGCCGGACTGGAACACCGCGACCGCATTGGTTTCGCCGATGCGCACGCCATTGGTGAACGGCTGCAATTCGTTCTGAACATTGAAAAGCTGCCAGATCGGAATGTCGTCGCCCGTGAGGGCGGCGTCGCCTTCGATCACCAGGGTCTCGACGTTGCGGACACCATTGAGCAGGAGGAAGCCGTCGCGGTCGCCGTCGAAGGCGTCGGGCGCGGAGTCGGCCTCGCCGCCGGTCAGGGTGATGATGTCGTTGCCGACGCCCAGGTCGATCGTGCCGCGGATCTCGCCGGTGGTGAACAGGGTGACCGAGTCGTCGCCGCCGAACGCGGGATCGTTGGACGTGCCCACCGAGCCGTTAAGCAGGCCTTCGTTGATGAACTCGAGCGTGCCGGCCTGTCCGCTCGTCTGGAAGATGCCCGACCCGATGCCGCCACCGGTGTCGTTGAGCCCGGTCGCCCCGGCTTCGTTGATGATCGTCACATCTCCCCGGAACTGGATGCCGTTGAACAACGTGCCGCCGTCGGCGTTGGTGTAGGTCAAGGTCGGGTTGGTGGGCAGGATCACGATCGGACTTCCGCTGGGAAAAGAGTTCGTGGTGTCCACGGTCACGGGGTTTTCGGCGAACTGACCGAGCGACGGGCACGCAAAGCCCAGAGGCGACACGGCGGCGAGCAGAACGGCGGTACGGAAGCTGAGCGTGGGCATGGAAGAAGCCTCGTCGTGGGATCAGAAAAACGCGGCGCCGGTGCCGCAAAGCCGACGCATCATGACAGGTCCGACTCCGCTTCGCACGCGCGGCCAGACGAACCGGCCGCGGATCAGTTTCCGGCCTGCGCCTGCACGCTCAGCCGTTCGAACTGCTCGGCGAACGCCGGGCCGCCCAGGTCGGGATGGGCCGCCCGCAGCTGGCGGATCCGCAGCGGCACTTTGTCCGCGTCCAGGCCGAGCACCACGTTGATGGCAAGCCGCTTGACCCAGGCGCTCCAGTACGCGTCGGGGAACGGCGGCCGCAACCCGGTGATGATGCGATCCAACGGCGCGATCGCGTTGCGGGCGGCCCGCTCGTCGGCGAGCAGATACTGCGTCCCCGCACCGACGCGCCGGCTTTCCACGCCCACGGCGAAATACGTCTCCCCCGCCGCCTCCAACACCGCAAGATCATCCGGAAACGCCGTGAAGACGCCACGGCCTTCAAGGAAGCGCAGCGCTTCCTCGGGACGGCCCGCGATGCGCAGGGCCTTCGCGTATGGCAACTCGTACGCCAGCATGGCCGCCGGGTCGAAGCCCTGAGCATCCGCCCACTCCACGAGCAGGTTCGCCAAACGCGACGCGACGGCGGCAAGTGTCGCAGCCTCCGTTTGCTTTTCCTGGGCATCCCGGCCCGGGGCGTTGACCGCGGCGTCTCGCAGTCCATTGATCTGCGCTTCAAGCTCGGCCAGCGTGCTGCTCACCACCGCCGCGGCCGCGTCGGGGAAGTCGGCCATCATCTCCCGCGCGGCGTCGGCCGCGTCTTCGTATCGGCCGGCACCGACCAGCACGAGGATGCGTCGGTTGAGCACCTCGCGCCGCGCTGCGGCGTAAACCGAAACGTCGCCAAGGGTCTGCTGCGCCTCGTCGAGATACCGCAGCGCTTCGTCGATGCTGCCGGCGTCGGCCGCGCCCGCGGCGAGCGTGACCATGGCCGTGCCGTAGGCGCCGCCGGCAACCAGCTCCTCCTCCATCGTGCCCGCCTGCTGCATCACGCGACGCGCATCGCCGGCGAGCTGCTCGGCAGCGCCGGTGGCGATCCGCCGCCGGGCTTCGCGCAGCGCGCGACCGCTGTTTTCGTCCGTCGCATCGGCGGGCGTCTGCTCGTAAACCTGCTGCAGATTGAACAGTCGCAGACGCTGGGCCTCGAAATACTGCGGATGACCCAGCGGAATCCGGGCGTATTCCACCGCCGCGCGCTCGTGCTGGCCCTGCTGCTGGAACACGCGGAAGGCGTAGAACAGCCGGTGCTTCGTCGCCGCCTCGCTCTCGTCGTAACGCCCGAACAGCACCCGCATCGCCTCGGCGTACAACGCTTCGGAGCGCGGATGTTCCGGCGCCTTCTGCACGAGCACGGTCACGTAATCCGCCGCATGCTGCGCCGCCTCGACCGCGACCGGCTGCTGCGGATAACGCTCCGCAACTTCCGTCCACGCCTCGATCGCTTCGATCAGCGTCGCCACGTCGCTCTGATTCAGCAGCACCTTCGAAAGCCCGAGATTGAACAACCCCGACGCCCGGACCTTGCCGGGCAATTGCGGATCGGCCAGCGTCCGGTTCGCCTCGATCGCCCAGCGAAGCTGCCGCTGCGCTTCCGGCTGATCCTGTTCGATGAACATCGCGCGCTGGCCGGCCTCCCGCGCCGTATGCCCCACCGCCATGCGGACCATCGGCGGAAGATCGGCGACGCTCTGCCCGACTTCGAGATCATCGGTCCAGCGCCGATAAATCAGCGCCTGCAGTCGCACCGCCTGCGCCGCGGGCGCGGGGTCGTCCAGCAGCCGCTCGTACGTCTCGTAAGCCGCGTGGCGCTGCTCGTCGCTGGTCGCCCGCGCACGCAAGACACCAAAGCGGGCGTCCGTGACGAGCAGGCGGAGCATCGGGGCTTCCTGCACGGCGTCCAGCCGCATCGCCGCGTCCAACGCCTCGAGTGCCTGCGGGTAGCGCGACATCGAGCCCAGCGCCGACGCCTTGCCGAGGATCGGCGTCAAGCCGCTCAGGCCCTCCGCGGCCGCGCGGATCGCCGGATCGAGTTGCTCGTCGATCGCGCTGGCCCCCTGCCCCAGGGCCGTCTGCACCCGACCCAACCGGGAACGCACGTCGGTCTCCACCGCGCCCGGGTCGCCGACGAGCAGCGTCTCCAAACGGTCCGCCGCCTCGCGCAGCAGGCGGGCACGCTCGTCGGCGACCGAGTCGCGCTGCCCCGGCAGGCGTTCACGGTCACCGAGTTGCGCGAAATACGGAGCGTCGTCGGGCAGCCGTGCGACGGTGTGCATCGCGGCGGCGAGATAGAACGGGACCCGCTGCTGGCCGTAGTCCTCCAGCAGCCGGTAGTAGAGTTGGTTGCCCTGGTCTTCCGTCCGCGCCTCGGCGTTCCTGCCGTAGAAATCGCGCAGCTCGTTGACGAGCGACTCGGCCTGAACCAACTGCCGCAGGGCTTCCTCCGCCCCGACATAGACCGACCGCCGCTGGTCCGCCGTGGGCTTGCCGAACTCCACAAACTCCGCCGCGTAATTCTCTCGGCCACGCAGCCAGACGAACAACAGGCTCTCCGCCAGGTCTGTCTTCCAGAGCGCGCGCTCACGGCGGTCGGCCAGCGCCGGGTCGTTGGCCAGAAACCGCTGCTCATCCAGGAACTGGACGAACGCCTGCTCCGCGGCGTCCAGGCGTTCGGCGACGGCGGCCGCGTCCCCCGCTTCGGCGGCTTCGCGCAAAGCGCGGTCGGCCGCTTCGCTGCGCACCCTTGCCTGTGCCACCGCGAAGCGTTGTCGCTCCGCCGGGTCGGCCGGCGGATTCGTTTCCATCAGACGCTCGAGCAGGTCGTTCATCCCCCGCTTGGACAGCGTCTCGATCAGTTCGCCCTGCGCCACCTGCGCCACCGACGGCATGCCGATGGCAAACACGGCGCCGCAGATCGACGCCGCCCCCAGAACGAAGCTTTGGTGCCTGATGGTGCCCTGTGGTTTGCTCATCGGGATCGGTCCGTGTTCGTCCGTGACTTCCAAGCCTCAGCGCGGTTTGGCAAAGCTCACGTTGGTGTATTTCGCGGCCACGCAAGCATTGAAAGCGTCGACAACGTGCTGCCACCGGACGTTCGTGCCCGGCTGGATGACGATCGGGTTGTCGGCCTCGTAAAGCCCGCCGAGTTGACCGGCGTCGGGGTCGTAGAGCTTGGACGCGAGGTCCTGCCGCAGCTGCGCGAACGACGCGAACGCCTGGCTGCCGACCTGGATGGCGACCTGCGTGTCGTCCACGGTGCCGGCCGTGATGAGTACCTCGATCTTCTGCGGCGGCAGGTCGGTGCTGACCAGCGGCTTGCCCTGTCCTTGCGGCAGCGTCGCGGTGAGCACCCCTTCGTCGATGCGGAAGTTGGACGTCACCACGAAATAGATCAGCAGCAGAAAAATGACGTCGATCATCGAGGTGAGGTTCAGCTGGCCGACGCGACCGGGGTGCCGCGACTTTTTACTCAGCGGCGTGTGATGAACCGTCGGTTCGAGCGATTGCTCGGCGACGAAGGGTTCGGGCTGGTGCGGGGCTTCACGCATGAAGGATCAGTTTTCCGGCATGAGTGCCACGAGATTCACGACACCGACTCCCGCCGCGGTGATCGCGTCCATCACCGGCTGGACCTGGTCGTAGTACAGCGCGGCGTCGGCCCGCAGCAGCACCTGGACGTCCGGCCGGGCCTGTACCTCCTGTCGCAGCGCCTCCGTCAGACCCGCGAGGTTGCCCATGTCGAAGCGGTCGCCGGCCCCGACCTGCACGAAGCGCGCCTGCCCGGGGTGGTCCAGCGGGCTGGTCAGTCGTGCGTCGCCGGTAAACGTCGCCGGCGCGATGTTGACCACCACTTTCTCGACCTCGCCGAGCTGCCGGGTGCGGGGGTCGTCCAGCTTCGGCACGACCATCGGGACGGACTCGTTGGCCACGATGTTGCTCACCAGCATGAAGAACACGATCAGCAGAAACGTGACGTCGATGAGCGGCGTCATATTCATCTCCGGCTTGACCGTGCCGCGCTGGAACACCTTGGACATGCGTGGATTCCTCAGGGAGACAGGCGGTTCAAGCGTCCGGCTGGGGCGTCGGGCGTTCGCCGCGCGACGGACCGGACTTCGATCCGCCCGATGAACGCGACGATGCCGAACCCGAACCCGACGAAGACTTGCTGCGGCTCTTCTTGCCCGAGGGCTTGAACGTGCTGATCAGGTCTTCGGCCACCAGCAGCGCTTCGCTGGTGAGCGCATCGACCTTGTTGCGGATCAAGGCGTAACCCGCCAGCGCCGGGATCGCGACGACCAGACCCCACAGCGTCGTCACCAGCGCGGTGGAGATGCCGGCCGCGAGATCCGTGGGGTCCGGTGAGCCGCCGGCGGAAACCAGCGACTGGAACGCCACGATCATGCCGTACACCGTGCCGAACAGCCCCATCATCGGCGCGATGTTCCCCAGCACGTTGAGCAGTTCGATCGGCCGGAGCATCCGGGTGGTCTCGGCGTCGCCGGCCTCTTCGACGGCGCGTTCCATCGCCCCGTAGCCGTTGGGCGCTTCGGAGAGTGCCGTGCCGGTGACCTTGCCCAGGAAGCTCGGGTCGGACGTCGCGTATTCGATGGCGTCGCGGTACTTCTTCTGGGACAGGAGTTGTTCGATCTCCGCGCGGGTGTCCTCGGGCATGATCGTGCTTCGGCGGAACTGCATCGCAAAGCGGATCGAGAGCGTCACGCTGACCACCGACAGCAGCACGAGCACCCAGATGAACACCAGCCCGATGACGTCGTCGGACCAGAAGAACATCCGGAAAAAGGTCTGCGCCTGGTTGCCCTCCTGCGCCGCGGCGGGCAGGGACACCATGGCCGCGGCGGCGACCGACAGAGCGCGGCGAGGGTGTCGGAGCATGCGTCGTTTGGCCGCGGGGGGAGTTGGATTCATGGTCGGTTGCCGGTGAGTTGGGCGTAACGGCGGAAGTAGTCGGGCTCGTCCTGTTCGTCGATCAGCAGCGACGCTTCTTCGAAGAGTGCGTCGGCGAGGTCGTCGGCCCCGATAGCGCGGTGGACGACGCCGGCTTCGAGCAGGGCCGGGCCGAGGTAGGCACTGCCGCCGCGGGACATGGCGACGACGCGCATGAACTCCAGACCCGCGTCGAGCAGGCCGTCGCGATCCTCGGTGGCCTCGGCGAGTTTGAGCATGCCGAGCGCTTTGAGAAACGTGCGCTGCTGGAGTCGGCCGGGGTCGCTCTGCATCTGGCTGTCCAGCAGCGTGATCGCGTCGGCGAACCGGCCGGTGCGGAGCAGGTCGACGGCGGGATCGTCGGAGGCGCCCAGCGTCGCAGGCAGCGCGACGGCGGACTCGACGGCCGGCCGGGCGAT
>CAZIXN010000006.1:0-17207 GCA_964543215.1 uncultured Phycisphaera sp.
TGCTGAAGGATCTGCGGCTGGTGCAGGAAGCGGCGGGCGAGGCCAGGCAGCCGCTGCCGATCACGGCGGCGGCGGAGCAATTGATGCGGTCGGCGTCGGCGATGGGCCACGGCCGGTCGGGGACGCAGGCGGTGAGCAAGGTGATCGATGCGCTGGGCGGGCGTTGAGTTGTTCGGCGGCAGATGAACGGGTGGCGCGGAGCACGCGCAGGTCGTTGACCAGCGGCTGCGGGTGCGAGGTGCTTTTCAGCGTCGCCGTAAAGCCAAGCCGCACGCTCCGAGCAGCGCGAGGGCGGCGGCGGGTTCGGGCAACGGCTTGGGGTCGGGGAAGGCGAAGCCGCCGCCGATGGCGGTTTCGATCTGCGAGACCAGGGATGAGCCGGTGACGTCGAAAGCAAAGAAGTCCTGGCCGAAGAAGGCGTCGGGCTGGCTGCCGGTGGGTTCTTCGACGGCGTTGGGCAGGCCGACGAGCCACCACTGGTCGTAGCGGAACATGAGCAGGCCGCCGCCCGAGTCGCCGGGTCCGACGGTGGCTTCGAAGGGCATGGCCCCGCTGGCGGTGGGGCCGTCGAAGTCCAGGACCCATCCGGGCCCGCCGGTGAACCCGTCGAGCACGCCGGTCTGAGTGTTGCTGGCGTCGAGGCGGTTTTCGCCGAAGTTGATGCCGAAGGTGTTGTTGGGGCTGGCGGTGGTCCCGGCCCCGGGTGCCCAGTCAAAGCCGGCCGCGGATTTGTTGACGCCGATCACGCCCGGGCCTGCGAGGACGACGCGTTGTCCCACCAGTGATTCGCCGGCGGAACGGGTGTAGATCGGCACGTAGTCGGTGAGGTTGGCGGGTTGGCCGTTGTCGGAGCGTTGGATCTGCACGACGCGGACGTCCCAGTTCTGGGTGCCGGGATCGAACAAGGTCTGGCTGACCGGGGAGTACGACACGCCGTCGAGAACCACGGTCCGGAGGATGGAGGGCGTCTCGCTGACGCCGTCCTGGTGCCGGGTGGTGATGACGTGGTTCGGACCGATCGCCACGGCGGCGGCGTTGACGCCCCAGCGCCCGATCACCGAACCGGGCGGGGTGAACAGGTCCCGGCTGCCGGCGGCGGGATCGACAATGATCGCCGACGCCGAGCCCACGCCCAGCAACGCCGACAACGCCGACAACGCCGACAACGCCACCAATACCGGACGGCATACAAACAAAGACGATCGCAAGCGGCTTTCCCTCCGAACTGGGAGCATCCATCAACCCGCCCCGCACGACCGGCACGCGGGCACTACGGAACCGCAGCGACATCGCCACGACTCCACTTCAAGTGTACCCGCTATCCGAGACAAACCCACCGCAAATCCCCGGGATTCTTGGCTGGGTCCGACGATGCCTAGACGGCTTCTAGGATCGCCGCTCCGAAGGTGAAGCCCCCGCCGAAGGCGCACAGCCCGATGGTCTGCCCGGCCGACAGATCCCCCGCCCGCTTGGCCAGGCTCAGCGGGATCGACGAGCTGGAGGTGTTGCCGTGGTGGGCGATCTCGTCGATCACCTTGCTCTCGGGCACCTCGAGCTTCTTGCGGACCGCCTCGAAGATCCGACGGTTCGCCTGGTGCGGGACCAGCCAGTCGCAGTCGTTGACGGTCCGCCCCGAAGCGGAGAACGCCCGGGTGGTCATCTCGGTCATCGCGCGGACGCCTTCGACGAAGACCTTCTTGCCGTCCATCGCGATGTGCCCCTGCCCTTCGAAGCCCACGGTGAGGATCCGCTGCGGGTCTGCCTTGCCCGAAAGGACGGGTTTGGTGAGGATAAAAGAGCCGGCAGAAATTTCAGATTTGAGATTTGAGATTTCAGATGTGTGAGACAAAGCGTCGATTGCCGACTGCTTCACATCTGAAATCGAACATCCGAAATCTGAAATTCCTCGGACCACCGTCGCCGTTGCCGCGTCGCCAAAGAGGATCGCGGTGTCGAAGTCGGTCGGATTCACCACCCGGGACAGCGCTTCGGTCGTCACCACCAGCAGCACCGCATCGGGATCGTCGCGCACCGTGTTGTACGCCGCGTCCAGCGCGTACAGCCAGCCGCTGCACGCGGCGTTCACGTCGTACACCATGCATTGGGCCGGCTTGAGCGAGGGATCGTTCGCGCCTCGTTTGGTATCCAGACCCGCCAGCACCATGCACGCCATCGACGGCGTGTTCAGCGGCGGCGTGGTGGTGTGGCAGACGATGCCCGTCAGGTCGTCGAGCGTCAGCCCCTGCTGCTTGAGCGACATCGAAGCCACGTCGATCGCCATGGACAGCGCCGTCTGGTCCGGGCCGACGATCGGTCGACTCTCGATGCCCGTGCGCTTGACGATGTCGTCGCCGCTGCGGCCGGGGAACCGGCGGATCAGGTCGTCGTTGGTCAGCCGCTGCCTCCCCTCGACCACGCTGATCGGCGAGAGGTAGACGATGGCGTCTCGCGGATTTTTGATTTTTGATTTTTGTTTTTGGATTGAAGCTGCGGCCTCACCGATCCGTGGCGTGCCCTTGTTTTCCCGCAGCTCCCGCTTGAAAACCGGCAAATCACGTGGATCCACCGCGCCGCCCTCAGCCCCGGAGGTCGATCCGGGGTCTGCCGCCGCGGGCTTGCGGATCTTCATCATCGGGCTGCCCACATCCACCTGCTCCCCCTCGGGCAGCAGCAACGCCTCGACCACGCCGTCCGCCGGCGCGGCAAACTCGAACACCGCTTTGTCCGCCTCCAGGTCCGCGATGTGCTGACCGGCCTTCACCGGGTCGCCGACCTTGCAAAGCCACTCGGTGACCGTCACCACCTGATCCGCCGGACTGGACCCGGGAATCATCAGGGTCTCGATCTCGCCGCCCTCGAGCACCTCCGCGTCGAACGACAGCGACAGGCCGAGCATCTCGCAGCACACCCGCAGCGTCCGCCGATAGCTCGGCAGAACTTCGAGCTGGTTCGCGAAGTTCTGCGGGATCGGCACGTCCGGCCGGGCGATGCGCCGCGCCACCACGCTCACGCCTTCCTTCGCGCAGCGCTCGACCACTTCCGCCACCACCTCCGCGCCGAAGCCGGCGGTGAGGTTGTCCTCGTGCACCACCGCGAGCTTGCCCGTGCGTTTCGCGCTCTGCGTGATGGCCTCGGCGTCCCACGGATCGATGCTGCGCAGATCGAACACGTCGAGCGTGCGGTCGGTCTGGGCCTGGATCGTGTCGGCCGCGTCCAGCGCCAGGCCGACCGTGCTGCCCCACGCGACCAGCGTGAGATCGACGCCTTCCCGCAAACGCCGCGCCTTGCCCGGACAGACGAGGTGTGTGCTCACGTCCTTGCTCGTCGTGCGCGAGCGATCGTTGAGGCACACCTTGGGATACAGAAACACCGTGGGGCGGCGGCTCTTGAACGCCGCATTGAGCAGGCCCGCGGCGTCGCCCGCATCGGAGGGCATGAACACATCCACGCCCGGCACGTGCGCGAGGATGCTCTCGAATGTCTGCGCGTGGAACGGCCCCAGCCCCGGGCGATATCCGCCGCAGGTGACCATCAGAATCACCGGGCACTCGAAGCGTCCGCCGGTGCGCCAGTGGATCGTGCCCAGTTCGCTGAGGATCTGGTTGATGCCGTTGGGCAGGAAGTCGGCGAACTGACAGAACGCCACCGGCCGCCCGCCCGCCATGGCCCGGCCGATCGCCGTGCCCACGATGGTCGATTCGGTGAGCGCAGCGTTGGTGACACGCCCGGGGAACGCGGTGCTCAGGCCCTTGGTCAGGCCGAACACGTCGCCCTTGGGGTCTTCGATGTCCTGGCCCATGAGCGCGACGTCGGCGTCGCTTTGCAGGTGATGCCGCAGGGTTTCGCGCATCGCCTCGATCATCATGAGCTGTTGGTCGTGCGTGCGGTCGCCGACGTATTCCGCGTCCTCGGCCGTGACGTCGGCGGGCAGCGGGCGCTTGGCGTCGAAGGTGGTCACGGGTTCGCCGATGCGTCGGGCCAACTCGGCGGCGTCTCGGACCTGAGCATCGATCTCGGCATCAAGCTTGTCGAGGTCGGCGGGTTCCAGGTCGCCTTCGGCGATCAGCCGCTGTCGCAGGATCACCAGCGGGTCGGAGGACTGTTTGGCGGTGTCGAGTTCTTCGGGCGTGCGGTAGATGCGCTGGTCGTCGGCGTTGGTGTGATTCGTGAGGCGCTCGCAGCGCAGAACCATCAGGCCGGGCGCACCGCCGTGGCGGACCGCACGCACCAGTGAGGCGATGCCGTCAAGCTCCGGCAAGACGTCCAGCCCGTCGAAGCGATGGATCGGCAGGCCGTAGAACGAATCGGCCGGGCCGTGGGGCAGGTCGAAGAAGGTGTTGCCGGGCGTGTGGGTGCTGATCGCGAAGCGGTTGTCTTCGACGTAGAAGAGCACGGGCAGCCGGCGACGCACCGCCTCGGCGATCGCTTCGAGCACTTCGCCCTGCTGCGTCGTGCCGTCGCCGACGCCGCAGACGACGACGCTTTCGCACGGCTTGCCCGCTCGCCTGGAGCGATCGGCGAGCTCGGTCGCGACGCCCACGGCCTGCAGCGCGTGGTTGCCGGTGGGCACGACCATGGGGCCGATGTTCAGCTCCGGCGATGCGTGGAAGCAGCCCATCATCCGGCCGAGGTTGTCGTCGCTGGCGTTGCTCAGGAGCGAATGGAAGTACTGTTCGAGCGGCAGGCCGCGTGCGACGAGCAATGCCTTGCTGCGGTAGTGGACGTGCAGCCAGTCCTGAGGCTGGAGGAACAGGCCCAGCGCCGCGATGCCCTCGTGGCCGGTGGTGGGCATGTGGAACAGCGCTTCGCCGGCGGAGGTCAGGTCGCGCTGCTTGAGGTCGATGCTGCGCGACAGCCGGCACCAGCGGTAGAGCCTCACGCGCTGCGCCGGGCCGACGGCGGTCGAGGCGGCGGCCGGGTTGGTCGAGCTGGTCGGGGCTTGAGCCATGGCGATCGAGGGAAACGCGCGAGGCCGCACCGCGCGTGCGATTCCGCATCCTCCAGCTTACCCGCGCCGGCGGCGGGCCGTACGATCTTCCGTCTTGCTCGAACCTCGCTCCACCCGCCGCATCCGCGTCGCCGTCACGGGCCTGGGCCTGGTGACGCCGCTGGGCCATGACGCCTGGTCCACGTTCCGTGCGCTGCTGTCGGGCCGGACGATCGCGGACCGCCTGGCGCAGCTCGACGAGGACACGACGCCGTTCAACATCGCGCGGAAGGTCGGCGGGGTGAAAATCGCCCGGCACGATCCCGTGGACCCCGCGATCGCGCTGGCGGAGCGCGCGGCACGCGAAGCGATCACCGAGGCGGGGGCCGAGGCGCTGGGGCTGCCGACGTGGTGCGGGTGCAGCAAGGGCGCGGTGGTGGCGCTGGAGCGAGCGGCGGACGGTGGGCCGCCCCACGCCGCGGCGCTCGGGCCGCATCAATGGCTTGCGTCGGAATTGTCTCGGCGCACGGGCGTCGATATTCGCGGGCACTGCGTGGCGGCGTGTGCGTCATCGCTGGTGGCGTTGGATCGGGCCCGGCGGGCGATCTTGCACGGCCAGGCGCAGAGCGCGCTGGTGGTTTCGGCGGAGGCGGCGCTGACGCCGATGTTCGTGCATTCGTACCGCCGGCTGGGCGTGCTCGCGCCGCTGACCTTGGAGGGCTATCGCGCTGCGCCGCTGGATGAAGCGCGCGGCGGGTTCACGCTGGCGGAGGTGGGCGTGGCGGTCGTGCTGCGCGGCGTGCCCCCGGGAATTGCGTGGCCGATGCAGGGCAGCTCAACGGCGCCCGAGTTGTTGGACACGGCGTGCCTGGCGGAGGCGTTCGACGCGCTGCGGCCACCCCAGGCGATGTCGGCGTTGCGCGAGGTCGCGCGGCGGCTGCTGGCGGGTCGGCCGATCGCGGCGCTGCACCCGCACGCCCCGGGGACGCGCGAGCACGACGCGACGGAGTTGCGGATGCTGGCGGAGGTCTTGAATGCCGAGCGGGAGATGACGCAGGCGCACGAGCCGGTGTCGGTCTACGCGAGCAAGGGCGCGCTGGGGCACACGCTCGGGTCGGCGGGGCTGGTGTCGCTGGTGCTGGCGTGTCTGATGCGGCGGACGAAAAGGCGTCCGCCGATGCCGTGGCTGCGGTCGCCGATGCGCGGCGCGGCGATGCCGGTTTCACCGGAGACGCAAGGGATTGCGGACGGTTGCCACGCGGTGTTCGCCGCGGGGTTCGGCGGGCACACGGCGGGAGCGATCCTACGGTGAGCGCAAGAAAAAAGCCCACGGATTGCATCCGTGGGCTTCGGTGGGTTGGGTTTTCGTCAAGCTCAGGCGTGGGCGGCTTCTTCGATCATCGCCTGCTTGCGGGACAGCTTCACGCGGCCCTGGTCGTCGACGAGGATGACCTTGACGCGGACGCTGTCGCCGACTTTCACCACGTCGGCGACGTTCTTGACGAAGTCGTTGGACAGTTCGCTGACGTGGCAGAGGCCGTCCTGCCCGGGGATGACTTCGACGAAGGCGCCGAAGTCCTTGATGCTGGTGACGCGGCCGGTGTAGATCTGGCCGACCTTGACTTCGGCAGAGACTTTCTCGACTTCTTCGAGGGCGCGTTCGGCCTTGCCGGCACCGACGGCGGAGATGTAGACCGTGCCGTCTTCCTCGATGTCGATTTTCGCGCCGGTGGCGTCCTGGATGGCGCGGATGTTTTTGCCGCCGGGGCCGATGAGCTTGCCGATCTTGTCGGGGTTGATCGTCGTGACGAGCATGCGTGGCGCGGAGGGCGCGATTTCCTTGCGGGGCGCGGGGATGGCCTTTTCGATCATGTCGATGATCTCGAGGCGGTTCTTCTTGGCGAGCCCGAAGGTCTTTTCGATCTGCGCCATGGTCAGGCCGCGGGTCTTGAGGTCGAGTTGGATGGCGGTGATGCCGGCGCGGGTGCCGGTGACTTTGAAGTCCATGTCGCCGAAGTGGTCTTCCTCGCCCTGGATATCGGTGAGGTAGACGTCGTCGCTGCCGTCTTTACCGGCGATGATGCCGATGGAGATGCCGGCGACGGGGGCTTTGATGGGCACGCCGGCGTCCATGAGCGCGAGCGTTCCGCCGCAGGCCGAGGCCATGGACGAGCTGCCGTTGGACTCGAGGATGTCCGAGACGAGTCGGATGGTGTAGGGGAACTTGTCGACGTCGGGCAGGACGGGGGCCAGGGCGCGTTGGGCGAGCATGCCGTGTCCGATTTCGCGTCGGCCGGGGCCGGTGATGCGTTTGGCTTCGCCGACCGAGAAGGGCGGGAAGTTGTAGTGCAGGTAGAACTTCTCGGCGTATTCCTCGTCGAGGCCGTCGACCATCTGTTCGTCCTTGCCGGTGCCGAGCACGGCGACGACGAGGGCCTGGGTTTCGCCGCGTTGGAAGAGGCCCGAGCCGTGGACCTTGGGCAGGACGGCGACTTCGCACTCGATGTTGCGGAGTTCGTCGAACTTTCGGCCGTCGGTGCGCTTACCCGAGCGGATGATTTCGCGGGTGATGTCTTCTTCGAGGTCGTGCAGCGCGACGCCCACGGCCTTCATGGTGTCCTGATAGGCGTTCCACACGCCCACGCCGGCCTCGGCGGCCGGGGGGGGGAAGTTGGCCTTCTTGAACGCGCTCTTGGCGTTGCGGACGGCGTCCTGGCGGTCGAGCTTGGTGCCCTCGGCGGTCTTGGCTTTGCGGAGTTCCGGGCCGAAGGCCGCGACCTTGGACTTGACTTCGGCGGGCATGTTCGGCGTGAAGACCTGCTTGGGTTTGCCGGCCTTGTCCTGGAGCTGCTTGATGAGCGCGACGACCTGCTTGACGTGCTCATAGCCGAAGGCGATGGCTTCGAGCATTTCGTTTTCGGGGATTTCGTGGGCCCCGACTTCGATCATGTTCAGGCCGTCGTCGTGCCCGCAGAGCAGCAGGTCCAGGTCGGAGTAGGCTTCCTGGGCCTTGGTGGGCATGATGACGGGCTTGCCGTCGATGCGCCCGACGCGGACGTTGCCGATGGGGCCTTGGAAGGGCGCGGGGCTGATGGACAGGGCGGCGGCGGCGGCGATGCCGGCCAGGACGTCGGGCTCGTTCTGGCCGTCGTAGGCGAGGACCCAGCACTGGATCTGGACTTCGTCGATGTAGCCGCTGGGGAACAGCGGCCGGATGGGCCGGTCGATGTTCCGCATGGTGAGGATTTCTTTGTTGTTGGGGGCGCCTTCGCGTTTGCGGAAGCCGCCGGGGAACTTGCCGGCCGCAGAGACTTTCTCGCGGTAGTCGACGGTGAGGGGGAAGAAGTCCAGGCCCGGTCGGGGTTCGGCGGTGACGGCGGTGCCCAGCACGACGGTTTCGCCGTACTGGACGACGACGGCGTCGCACTGTTTGGCGAGCTTGCCGGTTTCCAGGGAGAGGGTTCGTCCGCCGAGTTCGAGTTGGGCGCGATGCACGGGCATGGTCACAGCTTTCCCGGACGCGTTTGGCGTCCGATGCGGAGAGATGGGGAAGAACCGCCCGAAGGGTTCTCCGCGGAAGCCGGACCGGTGAAAGAGCAGGAATCACAATCCTCGGGGGGCGAGGGTCTTGATTCTTGCTCTCACGCCCCAGCCGCCGTCGGGCGGGCCGACCGCACACCGGCGACCGACATCGAAAAAAGCGGGCCGGGGCGTTTCCGCCGCGGCCCGCGAGAGAGAGAGTGGGTTCAGCGACGCAGGCCCAGCGTCGAGATCAGTTCCTGGTAGCCGGCCCGATCGGTCTTGATCAGGTAGTTGAGGTGCCGGCGGCGCTTGCTGACCATCTGCAACAGGCCGCGCTGGCTGGCGTAGTCGTGCTTGTGCTGCTTGAGGTGCTCGGTGAGCTCTTTGATCCGGTGGGTCAGGATGGCGACCTGCACCTGCGGGCTGCCGGTGTCTTTGTCGTCCCGGCGGAATTGTTGGATCAGTTCGGTCTTCTTGGTGTCGGTGATGGACATGACGAAAAAACTTCCGGGGGAGGGTCACCACTCACCGAGTCGGGTCGGACACACCGTCCGAGGAACACCGGCCAGGTCGAGGGTCGAGCGCACGGACACGGGGCGGCGCGGCGCGGTTTAGGATTGTATCGAGGGTGGAGGTTTTTGCGAATCGGGGAGGTTGAACCACGGATGAACGCGGCGATCAAGCGGCGGCCGGTGGCCGCCGGAGTGGGCGGCACGCCGATTGCGTTCGGCGAACCTTTGCTGCGGACTCTCGCCAATGTGCGTCGCGTCGGCGGCCACCGGCCGCCGCTTTAGACGGGCGGGCTTGGGGTTTGCCGCTGGTGGGGGGCACTCGTACACTGCCGACCCCTTGTCGGAAGCGCTTTCAAAACTTCTCGCAGAGCTGGACGACCTGCAGCGGCAGGCCCGGGACGCGATCGCGTCGGCGACGGACGCCAAGGCGTTGGAGTCGGCGAAGGTGGCGTCGCTGGGCAAGAAGGCGCCGCTGGCGGGGATGAACCGCTTGCTCAAGGACTTGAGCAAGGACGACAAGCCGGCCTTCGGCGCGAAGCTCAACGCGGTGAAGCAGGCGATCGAAGCGCAGCTGGCCCAACGGCTGGCGGCGTTCGAGGCGTCGGGCGTCGGGCCGGCGGACGGCTTGGATGTCACGTTGCCGGGGATTCGTTCCACGGTCGGTCGACGGCACCCGCTGATGCAGACGGCCGAGCGGGTCAAGGAGGTGATGATCGGGCTGGGGTTTTCGTACGACGACTACCCCGAGATCGAGACCGAGCACTTCAACTTTGATGCGCTCAACACGCCCGACTGGCACCCCGCGCGGGACATGCACGACACGTTCTATACGCCGTCGGGCCATGTGATGCGGACGCACACCTCGGCGTTCCAGACCCGCGCGATGCGGGCGATGCTGGACGCGGGGAAGACGCCGCCGCTGCGGGCGATGACCTTCGGCCGGTGCTACCGCAACGACGAGGTGGACGCGACGCATATGCCGGTGTTCCACCAGCTCGATGCGCTGGCGATCGACCGGAACATCGGGTTTGCGGACTTGAAGGCGACGCTCTTGAAGCTGGCCGAGGCGCTCTTTGGCGCCGGTGCGGAGCTGCGGTTTCGGCCGAGTTATTTCCCGTTCACCACGCCCAGTGCGGAGGTGGACGTGATGACCGAGCGCGGCTGGATGGAGATCCTGGGCGCGGGCATGACCCGGCCGGAGGTGCTGCGGCACGGCGGGCTGGACCCGGACGTGTACCAGGGCTTCGCGTTCGGCTTAGGGATCGACCGCATCGCGATGAAGCGGCACGGCCTCGCGGACATCCGCCTGCTCTACGAAAACGAAGACGCGTTCCTGCGGCAGTTCTAGTTCCCCGGAAGCCCACGGATTGAATCCGTGGGCTTCGGAATCACCATGCTCCTCAACACCGCGCTACTCCAGAAGTACCTCAGTCGGCCGTGCTCCACGGATGCGTTGCTTGATGCGCTCATGCGAGCGGGCATCGAGGTTGAAGAGGAACATCGGCTGGGCGAGGCGCTGCGGGAGGTGAAGCTCGGCGTGCTCGAAGACGTGTCGCCGTTGCCGGGGACGGCGGGGCTGCGGGCGTGCCGGGTGAACCTTGGTGGCGCGACGGTTCCGGTCGTGGTCGGCCCGGGCCACGCGCTTCAGGTCGGCTGGGTCGTGCCTGTCGTGCCCGTGGGCACCACCCTTCCGGGGGGCAAACACGTCGAAGCCAAACCCGTCGCGGGCCACGAGTCTCAGGGTATGATCGGCCTGGACGGCGAGATGGGCCTGCTCGCGCGCGGCACGGGCTTGCAGCATTGGGACGACGCGTCGCTGGCGGGCAAGCGCTTCGTGGACGTCGCGCAGGTCGGTGATGAGTCGTTGCTGGACGTGAGCATCCTGCCGAATCGGCCGGACTGTCTGGGTCTGATCGGTATCGCGCGGGAATGCGCGGCGGCGCTGGGTTGCGAGATGGTGCCGCCCGAGTTTGACGCGATCGAGCTGAGCGAGAAGGACCGCGACGATCTGGCCGTGACGATCGCGGTGCCCGACCGCTGCTCGCGGTATCTGGGCGGCGTGATCGAGGGCGTGACGGTGGGCGGCGAGGGGCTTTCGGGTTCGCCGGCCTGGCTGAGTTCGGCGTTGCTGACGCTGGGCGGTCGGCCGATCAACGCGGTGGTGGACGTGACGAACTTCGTCATGTTCGAGTGGGGCCAGCCGCTGCACGCCTTCGATCTGGACACGATCGGCGGGAGCGCGATCCACGTGCGTCTGCTCGAGGCGGGGGAGTCGTTGACGCTGCTGGGCGACGAGGCGTTGGAGGTGCCGGACGGTGCGCCGCCGACGTTGGTGATCGCGGATGCGAACCGTCCTGTAGCGCTGGCGGGGATCAAAGGCGGGGCCGACACGCAGACGCGCACGACAACCACTCGCCTGTTGCTCGAAGCGGCGCACTTCGAACGGACCGGCGTCCGCAAGACCGCGCGGGCGACGCGGATCGCGACGGACTCGTCGTACCGCTTCGAGCGGGGCGTGGACGCCAACGCGATGTTGGAAGGCGCGTTTCGTCGGGCGGCGACGTTGATCGCGCGGCTCACGGGCGGCACGGTCGCGCGGCCGGCGATTGATCGTCGGGTGCGTGCGACGCCGGCGGTGACGTACGAGCTGCCGTCGGGCAAGGCGTCGCGATTGCTGGGGGTGGAGCTGAATGCGGCGGAGATCGCCACGCAGTTGCGGAAGCTCGGGCACCGCTGCGAACCGACGCAGGATCCGGCGACGTTGAAGGTCACCGTGCCGACCTGGCGGGTGGATGCGGACGACGTGGTGGTGCTGATCGAAGACGTCGCCCGGCTGCGGGGGTACGACACGATCCCGACGCAGGGCGCCGCGTCGCCGCCGGCCCAGGGCGGGCGGAGTTCGCTGGACGCTCTGCGGGTGAAGCTGTCGGATTTCCTGGTGGCGGAGGGGTTTTTGGAGTGTCGCAGCCTGCCGCTGACCGACGGCTCGCCCGAGCCGATGGTCCCCGGACATACCGAGCCGGTGCGTCTGGCCAACGCGCTCAACGCGGACCTTTCGTCGGTTCGGCGGACGCTGGTGGGTTCGGTGCTCAAGGCGGCGGACCGCAGCGCGCGGCGGGGCAGCGACCGGTTCCGGTTCTTCGAGATGGATCGCGCCTTTGCGGCGGCGGCCCAGGTGAAGCCGGCCGATGGCCAAGTGTCGGCGGCGGAGTCGGGTCTGCGGCACACGTGGAAGCTCGGCGGCGTCGTGGCGGGTGCGCAGCGCGACGTGGATTGGCATGCGTCGACGGCCAGCGATTTTTATGGCGTGAAGGGCCTGATCGAAAACCTGCTGGAGCGTGCGGGACTGGATGCGGCGTCGGCGTGTTTCGCGGCGGCGAAATCGCCGGGCCTCGTGGCGGGCCGGGCGGCGAAGGTTTCGTTGGCGGATGGCCCGGTGCTCGGGCACTTCGGCGAGTTGGACAAGGCGACGCTCAAGCCCACGCAGGTCGCCGGGCCGGCGTTCGCGTTTGAGTTGGATCTCGAAGCGCTGCACGCGGCGACGGGGGGTTTGCCGGTTCGGCGGTACGAGCCGTTGCCGCGGTTCCCCAGCAGCGTGCGGGACCTGGCGTTGGTCGTGGATCAGGGCGTGCCGTTTGCGGCGCTGTGCGAGACGATCCGCCCGGCCTGCGACGGTGCGTCGGGCGATGTGCGACTCGAATCGATCGGGTGTTTTGATCGCTACGCGGGCAAGGGGGTGAAGGACGGCGCGGCGAGCCTGGGCGTGCGTCTGACGTTCCGCGCGGCCGGAAGGACGCTGACGGGCGAGGACGTGCAGGCGTGTGTGGACGCGGCGGTGGCGGCGCTGCGTCGCGATCATGGGGTTGAGCTTCGGGGCTGAACGAAAAAGGCCGCGGGGCGGTTGACGCCACGCGGCCTCCACGTGCGTGAGGGATGTCGGTGCGCTCAGGCGCGTCGCCAGCCGCCGCCGGCCCCGCGGACGCCGTTGGATTCGGCTTCGCCTTCGCGCTTGAGCTTGAGCAGGGCGGACTGGGGATCGAAGCCGACTTTGCCGGCGATTTCGGACTTGGACACGAAGTCTTTTTTGCTGCCGGGCAGGGCTTTGAGCACCTGCTGGGTTTCCTGCTCCATCTGCTCGTTGGTCTTGCGGGTGCGTTTGCCGCCGCCGCCGCTCGAGCCGGTCCACTTGCCGGCCTTGGCGGTGATCTTGCCGGTGTCGCGGAGCTTGAGCGGCACGCGGAGCATGTTGCCCACGGTGACCATGGCTTCGGCGGCGAGTTGGAGGTTCTGTTTGCGTTGGGTCCGGTCGTCGACCTTCAGGCCTTTGAGCTCTTCGTCGATGGCGTTGATGGCGGCGTTGTAGGCGGCGGAGCCTTCGTCGAAGACTTTGCTGGCGTCGGCTTTCTGCTTCTCGAGCTTCTTGCGGTGGTCATCGAACTGCGCGGCCTCGGGCGACGGCTGGGCGGCGAATTTCTCGATGGTGGGGGCGATGGCCTGGTGTAGTTGGTCGATCAGTTGTTCTTTGGTCACGGCGGGCTCCAGCGATGGGGGTAGCAAAAAAATCCGGTCGTGCGCATCGGCGATGCACACAGCGTCCGGCAAGGGGTTTAAAAGGCAAGGGGAGTGGTGGGTAGAAACACGGTGATCGGTTCGGGGTTGGTATGCCTATCCCCGGGTGTTGGGTAGACGATATGCAATGATTTCGGGTTTGTCCAATGCGTGATGCGCGCAGGTGCGCCCGGGGGCGGTGGAGCAGGCCGGAAGATTCGGTTTGGGTCAGGCGCGGCGGCGGGCGAGCGCAGCGGCGGCGGTTATCGCCAATGCGGCGGCGGTGGGCTCGGGGATCACCCGGGTGCCGACCTGGACGATGAAGCGTTCGTAGCGGGTGAAGGGGAGGTCGGCGGAGGCGTCGGTGATTTCGAGGATGAGGTGCAGTTCGCTGCCGGACTCGACGCCGGCGAGGTCGAGGAACAGCGAGTCGAAGGTGGCGGCGGCGAGGGTGTCGCGGAGGGATTGGGGCACCTCGCCGACGCCGGCTTCTTCGTAAAGCCACCAGGAATAGGCGAGGGTGTCGCCGTCGGGATCGAACCATCCGTCGGAGAGCAGGAAGGCGGAGCCGTTGGTGGCGACGCGCTGTCGCTTGGGGTTGGAGGGGATGCCGGCGAAAGGCGTGGGGGGGTGGTTGGCGTCGTTGAAGTTTTCGGTGACGAACCAGTCCATGCGGTTGGCGAATTCGTTCTGGTAGGCCTGGCGGTGTCGGGCGACGGTCCATTTGGCCTGGGCGGCGGGGTCGGTGATGGTTTGTCCGGGATGGTTGTGGTCGGGCAGGTCGTCGAAGGCGGGGACGTAGTGGTTGGTGCCGTTGCCAGCGGCTTGGTATCGGCCGCCCCAGTTGCCCTGGGTGGGGTCGTCGGGGTCGGCCAGGCCGTTGGCGAAGAAGGAGAACCACGACGGAGTGTCGCCTTCTTTGAGGCCCGTGGTGTTGCGATCGGTATTGGGGTTCTGGTTGACGTCGCTGGGGTAGAGGGCCCCGAGCGCGCCGTGGTTGAGCCGGATGTTGTCGTCGACCCAGGCTTGGGTACCCAGGGCGGCGACCTCGTCGGGGACCAGGGCAATGGGCGTGCTGCTGCCGTTGGTCGAATCGTTCTGGTACATGCCGCGGTAGGTGGAGTCGAAGCGGCGGAAGATGTCGTCGGACGCCGCGCCGGCGGGGGTGGGGTCGATGATGAACATCGTGGGGAAGTTGGATTTGATCCACGACAGCGTGCCATCCGCGGCGTCGGCGTAGCCGTCCTGGTCGTTGATGCTGTGCACGCGGAGTTTGTTGGTGAAATCGCGGACCTGCTCGGGCGTGCGGGTGGCCTGGACGTCGGTGAGGGCCTGAGCCAGTTCGGTGGCGCCGCCCCAGATGGTGACGTGGAGCGGTTCGTTGGAGGCGTCGACGGCGTTGATGATGGCGTTGGAGCCGTCGGTGCCGTTGCCGGGGAGGAGGGTCTGGAGTCCGCGGTTGGCGTTGCCGGTGTGGACTTTGGCGAGCAGTGAAGCGGCGGAGGGGAAGTTGGGGTTATGGGTCTGGAGGTTGTTGAGGTGCTGGCCGTAGGCGTTGATGCGGCCGATGATCTGGCCGGGCTGGGGCTGGGGTCCTTCGACTTCGCCGGGCGTGCCGCGGGCCGAGGCGATGAGTCCTTCGATGCGGAAGGCGTCGGCGTGGGCGAGGAGTCGGACGAGGGATTGCTGGTCGTCGGGGTCGCCGCCGATGTCGGTGGTGACCAGCAGGCGGGGCCGGGGGTCGAACTGGGCGGCGGCGGGTAGCGTCACGGCGACGGCGAGCAGGCTGGCCGCGAGCGCGGCGGCACCGGTGGTGGCGAGGCCACGAGCGACATGGGCGACACAACCGATGGCGGCGGCGAAGCCGGAGCAGGGGGGGCTTGAAACCATGAGGGCGGAACTTCGTGCGGGGCCGGTCGGCGGGGTTGCCGCGGAAAGGCGAGTTTACCCCTTCCCCGGTAAAAACCCAATAAAATTCGGGTTGCGGCGGGCAATCGCCGGGCCCGTGCGACGCAACGAAATCCGGCGGCTAGGCTCGCGGGATGCAGGATGATCGCTATCGGAATTCGCGGACGGCCCACGAACGGGCCAAACGAGTCATGCCCGGCGGGGTGAGTTCGCCGGTGCGGGCGTATCGGGCGGTGGGCCGGGAGCCGGTGACGGTGGTGTCCGGGCAGGGGGCGTGGGTGACGGATGTGGACGGCAACCGGTATGTCGATTACGTCGGCAGCTACGGCCCGCTGATTCTGGGACACGCCGATCCACGGATCACGGCCGCGGTCACCGAAGCGCTGGGCAAGGGCACGACGTTCGGGATGCCCACCGAGGCGGAGACGGCGCTGGCAGAGGAGATCGTGGATGCGTTGCCGGGCGTGGACGTGGTGCGTTTCGTCAACTCCGGCACGGAGGCGGCGATGTCCGCGATCCGGCTGGCCCGTGCGGCGACGGGGCGGAACAAAATCATCAAGTGCACCGGGTGTTATCACGGCCACACCGATGCGCTGCTGGTGGCGGCGG
The DNA here is from genome assembly GCA_964543215.1 of uncultured Phycisphaera sp. GTDB lineage: Bacteria > Planctomycetota > Phycisphaerae > Phycisphaerales > Phycisphaeraceae > CAZIXN01. The sequence continues at coordinate 16,027 of CAZIXN010000006.1, forward strand.
GGTCGGGCGCGACGACGCTGGGCGTGCCCAGCAGCCCGGGCGTGCCGAAAAGCGTCGTGGAGCACACGGTGCTCGTGCCGTACAACGATTTGGTGGCGGTCCGCGAAGCGATGGAGAGATTTCGGGGGGACGTGGCGTGCATGGCGGTCGAGCCGGTCGCGGGGAATATGGGCTGCATTCCGCCACAGGAGGGCTATCTGCAGGGGCTGCGTGATTTGTGCGATGCGTTCGACGTGCCGCTGCTTTTTGACGAAGTGATGACGGGGTTTCGCGTGGCGTACGGCGGGGCGCAGGCGCTTTACGGCGTGACGCCGGACCTGACGTGCCTGGGCAAAGTGATGGGCGGCGGGTTGCCCTGCGCCGCGTACGGAGGGCGGGAAGATCTGATGCGAAACGTCTCGCCGGACGGCCCGGTGTATCAGGCCGGTACGCTCAGCGGCAATCCCTTGGCGATGGCGGCGGGGCTCGCCCAACTCGCGGCGCTGTCGGCCGACGGCGGGGCGGCGTACTCGCAACTCGAAGCGGCCTCGGCGAAACTCGATGCGGGGTTGCGCGAAAGGGCCGGACGTGCGGATTGCCCGATCACCCTGACGCGTGTCGGCTCGATGCTCGGGGTGTTCTTTACGGACACCTTCGGCCAGCCCGTGACGAATTATGCCCAGGCCACGGCCTGCCGAACGGATCGATTCACGGCGTTCTTCGGGGCGATGCTCGATCGCGGCGTGATGCTTGCACCTTCGGCGTTCGAAGCGTGGTTCGTCGGCACGGCCCACGATGACGCGGCGATCGGGCACACGCTGGATGTCGCAAGCGAAGCGTTTTTCGCGGCCGCGGCGGTTTGAAATCGCCAAGCCGCCAAGAGGCCGGGCCGCCAAGGCCTGCAAACCGATCGGATTTGCGATACACCATTCATCCGCGTGACGGATCGCTGTGAACTGTCGAGCGGATTCTTTTCCTTGCTTTTCCCGGCGTCCTGGCGTCCTGGCGTCTTGGCGTTCCAAAAACCCCACCGATGGCCATGCCCACCCACACCGTTCTCGCCGCCGACACGCTCGCTCAGGAAGGCCTCGACTGGCTGGCGGCTCAGCCCGACGCGGCGGTGCTCAACAAGCCCGGCCTCGCCGAAGCGCAGTACGCCGAGCTGCTCGCCGCCGGCGGGATCGATGCCATGATCGTCCGCT
>CAZIXN010000006.1:17307-34392 GCA_964543215.1 uncultured Phycisphaera sp.
GCGCAGTACGCCGAGCTGCTCGCCGCCGGCGGGATCGATGCCATGATCGTCCGCTCGGGCATCAAGGTCACCGCGGCCATGCTTGAGAATCCCGGCGACCTGCGGGTCATCGCCCGGGCCGGTGTGGGCGTGGACAACATCGACCTGCCCGCCGCGACCGCCAAGGGCATCCTGGTGGTCAACACCGCCGAGGCCTCGACGATCACCACCGCCGAGCTGGCGTTCACGCTGCTGATGGCCCTGCTCCGCAAGATCGGGCCGGCTTCGCGGGCCGTGTACGACGGTCGCTGGGACCGCGCCAAGTTTCAGGGCCGGCAGCTGCACGGCATGACCCTCGGCGTGGTCGGCCTGGGCCGGATCGGGCGCACGTTCGCCGAGCGGGCGCTGTCGTTCGGCATGAACGTCGTGGGTTACGACCCGTTCGTGAACACCGACCTCGAACTCGCCGGCCACACGGTGAAAACCTTCCGCGACTTTGCCGACATGTTGCCGCACGTCGATGTGCTGAGCTTCCACGTGCCCAAGACCCCCGAGACCACCGGCATGCTCAACGCGGCGACGTTCGCCAAGTGCCGCAAGGGCGTCTTTGTCGTCAACGCAGCCCGCGGCGGCATCGTCGACGAAGCGGCGCTGCTCGAAGCCCTCGACTCGGGCCAGTGCGGCGGCGCGGCGCTGGATGTGTATTCGCAGGAGCCGCCCGCCGAAGACTCGCCCTTAAGGAAGCATCCGGGCATCCTCGCCGTACCGCACCTGGGCGCGTCCACCGAAGAAGCGCAGACCGCCGTGTCGGTCGATGCTGCGAAGGCGTGCCTGGCGTACCTGCGTGGCGAGGGCATCACCGGCGCGGTCAACGCCGGCGGCGTCCGCGTGGACCTCACCGACAAGCAGCGGGCGTACGTCGATCTGTCCTCGCGGATGGCCACGCTGATCGCCCCGATGGTCACGCGCGGCATCGCCGAGGTCAACGTCGAACTCAACGGCCAGGACCTCGGACCCGCGGCGGGCACGATCGAACGCACCGTGCTCATCGGCTTGCTGCGCCGCCACTTCGACACGCCGCTGAACGTCATCAACGTCGCCGACGTCGCCAAGCAGCGCGGCATCGCCGTGAGCGCCACGATCCGTGACGGCGACGCCAAGGCCGCGCCCACCGCCGGCCAACTCACGCTCACCATCACCGGCCCCGCCGGCGCCACCGCGCCCGACACCCCCGACGTCGATCGAACCCGCCGCATCGTCGGACGGGTGTACGACGACGGTCTGCCGCGCGTTGTCGAAATCAACGGCTACCCGATGGACATGGTGCCCGCCGGCTCGATGGTGGTCATCCGCAACGACGACACGCCGGGCATCATCGGGACCGTGGGCACGGCCTTCGGCACCGCCGGCGTGAACATCGCCGACATGACCATCGCCCGCCGGAAAACCGCCGACGGCGCGGGCTACACCGCGCTGATGCTGCTCAAGCTCGACGGCCAAGCGCCCGCCGAGCTGCTCGAAACGCTGCAGACCAAGCCGGGCATCCGCAAGGTCGCGGCGGTGGCGTTGCCGGCGCTGGGGTGAAGCGCTTCGTATAAAGCGGCCGCCGGTGGCGGCTGTGGAGTGCGCGATGGGGCTGGGTGTTGACGCGCAACCCGCGACATCCGGCCCACCGAAGTCCCCGCAGCGGCCACCGGCCGCCGCTTTATTGAAGGCAGCGGACGCAAAAAAACACCCGATCGGGGGACCGGGTGTCTCGTGAGATTCAAAGTGGTTGGTTGATTTACGAAGCGGCGGGCTTTTCGTCGCCCTTGGGCTTGTCCTTGCCCTTGCAGCCGCCGCACTCGGCACCCATGGTTTCCACCGAGCTGGTGGCGGGCTTTTCTTCCTTGGGCTTGGTTTCCTTGCCCTTGCAGCCGCCGCAGTCGCCGTCGAGGGCGATGGGCGCGATGCCAGCGACGGGAGCGGCGAAGCTGACCGGGGCAGCGAGCGAGAAGGCGAGGCAGGCGGCGGCGGAAGCGAGAAGTCGGATCATGAGGAACTCCTGAATGAGGAAAGGGTGCGTACGGTGAAAAGGATAGGCCGGGTGACCGGAGGATGGTCTACGGGCGGAACGTGCAGACCGTTCGTTTTAATTCGCCCGATCGGGGAAAACCTTAACGCTTGGCCTGCGACGCCCGGCCTCAGCGATTTTTTCGGCGGAAGGTCAGTCCGATAAGCCCCATCAGCGCGAATGCGGCGGCGGGTTCGGGGACCACCACGCCGGCGAAGTTGGGGGCGGCAACGCTGCCCCAGTGGTTGAGGACCTCGTCGAGGGCGCCTTGGCCGACCAGGCCGGTGGGCACGCCGAAGAGCCAGCCGTTGGGCGTGCCGGTGAGGGCGGTGTCCTGGCCCCAGTTGTTGAGGACCAGGTCCAGGTCGCCCTGTTCGACGCTGCCGCTGCCGTTGTAATCGCCCGCCAGCATGGTGAAAACGGCGCTGGGGTCCCAGAAGAACTCATCGATCCAGACGCTCGCGGCGCTGGCGCCCCCGGAAAGTCCGGCATTGCCGAAGATCTGCAGCGAGTCCAGCGAGACGCGGTCGGCGTCGAGGATGCCGTCGGCCCCGAGTTCGCCGGCTTCCCAGAAGCCGGCCTCTTCGAGGAACCACTCGTAGCGGTGCCAATTGCCATCGGCGATGAGCTCACGGGCCCGGCCTCGGTCGCCGCCGCCGGTGGCGTTGGCGACGCCCACGCCGCCATCGTCGACGGCCAGCGAGGCGCTCAGGCCCGGGGTGGTGGTGCGGAGGTACACGCCGACCGAACCGGTGGCGTTGAACTGGAGGTTGGCCATCGGCTCGCCTTCGAGGCTCTCGGTGCCGACGACCACGCCGCCGCGCCCGACCACGGTCGCCTCGGCGTAGCGGGCACCGGCGACGTGGCGGACGAACCAGTCGTCGTCGCTCGCCGGATCGAGCGTCACATCAAGCCGCTGGGCGTGCGTGCCGTCGAAAATGAACTGGTTGGTGCGGACGGCGTCGGCGGCGGTGACGTTGGCGCTGGCGTTTTTAGTGAGATCGATGTCGCGGTTGAAGACGCCTTCGTGGCCGTTGATGATCCCGTCGGAGGCCCGGCCGGAGCCGTAGTTGTCGAAGTCCGTGAGAACTTTTCGGCCCAGCGAGACGCCGGTGCCGGCGGTTTCGACCGTGCGGATCTGGATGTCCGAGCCGTAGTAGTACTTGAGGATGTCGAGGTAGTTGACGGAGTTGTCGGAGAGGTAGTCGGCCCCGTTCTGGCTATGGGCGCCGCGGTTGGGCCAGTTGGGGTTGTTGGGCGTTCCTTGGAAGCCCAGCGTGGTGCCGATGTTGTTGCCGCCGAAGAGGCCGTTGGCATAGGTGTAGGTGACGAAGCGCTCGGTGTTGGTGGCGTCGGGGTTGGCGGGGGTGACGATGATGCCGGGGTTGTCGAAGTCGAAGGGTCGGGACGCCGAGGGGATGGACCCGGCGACGTAGAAGGCGGCGATCAGCACGTCGGCGGGGGTTCCGATGTTGTCGCGGACCCAGAGGATCTCTCCTTCGGTGGCCTGGGCGGCGGCGAAGTGGATGCTGCCGGGCGCGTTGCCGTTGATTTCGTACACCTGATCGTTGGTGCCGTTGTCGATGAAGCCCTGGCCCTGCATCTTGAAGTAGGCGAAGGTGCGGGCGGCGACGGCCTGGGCTTTGAGGGCCTCGAACGACGCCAGGCCGTTTTCGGCCTGAATGACGTTGGCGACGTAGGCGCGGGACGAAGTTCCTTCAGTGGGCACGTTGCCGAAGCCGGTGACGTTGATGGTCGGGCGGGCGTTGAACTGCGATTGTGCCGCGACGGGCATCGATACCAACCCCAGGGCCGCCGCCAGCAGCGACCGCGTCCCCCAACCACCGACCAAACCGCGTTGTATCGACATCCAGAACCTCCGTGAAACAAAAGCCCACGCCGAATTGGCGTGAGATTCTAGAATTATACTCCAAAACCGGGGGAAATGAACTGAATTCCGCGCGATTTCACGCTTTGCTTTGGCGGATCGTCACTGCGGCGGTGTGCTCGGCCCCTGGTTCGAGCATGACGGCGTCGTCGGCGATCAGGCCGGATTCGATGCACAGGAACCCCGGCCAGGCGTCGTTGGGCAGGTCGGTGAAGTTTTTGGAAGTCTCGATGTGCGGGTTCCAAACCACGGCGGAGGGGCAGCCGGTCTGGGTGAGTTCGATGGATCGCTGCAGGACCGGGTCGTGGAGCGTGATCGGGCCGGACGCACCTTCCGGGGCGGACAGGTAGGCCCGGTCGCACTCGCCGTCGAAGCGGATCTGTTGCCGGTCTTCGGTGTAGCGGTGGCGTTGGCGGAGCGGTCGCATGGGGGACTGGGTGTCGCGGAGGTTGTCGATATAGCGGTGGCCGTGCAGGCCGGTGACGTGAACCTGCGCGACATCGCCGACGACGAAGTAGGTGTGCAGGGCGAGCTCGAAGTGCTGGGGCTGGTCGGTGGTGTTGGTGGCGGTGAAGGTCAGGCGGAGGGTGCCGCCGCCGGCCTGGTCATCGGCGAAGGCCTGGACGCGAAAGGACGCTTCGAAATTGTCGGTGTGGGTGCGCAGCAGAGCGTCGAAGGCGGGGGCGTCGTGGCCGGTTGCCTGGCTTCCGGGGGCGTCGTCGGCGAAGGCGTGGATCACGTCCCAGTTCTCGTTGCGCACCGTTCCGTGCTTGGCGGCGTCGGGGTCGGTGGGGTGCACGCCGAACCACGGGAAGCACACCGGGATGCCGCCGCGGATGGGCTTGCTGCCGTCGAGGTGGCTGTCGGGGCTGACGTACAGCAGCGGGGCGGTCTGATCGCCCGGCTGGAAGTGGACGTGGCAGAGCGATGCGCCGTACGGATAAAGCAACACCGACACGGGGCATCGGCCCAGCGGCGTACGCAGCGACGGCAGGCTCGCACCCTCGGGGGCGTCGGAAACCACGCGCGGCGTCAGGTCGTGCTTGCTCATGCCCGCAGCGTACGGCAACCCGCGTCGCAAGAGCGGGTCGCTCCAAACATCTAGACTGGAGAAATGGTGTACCGGCTCCGGTGCCCGCACTGCGGCGCCGCCCAAGATCACGCGTTCGTCCGACCCGGCGCCGTCACGGTCTGCGGCCGCTGTCACACCATCTGGCGTGTCCAGCACGACCACGTCCAACGCGTCGCCGCCGCCAACCTGCCCGCCGAAAAGCCCGGCCCGGCCGTCGGCACCGAAACCGCCGTTCCTCCGCCGCCTCCGCGCAAGCGCAGCCCCGGCGATTCCGCCGCGGGCGCCTCGGCCGACGACACCAGCATCGTCGGCCTGTCGGGCCTCTCGGACGTCATGCGCGGCCCCGGCGACCCCGGACCCGACGACGCCGACGCCCAGGCCACACCCCTGGCCGCCGGCCGACCCGCGCCCGCCGACCCGCCCTCGCCAAGGCAATTCCGCCAACAGCAGGCCCAGTCCGTCGCGCAGCGCCGTGCCCTGGACGCCGCCGCCAAACGACGACGACGCACCACCCTGGTCCTGCTCGCCACCCTCACCGTCATGGTCGGCTCGCTGGGCGTGGCCGTCGCCCTGCTCGCCGCCAAACCCGCCAACGCGCCCGACGCCGACTCTGACAACCCGCCCGACACGCCCGAACTCACCGCCCCCCACGCCGCCTCCCAGGTCGACCCCGCCGCCGTCGGCGACACCCTGGTCGTTGAAGCCATCCCGCTGGACCTGCGCGACCCGCGCCTCCTTGCCGCCGCCCGGCCGGGCATCCGCGCCGTCGTCGAACTCCTGCCCGTGGACGCACCGGACCGACTCCAGCCCGATCAACTCGCGCTGCGACTCAACGCCACCGCGCTCGCCGACGAAACCCTCCCCGGCCCGATCCCTCTGCTGCTCACCGCGTCCGACGCCGGCCGACTCACCGCGGCCTGGCAACTCACCGACCCCCGCGACCTGCCCCCGCTGCGTCCCCACCGCCTCATCGCTCAGCTCGACGCCTTCCCCGAAAGCGCTGACCCGCAAGGCTGGATCGTCACCGCGCTGGAACCGACATCGCCATGAAGCCACGGATGAACACCGATCAGTAGACCGAACGCAGATTCCGCAGACGACGCAGATTCATCCAGCCGGAATCCATGCCGCATCAAACTCCACAAGCATCGCCAAACAGAAGATGGTGATTCCGTGACTTCCGCGCCTTCCGTGGCAACCTGCTTCCTGCTCGGAATCCGCGGTTAGCCTGCCCCTGCTGCATCCCTGCTCATCCGTGTTCATCCGTGTTCATCCGTGGTTCCTCAAGATGCTCTTCTTCCCCCTCGGCACCGATCGCAAGCTCCGCGCCACGCCCTGGGTCAACTACGCGCTCATCGCCGCCAACATCCTGATCTTCCTGTTCACCGAACGCGAAACCAAACGCCTCGATACCGCGATCCGCCTCTACTACGACCAGCTCCAAAGCGGTGTCGCCGACCGTCAGGACCTGCTGGCCTTCCGCGAAAGCTCGCCGGTGTTCCAGGCCTGGCTGCACCCCGACTTCCCCGAGTTCCTCCAGTTCTTCTCCTACCAGTTTCTCCACGCCGACCTCTGGCACCTGCTGGGCAACATGCTGTTTCTCTACGTCTTCGGCAACGCCGTCGAAGACCGACTCGGCAAGCTCGGCTACCTCGCCTTCTACCTCGCCGGCGGCGTCACGGCCGGACTGGCGCACATCACCTTCGCCGACTCGCCGGTGCTCGGAGCGTCCGGCTCGGTCGCGGCGGTCACCGGCGCGTTCCTCGCGCTGTTCCCCCTGGCCAGCATCACGATCTTCTACTGGTTCATCTTCATCATCGACACCTTCGTCGTCTCGGCCATCGTGCTCATCTGCTTCCGCGTGGCGCAGGACCTGATCTTCAACCTCGCGGGTATCGGCAACGTCGCCTACGGCGCGCACCTGGCGGGCTACTCCTTCGGCTTTGCCGCGGGGATGGCGGTGCTGCTCCTGCGCCTGATCCCCGGCGAGCCGTACGACATGCTCACGCTCATCGATCAGAAACGCCGCCGCGCCGCGTTCAAGAAACAAAGCAAGGCCGGCTACACCCCCTGGCAAACCCCACGCCCCGGACGCGGCGAAGCCCCGCCCAAGCCCGGCGACGCCGGCGAACTCACGCCCCAGCAGCGCGAACTCATGCAGCGCCGCGGCACCATCGCCAAATGCATCGCCGAGCACGACCTGCCCCGCGCCGCCGACGCCTACGCCGCGCTGCTCCACGAACATCCCACTCAGGTCCTGCCCCAGGCCCAGCAGCTCGACGTCGCCAACCAGCTCATGGCCGACCGCAAGCACGCCCTCGCCGCCGCCGCATACGAACTGTTCCTCGATCGATACCGCGCCTACGCCGACACGCCGCAGATCCAGCTGATCCTCGGCCTGATCTACGCCCGCTACCTCGACCAGCCCGGCCGGGCCCGCGAACTGCTCACCGCCGCACAACCCCGACTCCAGGGCGACGAACAACAACTCGCTCAACAAACCCTCGCCGGACTGGGTTCTTAACCGGACGGGTCGCTTAAGCGACCAGTCCGTCAAGCGTCCCCAGCCCCAACGGCTCGCGCACGAAGAACGGCTCGGCGTACTTCACCCCGATCCGCGACCCCATGAACCCGTTCTGCTGACGCACCCACTCCACCACCGCCGCGTTCTTCTCCGGCAACACGAACTGCGTCTCGTAGGCCCGGATCGCCTCGATCTTGGTTTCCATCTGCTCGCTGATGTCGATCAGGAAACTCGGCTGCGGCACGATCTTCAGATGCGTCGCGAAGTAGTAGATCAGCCGCCTGGGATAAATCGGCTGCCCGGGAAGATCAATCTTCGAGAGCTTGGCGTCGAAGCGCGCATCCTGCACGATGTTGGTCGTCGCCAGATGATCCGGGTGGGCATCCTCGAAATAGGGCACAAACACCAAGTCGGCCTGATGCCGACGGATCACGCCCGCCACCGCGTGACGCGCTTCGATCGTGTGCTCCACGAACCGGTTCGGCAGTCCGAGAAGCTCCCGCGTCACGTTGCCCGTGCCGCCATCGAGGATCTTCGTCGCCGCGGTCCATTCTTTCTCGCGCTGCGCCGGCGACCCCAGCGGCGTCGGCTCGCCGTTGGTCATGTCGAGGAGGTGAACCTTGTGGCCCTGCGCTGCAAAGCGCGCGATCGCGCCGCCCATGCCGAGCTCCTGATCGTCCGGGTGCGGTCCGACGACGAGGATGTTCATACGTCGTCTCCGTCGCGATAGAGCTTGCTGCGTTTGGGATGGTCGGCCGTGTTGTCGATCTGCTTCATGCGACGCTCGGCTTGTTTCGGATTGTCGGGTGGCGGCTCGAATCGCCACAGCGGCACACCGCAGTTGCGACATGTACGCGGGCCTTGCTCGTGTTCGTGGATGGGCTGGCGTGACCTGCACGCCGGGCAGAACGCGAAGGTGCCGTCGTCGGCCATGTGGGCGGTGACGAACTTGCGGTAAGCGCGTTTGTAATTGCCCGAGGCTTTGAACAGCGCGACGCCGAACACGAGGATGCCCAGCACCACGCCGATGCCGATGGTTTCGGGCGAGTTGATCTGGTCGCCAAGGATCAGGCCGAATACCACAAGCACCAACCCGAACATCGCCGCGACCTTGAGCCGCTTGTCGTGCGCGGCGTAGTCGGCGTCATGGTGCTCGGGCTGCCGCATGATCTCGTGGATCACGTTGGCGGCACGTTTCTCGGTGAAGCGCTCGGGCATGACAGGATCGTATCCACGTACGGACGGGTCGCTTAAGCGACCCGTCCGCCTCCCGCCAATCGTTCGTAGAGGGCGAGAAGGTCGCGGTTCATGGTCTCGGCGCTGAAGCGTCCGCGGAGGTGCGTTTGTCCCTGCGAAACAAGGCGTTCCCGCAGTGCGTCGTCCGTCAGCATCCGCACGATCGCCCGTGCCAATGCGTCGGTATCGCCGACCGGCACGAGCAGGCCCGAGAATTCGTGGACGCAGACTTCGGGGATGCCGCCGACGTCGTAGGCGACGATGCCGCAGCCGCTGGCGAGCGCTTCGACGAGCACCCGGCTTTGGCCTTCCTGATAACTCGGCAGCACGCACACGTCGAGTTCGCGGTACGCCGCGGGCATAGCGGCCAAAGGCACAAGGTTTCTCAGTTCGATGCGGTTGCGGTGGGGCGACGCGTCGGTGGCCGTGACGATGCCGTCGCGGTCGAAGCCGTCGCCGATGAAGACGATGCGGGCATCCGGGATCGCGTCGACGATGCGCGGCAGCGCGGCGATGAGGTCACGGTGGCCCTTGAGCGGGTCGAGGCGGGCGACCAGGCCGATGGTGGGGGGACGGTTCGGAGCGCGACCAGTTGAGACGCGAGCGGGTGGCGCGGCGAAGCGATCGAGATCGACGCCGCTGGGGATGACGGTGAACTTGTCGCGCGGGGCGATCTTCTTTTCGACGAAGGCATCGACCATCGCGTCGGTGATGGCGACGAGGTGGTCGCACTGGTGGGCCGCATGTTTCTCGGCGGCGACGAAAAGGTCGTGCACGATCCGGTTCTGCCGGGGATGGAACGGCAGTCCATGGACGGTATGGATGACCAGGGGGCGGCCGCCGCGGCGCATCGCGTGGGCGGCGGCACGGCCGACGATGCCTGCCTTGCTGGAATGCGTGTGGATGATGTCCGGCTGAACCCGCGTGATCAGGCGACGAAGCGCGAGCTGGCACATGAAGTCACGCACCGGTCGGACCGGGCGCACGAGGTTGGCGATCTCGTGCAGCGTTGCGCCGCTGGCTTTCGCTTCGTCGAGCAGGGAGCCTTCGGGGCCGTGGATCGGGCCGTACGCCAGATGCACCTCGTGGCCGGCGGCGACCTGCGCGGCGCAGGACATCACGGTGTTCTGCTGGGCGCCGCCGAGGATGAGCCGGGTGATGACGTGGAGGATTCTCACGGGAGCAAATTAGCCACGGATGGACACGGATAGACACCGATGCCGAGAAAGCAGACAAAATACTTGTTGCTCATCTGGGTGCATGCGTGTCCATCGGTGGCTCTTGCTCGTCTTCCTTGTACCGGATCCATTCCAAAGCCAATCCTTGCGGGGGCAGCGTGGGCCCGGCGTTGCGGCGGTCGTTGGTGTCGAAGCAGTGGCGGACGCTGTCGCAGCGGAGTCGGCCCCGGCCGATGTCCACGAGGGTGCCGGCGAGGATGCGGACCATGTTGTAGAGGAAGCCGTTGCCGCTGACGACAATGTGCAGTTCCGGGCCGGTGGGCAGGTCGTGGGGCTCGACGCGGCAATCGTGGATCGTGCGGACGGTGGATTGCCTTCCGTGTCCCGCGTTCGTGAAAGCCTCAAAATCGTGCTCGCCCAGGAGGTCGCGGGCGGCGTTCTGCATGAACGGGACATCCATGGGTTCGTAGCCGTGGTAGACGAGGTGCCGGAGGGCCAGGGGTTTTCGGGGTGCGGTGAAGATGCGGTAGCGGTACTGCTTGGAGACGACGTCGCCGATGACGTTGAAGGCATCGGAGACGGGCTCGGCTTGGAGGATGTCGATGTCGTCGGGGAGTCGGCCGGCGATGGCGCGGGCCATGCGTTGGGGGGGGACGGGGGTGTCGGCGTCGAACTGGGCGCACTGTCCGTAGGCGTGGACGCCGGTGTCGGTGCGTGAAGCGCCGAGCACATTGATTTTTCCGGAGGGGGGTCGGACGACTTCGCGGACGGCGCGTTCGACTTCTTCCTGGACGGTGCGGAAGGGCGGGCCGTCGGGCCGGGGCTGTTTCTGCCAGCCGTGGAAGGCGGAGCCGTCGTAGGCGAGGGTGAGTTTGTAGCGCTGGAGTGGCATGGGGTGCAACGTTATCGGGAGTCGGGTCTGCGGTCGGTGACCGTGGGCTTGGGCGGGCGATTTTCTTTGATCGTGTGAGGGTGGGTGGGCCGATGGTTGGGATGTCGCAGGGAGGCGTCATGCCGTTTGTCACGCCCAAGTCATGGAAGATGTCGGGAGCCGATCGGCCGTGTCCGTTCCACGAGTTGGATCACACGAGCTGTGCCGGCAACTGGTCGCTGACCCGCCTGCACGAGGCGTTCGCCGCGTGCCTGGGCGGGGGGCATTTGACCTGTCCGACGTACCAACGCCTCTCCTGGGAGCAACAAGGTTTTGAGTCGCCACCCCTCCAACGCATTGCAACCGCCGGTCACGCCGATCCCCTGGGCGCGTCCCGCGAAGAGCCGCAACGAAATCGAAGCGAGCGCTTCCCCGGGGTCCGGATCGTCGGGCTCACGGTCGACGGGCACGCCGTCGTTGCGCCTGACGACCGACGAGCCGGTGACGCTGCTGCGGCCGCAGGTCCCCGCAACATCCGGGAAAAAGCCCGTGTCCCGCTTCGACGCACCGGTTCGTGAGTTTCTCACGTTCTGCAAGGTCGAGTGCGGGTTCGCGCCGGCGACGCTCGCGGCCTACGCGGCCGACCTGCGCGACTTGTGGGTGTGGATGGTCGAGCAGAAGCACAAAGGCTGGGAAGACCTCACGTTCGGCCGGATCACGGAACACCTGCGCGAATTGCAGGACAAGGGCCTGGCCGTCTCGTCGATCGCGCGGCATGTGGCGACGATCCGGGTGTTCGGGCGGTTCATGAAGAGCCGCGAGATCCTCGAACACGACCCGGCCGAAGAACTCAGCCAACCGGCGCGGTGGAAGAAGCTGCCCAACGTGCTGGGTCGGGACGACATGCAGCGGCTGATCGCTTCGCCCGACGCGGATTCGGCGCTGTACCTGCGGGATGTTGCGCTGCTGGAGTTGCTGTACGCCGGCGGCCTGCGTGCGTCGGAAGCGGCGACCCTGGACGTGACGGGGTTGCAGCGCGAGCTGCAGGTCGTGCGGGTGATGGGCAAGGGCAACAAGGAGCGGATCATTCCCATCGGCGGGCCGGCGCTGCGGGCGTTGGAGCGGTACATCGATGATCTTCGTCCGGACCTGGTGAAGAAGCCGACGCTCAAGGTGTTTCTGTCGCGGACGGGCCAGCCGATCACGCGGGTGGTGGTGTGGCAGATCGTCAAGCGTCACGCCCAGAAGGCCGGGCTGGACGACGTGCATCCGCACACGCTGCGTCACAGCTTCGCGACACACCTGCTGGCGGGCGGGGCGGACCTGCGCGTCGTGCAGGAGTTATTGGGACACAGCAACATCGCGACGACCGAGGTGTACACGCACGTGGATCGCTCACGGCTCAAGGAAGTCCTGGCGCGGTTTCATCCCCGGCCGTGAACCGGTCGACGTCATTCAATAATCATCGGAAGCCCGCGTTCAGTAAGCGCGGGCTTCTTGCGTGGCGGCGCGATACGCTGTTCGGATGAGCGATTGGCACGAACTCGACGAAGGATCGGCGCCGCGTCGGCCGGGGGTGGTGCTTTGGTTCAAGGCGTATCTGGTGGTCACGATCGTGCTGGGGGCGTTGCTGGCGTTCTCGGGGCTGGCGATGGTGAGCGATCCGGGGATGTTTCTCGATGCCCTGCGGGAGTCGGGACAATCCGGGCCGGGCGTCCCGAGCACGGCGTCGGAGGTTGAAGCGCTTGGGTGGGCGTACGGCCTGGGAGGGATCCTGGGGCTGGCCATGAGCACGGCGTGGTTTCTGGTGCCGCGGGGTTCGGGCAAGTGGGTGTTCGGGGTGGTGCTGATTGCGCTGGGGATGCCGGGCCTGGTGACGCTGCCGCTGCTGATCCCGCTGCTGATTTTCTGGGTGCGGGAAGACTGCAAGGCGTGGTGCCGCGGCGAGACGGATTCGGCGTCAGCGCGGCGTGAGCCCTGGGAATGAAGCGGTCACGACGCCGTGTCCACGGCGTGGCGTCGCAGGTCGTCCAGGGCGACGGTCTGGAGGGCGGCCTGATGGGTCGCTTCGAGCACGACCGGCGGCGCGCAGCCCGCCTCGAGGGCTTGTTTCCAGCGCGAGACGCACAGGCACCAGCGGTCGCCGGGGCGCAGGCCCGGGAAACGGAATTCCGGCCGGGGCGTGGACAGATCGTTGCCGACGTCGGCGGTGAAGCGCAGGAAGGCGCCGGTCATCACGGCGCAGAGCGTGTGTTGGCCCGGGTCGTCGTCGCGCGCTTCGCAGCATCCGTTGCGTTGGTAGCCGGTCAGCGGATCCAGTGAGCAGACGATCAGCGGCTGGCCCAGGACGTTGCGCGGGCGATTCGGCGTGGCGGGAGCGATCATGGGGGAGCGTAGCGCGGGGGTTGAGGTCCAGGGGCGTGGGTTGCCGCAAGATTGGTCGGGTCCCATAAAGTGCCTGCGGAAGAGGCATGCATGGACGATGAGAAGGATTTCTGAGAAATTTGTGGGCTTGCGCTCAAGTGGGCGTCGAAAACGAGAATGTCCCGGAGGATTCGGGTTGTCGAGGGTAACGGAGCCGACCGCGTGGGTCGGCCGCACTAAGGGCTAACCCGCTTTTACGAACGGTCGCCCCTCTGGTACAAACTTTGCCGCAAGGTTCGCTCCGTCGTCGCGTGGACAACGGAGCCAGTTGATTCAGGGTTCCCAAGCAAGCAAGGAGTCTTTGACCATGTCCATCGGACACAAGTTTCTCACCACGGCGTTTGTCGCCGGCCTGACCGCCACCGCGTTTTCCGCCCAAACAGCTTCGGCCCAGGAAGCGGCTCCGTCGCTCAACAACGGCGCGGTGTCCTTCTCCCTCGGAGTTGATGTGCCCACGAAGTACATCTTCCGTGGCTACGAAATCGAAGAAAACGGCCTGATCGTCCAGCCGTACGCCGAAGCCAGCTTCGCCGTTGCCGAAGGCGTCGATTTCTACATCGGAACGTGGAACTCGATCCACGAAGATCAAACCGGTGCCGTTGCCGGCAGCAGCAACGACGAGTGGTTCGAGTCGGACCTCTACGCCGGCGTCTCGCTGGGCATGTTCGATCCGTTCAGCATCGACATCTCCTACGTCCACTACCTCTACCCCAGCAACGCCTTCGGTGACTACAAGGAAATCAACGTCGCCGTCGGCTTCGACGACAGCGAACTGCTCGGCGACTACGCCGTCAGCCCGTACGCCCTGGTCGCGTTCGAATTCGACACCACCGGCGCCGGCGACGACGACAACATCTACCTCGAACTCGGCGGCGAGTGGGGCATGTCGCTGGTCGAGTCGGAAGACTACCCCATCGACCTGACCATCCCCGTGGCCATCGGCCTGTCGCTCGACGAGTTCTACGTCGATGATGACGGCGACAACGAGTTCTTCGGTTTCATCAGCATCGGCGCCAACCTGGGCATGCCGTTGACCTTCATCCCCGCCGAGTTCGGCAGCTGGTCCGCCGGTGCCGGGATCACCCTGTTCCTGCTCAACGACAACGCCGGCCTCGACGACGGCGACAACGACGATTACAACATCGTCGGCTCCATCGGCATCGCGATGGAGTACTAAGCTCCACGCTTGGGCTTGCACAAAACCAAGGCTTCTCCTCGCTTGCCGTGGACGGCCCGCCGAACTGGAACCCCGGCGGAGTCCGCAAAACGCGGAGCACGAAGCAAAAACATCCCAGCCCCGTCCGCGAAAGCGGGCGGGGTTGTTTGTTGGAAAATGCGGAAAGTGAGGAAATGCCAGAAAATACGGAAAATCATGCACGCGGCGGCACGCGAGGCTGGATTTTCCTGATCTTCTGGATTTTCTTAATTTTCTCGATTTCCAAGTTGCGAAAGCAGATCCGCCATCTCCACCGCCGTCATCATCGCGCTGCGGCCGGCGTTGCCCATCTTGGCACCGGCGCGGTGGATCGCCTGCTCGAGGTTGTCGCAGGTCAGCACGCCGAAGATGCACGGCACGCCGGTCAGCACGCCGACGTCCTTGATGCCCTTGGCGGTCTGCTCGACGACGTGGTCGTAGTGGTCGGTTTCGCCGCGGATCACGCAGCCCAGGCAGATCACCGCGGCGTAGTCGCCGGAGTCCGCGAGCTTGCGAGCCACCGTGGGCAACTCGAAGGCACCCGGAACCCGGCACAGTTTGAGACGCTCGCGCGGGCCGCCGAGTTGTTCCCAGGTGTCGATGGCGGCGGCGAGCAGGTGATCGACGATGAACTCGTTGAAGCGCGCGGCGACGATCGCGACGCGGTGGTCGCCGGGTTGCAGCGCGCCGGTGATCTGGTCGGGGAAGCGCGGCACCGCGGTTTCCAGCGGCGGCAACGAGTCGGAGGCGTCGGGCATGGCGGCGAGTGTAGGAACCTCTCGGCCACGTCGGCGCGGCGCCCGAAAAAGACCGGCGGCCCGGCATCGGTGGGGGGGAGCGATGCTTCGTGGGCCGCCGGCTTGTTTGGACACGGCAAGCCGTATCCGGGAGAGAGTCGGAATCGACGTCGCCTTGCTTGAACGATCGACATCATGCCTGCGCGAAACCACCTCCGCGTCAGGGGAAGCACCCACGCGGCGAAAACTTGCGACGCCGCCGGATCACACGTTCGTGCGCTTGGCGTCGGCGGGCGTCAGGCCTGCGCGCTGCACCAGCATCACCAGCTCGCTGCGGTTGCGGGCGTGGAGCTTCTGGGCAATGCGGTCGCGGTGGGTTTCGATCGTCTTGGCCGAGCGGTGCAACAGGCCGGCGACCTCGGGCACGCTGAGCCCCTGTCCCAGCAGCGCGAGCACCTCCAGCTCGCGCGGCGTCAGCACGTCCAGCTCTCCCAGGTCGTTGACCTCGGCGCATTCGTAGGTGTAGTCCGACGGATGGGCGGGGATGTCGCCCGCGTCATCGGCGCTGCGCCGCGTGATCACCAGCACCCCGGGAAGCGGATGCGGCGAAGCAGCCGCTGCAAGTTGCTCGTCTTCCGGGGGCGGCGTGGGGTAGATCCATGCGTGGTGCTGGAAGCCGCGCCAGATCGTGCGGAAGAGCATCGGCTTGCCGGTGGAGACGACTTGCTGGATCGCCCGCCGCCGGTCTTCGCAGAACGCCGGCGGATAGAGCTCGTCGATCAGGCGTCCGGCGATGCGGCGGGGATCGGCCTGGGGTCCGAAGTAGATCGCGGCGGCCTGGGGGTTGAGGTACGTCACGCGGCCGTCCACGGTCATGAGCGACACGCCGGTGTGCGGCTCGGCCGTGAGCGCGTCCCACACGAAACCCGTCAGGCCGGCCGAGTTGGGCGGTGCTTCGCGCATCCCGGCATCATCGTTCACGCAACGCCTTCCGCCAAACGACGTACATGCTTCGCCGCCAACCCCACGAAAGACCCATCATGCCGCTGATTGACCTGCCGCTCGACCAACTCCAGCCATACGCCGGCCGCAACCCCCGTCCCGGCGACCACGACGCGTTCTGGGCCCGCGGCCTGGCGGAACTCGCGGCGCTCGATCCGCAACCGCAGCTCAACGCCGTGGAGACCGGGCTGCCCAATGTCGCCTGATTTGACCTGTGGTTTCAGGGCACCGGCGGCGCGACGGTCCACGCGCGATACGCCCGCCCGGCGGACCATCTCGGCGGCGGCGAGCCCGGCCCGGCGCTGATGCGGTTCCACGGGTACACCGGCAGCGCCGGCGACTGGGCCTCGCAGTTGCCCTACGTCGCGGCGGGCTTCCGCGTCGCGGCGCTCGACTGCCGCGGCCAAGGCGGACGGTCCACCGATCCGTTCTCTGCGGTCGGCACCACGCGCCACGGCCACATCGTCCGTGGCCTCGAAGACGACGACCCCGCCAAGCTCTACTACCGCAACGTGTTCCTCGACACCGCGCTGCTGGCCCGTATCGTCGCCGGGTTCGACGAAGTCGACGCGACAAAACTCGCGTCCTGCGGCGGCTCGCAGGGCGGGGCGTTGTCGCTGGTGTGCGCGGCCCTCGAGCCGCGCATCAGCCGTTGTGCGGCGACGTTCCCGTTCCTCTGCGACTATCAGCGCGTCTGGGAAATGGACCTCGCCAAGCAGGCGTACGACGGCGTGTCGCAGTTCTTTCGCCGACACGACCCGCAGCACCGCCGCATCGAGCACTGGTTCAACAGGCTCGGCTACATCGACGTCCAACACCTCGCGCCCCGCATCGAGGCGGATGTGTGCATGGCCACCGGGCTGATGGACCCGGTCTGCCCACCCTCCACGCAGTTCGCGGCGTACAACAACATCAACGCGCCCAAG
>CAZIXN010000007.1:0-21560 GCA_964543215.1 uncultured Phycisphaera sp.
ACCGGCAGACGCACCGAGCCGGTCTCATCGACGATGCGCTGATAAAACGCTTCCTGCCCGGGCACGATCAGCTCGAACACCGTGAAGGTGAGGATGTCGCCGGGGCCGATCGTGTACTCCTGAACGTCGGGTTCGAGGTCTTCGGGCCGGACAGGCGTGACCGGCAGCACGGTTTCGCCCGTGAATTCCGCGACGTTCACGTCGGTGAGGATCGGCATGGTCACCGGCGTCGGCTCCCACCGGCCAACCACCGAGGGGTCCAGGAACGAGTCGGTCTCGCAGCCCGTCCCCACCAGCAGGCCGGCGGCAGCCACCGCGGCGGACATCGTCCACGCGGTCAGGGTGAAACCACGGCGGGCCTTGCGGTCCGGGCGGCGGGTCGGGGGCAGGATCGTTGCGTTGCGCTTCATGTCGGAGTCCCAGATCAATTGGCTTCGGTCTTCACGGATCAATCGTGTCGTTTCTTCTCGCTTCGTACTCGCCACATGGCTCGGCCGTCACCGAGCGGGTCACTATAAACAAACCTCACGCCAAACACCTCGCCAGTGCATCCGCTCAATTTCCATCCGCCGCGGAGCCTGCATCAATACCTCATAAACCTCGTCCCGACCAGCCGAACCCGTCGCATTTCCGCCGGACTGGCCCGGCCGACCACGCCACCGGCACAAACCGCACGACCTCCATGAGGCCGCCCCTGTTCCATCGGTCGGCGAGCTTACCCAGCTTTGCAAGCACATGCTCACTCGCCACAAAACACGTTACCGGACACTTCCCCGACGACCCCGCCTTTACACTCCCGAGATGACCTCGACCGCCCCCTTCCAACACATCTGCATCGTCGGCGACGGTGCCATGGCCACCGTCATGGCCCTGCTGCTCGAATCCCGCGGCCGGGCCGTCACCGTCTGGGGTCCGCACCCCGACCACGTCGCCGCCACCATCCAGACCCGCGAATCCCGCTACGTACCCGGCCACAAACTCCCCGAAGCCATCCGACTCACCAGCGACGACGCCGACACCTTCCGCGACGCCGACCTCATCCTCGCCGCCATCCCCACTCAGCACACCCGCGCCGTCTGGCAACGCCTCGCGCCGCATTGCCCGCCCGCCATCCCGGTCGCCTCGGTGTCCAAAGGCATCGAGCGCGACACCATGCTCCGCCCCACGCAGATCATCGCGGATGTCCTCCTCAACACCCCCAAGCCGACGGCTGAGCATCGCGAAGCCTCGGATCAACCCACCGACCACCCCGACCGCGCCCCGCGCCCCTTCGCCTCGCTCTCGGGCCCGACCATCGCCGACGAACTGGCCCGCTGCCTGCCCGCCACCGTTGCCGCCGCTTCCGACGACCTGCCCTTCGCCGAACGCATCCAGGCCACCTTCACCAGCAACTGGTTCCGCGTCTACACCAACCCCGACCTCCTGGGCGTCGAACTCGCCGGCGCACTCAAAAACGTCATCGCCCTCGCCGCCGGCATCCTCGACGGCCTCCAGGCCGGCAACAACGCCAAGTCCGCCCTCCTGTCCCGCGGCCTCGCCGAAATCACCCGACTGGGCGTGGCCATGGGCGCCAAGTCCGACACGTTCTTCGGCCTCACCGGCGTGGGCGACCTGGCCACCACCTGCTTCTCGCCCACCGGCCGAAACCGCTCCTGCGGCGAACTCCTCGGACGCGGCAAAAAACTGGAGGCCGTGTTGAAGGAGATCCCCGGCGTCGTCGAGGGCGTGCCCACCACCAAGGCCGTCATCCAGCTCGCCCGACGCTACCGCGTCGAAATGCCCATCACCGCCGCCGTCCACGCCGTCCTCTTCGAAGAACTCGACCCCCTCGACGCCATCGCCGGCCTCATGTCCCGAGACCCCAAACCCGAACGCATCGGCTGAAAATCACGCCCTTCGGACCGGTCGCTTTGGCGACCAGTTCACCGGCACCCACCAAAGCGCCCCCACCACCAACACCGCGAACGACACGTATGCCGCCGTGAACACCCACGCCGGCAAACCCTCCACAAACAAAATCTGCCCGAGCCAGTACGCCACGAACGTCTCGGCGTACGCCCGCTGCCCCCCCAGCACCCGCAGCCGCATCTCCCAATCCGTCAGCGGACAGGTGATCCCCCCGATCGCCTGCCCCGCGATCTGCACGATCGCCAGCAGATGCAGACCCCGGAACCAGCGGTTCCGCACCCACCGCCAACCCGCGAATCCACCCACCACCGTGGCCAACAAACCGACAATCACGAACAGCACCACCGCGAAGTGCACCACCAGCACCGCGTCCGCCGCCAAGCGATACCAATTCAGCGACCACGGCTGCGCATCCATCCCACCACCATATCCCCGAAGCCCACGGACACCGTCCGTGGGTCGCGTCGGGGGCACCCTAAACTCCGCCATATGTCCGTCACCAACCTCACCCCGCCCGACCTCGAAGACATCTGCGAAAACTTCGCGTTCTTCGACAACTGGGAAGACCGCTTCACCTACCTCATCGACCTGGGCAAAAAGCTTCCGCCCTTCCCCGAGCAACTCCGCGACGAGCCCCATCGCGTCCACGGCTGCCAGTCCAACGTCTGGCTCGACCTGCAAAACAACCACCAGCAACTCCACCTCCTGGCCGTCTCCGACGCCCACATCGTCAACGGCCTCATCGCCATCCTCCGCAGCCTCTACCACGGACAGCCCGTCGATCACGTCCAAACCCTCGACGCCGAACAACTCTTCCGAACCCTCGGGCTGGACGAACACCTCAGCCCCACCCGACGCAACGGCCTGCACGCCATGATCCAACGCATCCGCCAACTCGCCGCCGCCCAGGAATAAACCACGGATGAACACGGATGAACACGGATGAATAGGATGAAACCAATCACTCTTTCATTGCTTTCTCTTTCATCCCTGCTCATCCGTGTCCATCCGTGGTTAAAAAATGCGTATCTTCGACTCCGCCGAGGCCAAAGTGAACAAGCTCGCCCCGCCCTCGCCCACCGACGAGCCCGACCCGATGAAGCGTCAGATCATCGACGCCATCAAGCTCGTCTACGACCCCGAAATCCCCGTCAATCTTTATGACTTGGGCCTGATCTACACGATCCGCGTCAGCGAATCCTCCCGATCCTGCGTCATCAACATGACCCTGACCTCGGCGAATTGCCCCGAAGCGCAAACCCTTCCGGGGGAAGTCAAACACGCCGCCGAATCCGTCGACGGCATCGACGAAGCCCACGTCAACATCGTCTGGGATCCCGCCTGGACCCGCGAACGGATGTCCGACGAAGCAAGACTCCACACCGGCCTGATGTGAGGCGCGGCAAGCCGCGGCGCTAAATCGTGTTCACCCGTGAGCGTCGCGGCTTGCCGCGCCGCCTCGCACCAACGCCACAAACCGCTCCCCCCGCTCTTCGTAATTCGCAAACTGATCCCAGGATGCACACCCCGGCGAAAGCAGCACCACCTCCCCGCCTTTCACGTTCCGCCGGATCGCCGCCACCGCGTTCTCCAACGTCCCGCAGTCCTCCACCCACAAAGCCCGGGGATGGCATCCCCGGGTTGCCGCCACAATCCCGCCCCCCGTCGCCCCGATCGCGTACACCCCGGCACACCGCTCCGCCGCCACACGACCCATCTCGCTCAGGTCCGACCCCTTGTCGTACCCGCCCAGAATCACGTGCACCCGGCCGGGCTCAAACGCCTCCATCCCCAACACCGCCGCCTCGGGCGTCGTCGATTTTGAGTCGTTGAAACACCCGATCGCCCGATCCGCTTCAGCGGGCACGCCCTCCAACGCACCCACATACGCCAACCGATGCGGCAACCCCGCGAAATCCACCACCATCGCTTCTGCCGTAGATCTCCAACCGTCCAAAGGACCGTTCGGGCAATCGCCCAACTCCGGGACCGCGTACCGCGCGACTTCACAAGCTATCGCTGCGTTGCGCCGATTGTGCCAACCCGGAATCGCCAAATCCCACTCAAAATCGTACAACTCCACCACGTCTTCACTCGCCTCAGTCCAACCCGGCACACTGCCTCCACGTCCACGCGGCACCTCCCATCGACCCGGCGATTTCTCACCAAACACGAAGTGATCTCCCTCGTTCTGAAACGCAAGAACCCCCCGCTTCGCCGCCGCATACGCCTCAAACGTCCCGTGCCAATCCAGATGGTTCGGCGACAGATTCGTCACCACCGCGATGTGCGGCGACCACTTCTCCTCCCGCAAATAGTGCAGCATGAAACTGCTCAACTCCAGCACCACCCAGTCCTCCGCCCCAATCTGATCCACCACCGGCAACAACGACCCGCCAAGATTCCCGCCGACCCACACGCCAAGCTCCGTCTGCTCGCTTGGCGTCTTGGCCCCTTGGCGTCTTGGCGTTTCTGTCTCCTGCCCGAAAACCTTCCTCAGCACATGTCCGATCATCGCCGTCGTCGTGCTCTTGCCCGCCGAGCCCGTCACCCCGATCGTCCGCAAGCGGTTCGGCAGCTCGCGCACCAACAGCACGATCTCGGTCGTCACCGGCACGCCGGCGTCGTGCGCGATCCGCAAGAAAGGATTGCTCGGCTTCACCGCCGGGTTCGCCACGACCAGGTCCGCCCCCCGGAAATCTTTCTCGCGGTGTTCGCCCAGCACCAGCGACACGCCCGGCAGATCGCGCACCTGCGCGACACTGGTCGCGAGCTCATCCGCCGACGCGGTGTCCGTCACGGTCACCATCGCGCCGCGCGAGCTGAGAAATTGCGTCACGCCCACGCCCCCGCCGAACCGGCCCAACCCCATGACCGTGATGCAGTGGCCGGCGTAGTTCACGGGCATGGCTCGGCTCGCTCAGCGGCGCTTGCGCGGCAGGCCCAGATCCGGATCCACCGTCCAGTTGATCTCGAAATACGCCTGGTCGCCGACGTGGTACTTGGTCAGCGGGATGCCCGGCGGGACCTGGAAGTACAGGTACAGATTGTCGCCGTCCTTGTACTGGTTCAGCGGCAGATCGGTCGTGCGTTCCACGGCCTGGATGGAAATCTCCTGGTCCTGGCCGGACTGCAGGGCGTAGGCGACGGCGGTGAACTTGTTGCCGTTCTGGTCTTCGAGCCAGATGGCCGCTTCGCTGCTGCCGGCCCCCAGGCCGACCTGGCCCGCCGCCGAGAGCGGCGCGATTTTCAGGCGGATCGGGCGCAGCGAGCCGGGGATGCCGATCTCGGCGGCCGATGCGCCGCCGCGGGCGCTCTTGCTGGTGCGGTCTTTGCCGCCGATCACGAAGCCGTCTTGCACGTTCAGGCCGGTCGCGTCGTTGGGCGAGATCGAGCGCGGCAGCGACGCGGTCTGCTCCAGACCGACGGGCTGGTGATTCGCGAACCCGCCCTGCTTTTCGCCGATGGCTTCGGCGGCGGCGGGGTTGTCGATCGGGCCGGCGTCCTGGACCACGGCCTCGCCGGCGGGCGTGCCGATCGCGGTGGCCAGCGCTTCGCCATCGCCGGTGGCAAGATCATTGGGCAGCGGCATCCGCACGTTGCGCAGCTCGATGAACCGCGGCTCGGCCGAGGCGGGCACGGCGTACACGAACGCGATCCGGGCCGGCGCCAGCAGCGAGCTGGCCATGCTCTGGTTGGTCTCGACCTTGTAGAACTCCCGGCCGGCCACAAAGTCCGACGGCTTGCTCCAACCCACCGGCAGATACCGCTCGAGCCGGCCGTTGTTCTCCGCGACCAGTTGCGCCTGATACGGCGGGACGCGGAGCAGATTGTCGGAGTCGAACGTCGCGTTGCCCTTGGGCTCGTTCTTCCAGGTGGTGTCGACGACGACGACGCGGTCGCCCTGCCGCGTCGGCGCTTCGCCGGAAAGCCACGCCGCGACGGCGGGGTCGAGCGCCTCGGGCATCTCGCCGTCAAAACTCAGCGCAGCATCCACCGCGAGCGTGCCGGGCTGGGCAACGACGCTGGCGTGCTCGTCGAAGAACTTGCCCAGGCGGAACGTGCCGGCGGTCCGCAGGAAGTCGGGGCGAACCTCCGCCAACGGCTCGCTCGACGAGAAGCCCCGCAGCGACAGTTCGTTGTAAAGCCCGGCGACGATCTTGTCCGCAGGGATCCACAGCGACCCGGCGTTGTCGCTGCCCTCGTACACGCCGACCGTGCCGTTGGCCTTCACCTCGTAAGGCTGGAACTGCAGAAACGCCAGCGGCATGTTCGCGATAAACGACACGCCGATCACCAGCACCCCCGCCGAGATCACGCCCGCGGCCGCGCCCACGACCCCGCCGAAAATCTGGTCCACGAACCCAGGGAACTTCATGTTGCCCGTCACCACTTTGTCCGCCGCCACCCGCAGCAGCAACAGCGACAGCGCAAACGGCAACACCAGCCCCACCGCCCAGGCGTACTGCGGGATGTACGGCAGCAGCAGGTTCACCGTCACCGGCTCCCACACCGCAAACGCGATCGCCCCCGCCGCGATGGCCATCATCAGATGGATCAGCGCCGAAAAAAGACCGTACGTCGCCCAGAGCACCCCCATGCCCACGACGAATCCAAGAACAAGCAGATTGAGAATCATGGGATCACTTCCGAAGCCTTAGGCTTCATTTGCCGCTAATGCGCGCTGCACTTCCTTGATGTCCGTCAGCCCTTCGGCGACCTTGGCGAGCGCCGACTCCTGCAGGTACACCATGCCCTGCTTGCGCAGGTGGTTGCGGAGTTGGTCGTGGTCGCCCTTGGCGATGAACGCGCGGGCCGCGTCGTCCAGCGGCATGACTTCGAACACGCCCACCCGGCCGCGGTAGCCCATGCCGTGGCAGTCGGGGCATTCCTGTTCCCGGTCCTTGACCAGCACCTTGCCCGAGGCTTTGTACAGCGTGCTGACCTTGTCGGCGGGGATGTTGAGCTTCTTGATCGCCGAGGGGTCCGGGCGGTACGGCACGCGGCAGGTCGTGCACAGACGACGCACCAGCCGCTGCGCGATCACCGTTGCCAGCGAGTTCGCCGCGGTCTTGGGATCGCCCGAGGCCTTGACGTACATCTTGAGCGCCTTGGTCGCGTCGTCGGCGGGGATCGGCACCATGAACCGCATCTCGGCACCGACATCGGCGATGGCCTTGATCGTGTCGCCGTCGGCGATGCGGTCCATCATCAGAATGTTCGGATCCGAGCGGATGATCACGCCGAGCTTCTGATTGAACTCCGCGGCCGGCGTGCTCTTGGGGATGACGTGCCGATCGACGCCCTCAAGCGCGATCTGGTCGTTTTCTTCGATCGCCACAACGCTGTTGGTGTACGGGTCCACCTTCTGCATCGCGGCGTACATCGTCGTGGGCACGCCCGAGTGTTTGCCGGCCGCGAACAGCACGACCCGCTTGTTCTCGGCGAGCAGCGATTCGACGAACTCGTACTGCCTGGGCAGCAGCCCCAGCATCGACAGCGGGATCTCGGTGGCGCGGTCGGGGTCGATGATCAGCTGCATCTTCAGGCCACGCGTCGAGCCGGCGGTGACGACTTCCAGATCGGTCGCGCCGCCCTCCTCGTCCACCGCGGAGATCCGGCCGGACTGCATCCGCCGGCGGTCCTCGACGTCCTGGCCGGCGGCGGCCTTGACGTAGTCGATCAGTTGCACGGCCAGCTTGGGGTCGGGCGCTTCACGGGCGTACTTCACGCCGTCGATGCGGATCGACAGCGACGACTTCTCGGGCTCGACGCTCAGGTCGACCGACTCGGCGTAGCGCGGCAACGCGTAGCCCAGCAGGTCTTCCAACATGCGGTGGATCGGTTGACGCGGATCGTTGGACGGCGGGACCTTGACTTCCTCGCCGTTGCTCTTGCGGATCCGGAAGGCGGCGGCGGCCTGGGCGGACTTCTGCTGCCGCTCGTCCATCTTCTGCTTGAACGAATCGATATCCAGCGTCCATTCCTGTCCGGGCGGCACCTGCTTG
This sequence comes from uncultured Phycisphaera sp., assembly GCA_964543215.1. Classification (GTDB taxonomy): domain Bacteria; phylum Planctomycetota; class Phycisphaerae; order Phycisphaerales; family Phycisphaeraceae; genus CAZIXN01. The sequence goes on from CAZIXN010000007.1 coordinate 7,917, forward strand.
TTGCGGTACATGATGTAACCGCCGATCGACAGGGCCATCACCAGCAACCCCAGCGGCAGCCCGACCCAGAAGATCGGGGCAAACAGCATCAGCGCCATTCCCAGAATGCCGGCCGCGAGGTGCGCCACGCCGAAGAGGTTGCGCTTGAGATAGAAGAAGCCGGCGTCTTTGTCGAGTTGACTGACCACCCACGCCCAGCCGGCGACGGCCACCGCGAACAGCGGCGGCTTGACCACGGAGAGCAGGAACGCGGTGTCGGCCTGGGCGAGGGTTGAAAGCATTGCCGAATCAGGATTGCCGCATGCCGGAGGCCGGCACGCGTAGGGCGAAACAACGGGTGCGACAGACTACCGCAACCCCGGGGACCCGGCCAGAGCAGCGCGACGGCCGGTCTTGGCCCGGCGGATCACGGTCGGCGTGGCGGGTCGGCGACGCGTCAGACGCTGATGCCACGCAGCCGCATCTTGATTTCTTCGGGACTCGGCGCGTTGGCCTGGGCCACGCGGGGGTGGATGTATTCCTTCTCCACCAGGTGCACCAGCGAGTCCACGAACGTCTGCATCCCCATCTCCCGGCTGTCCTTGATGACCTTTTCGAGTTCGTCTTCCCGGCCCTCGATGATGTACTTCCGCGTCGGCGGGCTTTGCAGCAGGATCTCCACCGCGGGCACCCGGGCCATGTCTTCCCGGATCGTCGGCAGCAGCTTCTGGTACACGAACGCCTGCATCTGATACGCCAGCAGCGTGCGGATCGCTTCGCGCTCCTCGGCGGGAAACAGATCGTAGATACGGCTGAACGCCTGCGTCGCCGAACTCGCGTGGATCGTGCCGAACACCAGGTGACCGGTTTCCGCTGCCTGGAGCGCCGCCTCGAACGTCTCACGGTCACGCATCTCACCGACCAGCACCACGTCGGGGTTCTCACGCACCATCGCGCGCAGGGCCGTGGGGAAGTCCGGGCAGTCCAGCCCGATCTCCCTCTGGTTGATCATGCTCTTCTTGTCCTCGAAGAGATATTCGATGGGGTCTTCGATGGTGAGGATGTGCACCATCTCCCGCTGGTTGATTTCGTCGAGCATCGCCGCGATCGTCGTCGACTTGCCCGAGCCCGTGACCCCGCAGAGCAGCACCAGACCCTGCTTGTAATGCGTCAGCTTCTCCATCGCCGGCGGCAGGTAAAGCTGCGAGAAGCTCAGGATCTCGTTGGACACCCGCCGCGCCGCAATGGCCGATCGCCCGCGGGTCATGAAGATGTTCACGCGGAAGCGGTGCGACTGGCCATCGATGTCGAAGTCCACGCCCAGGTCCAGCGAGCCCTTGTTCTGGTACTGCTGGATCTGTTCCTTGCTCAGGCCGTCGTGGATCCACTGGTTGAACTCTTCCTCGGTGGGCGGACGGGTGTCCAGCCCCTTCAACGCGCCGCGCAACCGCAGCTTGGGCACCTGCCCGCCGCGCATGATCAGGTCGGACGACTGCAGCTTGACCGCGGCCTTGAAATACTTTGCCAGCGGGGTGTCGGCCAACGTCGCGTGGTGTTCGAGCGGGTCGTGTGCGATCAGCGAATCAGAATTGGGGTTGGCCACGGGAAACTCCTGGGGAATGGCATCGCAGCACCCATCGTACCCAAACCAAGGCGAAATACCCGGCCCGCCTCACCCGCCACGCGGCAGGCGTCGCACCACCTGCGCATCCGCCTCCGTCGGCTCGGGCTCGTCGTCGTGGTCCAGCAGCTCCGAAAACTGCGTGCAGCCCGTGCGATAAGCCCGGCAGACGTACGGCCGACACATCGTGCAGCACGACCCCGCCCCCGATTCGTCCAGCAACTGCCGCAGCGACCAGCCGTGGACGTGCGCCTCGACGATCAAGGCGCCAAACGTCTGCTCGGTGCAAATGCAACGGTCAATCTTCATGGGCAGCAGAATGGAGTGAGGGGTGAGGGGTGAGGGGTGAGGGGTGAGGGGTGAGGAGTAGGGAGTGGGAGTTCAAGCGTCCACCCCCAGCCGCGTCGCTACGCGACGCTGGAACCGCCGCAAACATTCAACGCGACGTCCACGTCGCGAAACCGTACGCCGTGCCGTCGCCGTCGGCGACATCGAGATTCACCACCGGCCGGCCGGCGATCTTCGTCCACACCGTTTCGCCCGCCGGCGGCACCACCGCCGCGGCATGGCCATCCAGATACGACACGTTGGCCGTCGCGTTGCCGTGGCGGAAGTGCGCCGCCCCGCTCACCCGCCCGGGCTTGCGGAACGCCACCTCGTGCGGCTCGTAAAAATTCGCCCCGAAATCCTGATGCACCGCGTCCGAAAACGCAAACACGCCGGACGCAGCACGCACCTCCACCAGCCGACGCGGCGCAGCGCCCGGCTGCGGCCAACACAGCCCGCCGTTGTACCCAAAGTGCGCCGATCTCCGATCAAACTTCGCAAAAAACCGCGCATCGTCCGCCGGGAAATCCGGGCAAGCCAAACCCTCCTGAACGTCGCCCCCGGCGTAGGGCGCCAACGGCGAACGCGTCGGATCGATCGGCCGATTCACGCCCACGAACGGGGCCGGCTCAAACCCGAACCACCAGTGCCGGCCTTGGGCCGTATCGAAGCGCACCGGCACGAGCGACCCGTCGTGACTCTCGGCGTAGTTCATCAGCGCCAGCGTCGTCTGCCGCAGGTTCGACAGGCACACCGCCGACCGCGCCACGCCGCGCGCCGCACCAAGAGCCGGCAACACCAGCGAAAGCAGCAGCGCGACAATCGCGATCACGACCAGCAGCTCGATCAGCGTGAACGCGCCGCACCGCGCCAAAGCCCGGGGATCGCCATCCCCGGGCTTGACACGCAGCGTTTCAGCGCACCAGCAACTCAACGCGACCTCCGCCGCAGCAGCACCGCCGCGACGCCCACCAGCGCCACCGCCGGCTCGGGCACGCGGCTGGGCACGTCGTTGGTCGCCGCCGCGCCGCTGCTGTTGAACGACGAGACGTTCACGATCCAGCCGTCCACCGAGCCGTCCGAGAGGAAGCGCGAACCCGCGCCCGACGACGCCCCGACATATGCCCCCACCGCGACCGCTTCCCGCTGCGTCACCGGCGGGTCCACCGAGAAATCGGTGACGTCCTGGCTGCCGCCGTCGATCCAGTAGCTCCAGTTCCGGCCGGTCACCGCGTCGAAGCCCACGTCCTGCGACTGCCCGCCGAACGCGAAGCCGTCGATCGCCGTGCCGAACGAGAACACCGTGGTGAAGACTTCCAGGTCGCCCGCCGCGTCGAGCGCCGCGAGCATCTCCAGGCCGGTCGCTTCGCCGTCGTAGGAGTATTCGAACACGTACGCCTCGCCGCCGGATTCCGAGAAATCCACGACCAGCGACGACGTGTTGCCGCCGCTGCCCGTCGCGTAGCCGAAGATCGGCACGGCCAGCGCGGACATCGAAAAGGCGAACGAACCCGCCGCGGCGCAAGCCACGGCCCGATACACAACGCGATCCAACATCACATCTCCTTGAACGTTCGCTCCGAGTCGCGCGGAACGCCCCGACCACACAAACCCGCCGCGAGCAAAAGCGCCCAACGGTCGGTTCCGGGTGGATCTCGCGAAACGCCACAAGCAGAACGACACCGGCCACTCGGGGAGCGTGGCCGACACCTACAACCTGCCCGGCGTCCTTTTCGCGAGGACCCGTCAGCCATCCCAACTCGGCTCCGCCAAGCCCGCGACACCATCGCGAACCGCTGCCTCCGCTTCCCCCTGCGGCCCGTGCGACGGCGCAGACAGGAAGCCTCGGCTGGCTTCACCTCGGGCAGGTCTTCCGGCTTAGAACTTCACCCGGCCCGCCTTCCCGTCGCTCGCGTTGCACGACCGACAGTGGCTCCATGGACCAGGCACCCGTTCATCACGGCGGCGCGTCCGCGGCAGAATTCCCCACCCACCCCGAGGCAATCGCTCGCAAAACGAACGCTCACTTCCGGGGGCGGGGGCGGGGGCACTGCACTTCCCTTTTCACCTTCAACCTCGCATGGCTCCGCGAAGCATCGGGCACCCGTGGGAATGTCAAGCCGAACTCTACCAACAACCCCCGGGCACACAACCCGCGAAAATCCCGTTCACCCCAGCGTTCCAAACCCCGCCGATACATTGCCGCCATGAACCTCGCTTGCCTCGCGGTGCCGATCCAACGCCTGCCTCACGCCCTCGAACGCCAAACCCCCCTTCCCGACTACCAATCCGAACACGCCGCGGGCCTGGACCTGCACGCCTGCCTCGAAAAGCCCGTCACCCTCGCGGCCGGCGACATCGCCCTGATCCCCACGGGCTTCGCGATGGCCGTGCCCGTCGGCTACGAGGCCCAGGTCCGCCCCCGCTCGGGACTCGCCGCCAAGCACGGCGTCACGCTCCCCAACGCCCCGGGCACCATCGACGCCGACTACCGCGGCGAAATCAAAGTCCCCCTCATCAACCACGGCAAGCAACCCTTCACCGTCGAACCCAACATGCGCATCGCCCAGATGCTCATCACCCCCGTGCCCAAAGTCGCCTGGCGCGAAGTGGACCAACTTCCACCTTCCCAGCGCGGCCACGGCGGCTTCGGCCACACGGGCCACTAACCTCACCACCCATCCGCGCTGACGTGGAGTCCGCGAAGCGTCTGGTAAAATCCACGCCCCCCATGCACCAACTTCTCAAGCTCCTCGCCCTCGCCTTCGCCCTCGCCGCGCTCGCCGGCTGCGCCACCAACCCCTTCGTCCAGGCCCACACCGGACCACGCGAAACCAAACTCACCAAAGACGCCCCCGTCGAAGTCCTGGGCTTCGACCTGGGCGACCCGCAGCAACGCGACGCCTTCGACGCCGCGCTCGAACGAACCCGCCAAGCCGCCACGCCGCTGGGTTCCGCATCGTTCATCTCATCCGCCACCTTGCGCGACCAGGCCGTCGCCCACGCCGCCCGACAACTCGGCGCCAACCGCGCCCTCTACACCTTCGCCTACCGAAACAGCAGCACCGAATACGACACCCAGCCCGGCTACGCCTTCCCCAGCACCACCGGCCGAGTTCACGCCTCCAGCGACCCCGGCGACACCTTCCTCATCATCTCCGGCCCCACCGTCACCACCACCACCAAACACTGGTGGCTCTATCGCGCCTGGTTCTTCCAAGACTGACCCACCCCATCAAGCCCGCGGCGGCCGAGCGGACGCCCGGTTCCGGCCCACCCACTCCCAACTTTCTCGAAACCACCCGTGCCCCGCCGATCTCACTGGACACCGGCGCGATCTGCGTGCGCCAGCATTATCGGTCTAACCCAGGTTTTACCTATGCCCCGAAAATCCGAAGAATACGAGTACGAATACGTCTACGAAGAAGTCGACGATGAACGCTCGCCCTACGCCGCCGCCAAAGCCACCGCCTGGGCCCTCATCGCCCTGGCCTGGGTCCTCGTCGCGCTGGCGCTGATCTCCTACGACGCCGCGGATGCCCCCACCCACTTCGTCGGCGTCACCCACGAACGACCCGCCAACTGGGTCGGCACCATCGGCGCCCGCATCGCCCACGAAGCCTTCTTCACCCTGGGCCCGGGCATCTGGGTCGTCCTCGTCGCCGTCGGCGTGGCGCTGGGCTGGACCGCCGCCTCCCGCAAACTCGACCAGCCCGCCATCCGCGCCACCGGCGTGCTGCTCATGACCGCCGCCTGCTCCGGACTCGCCGCCGTCGGAACCACCAGCTTCGTCACCGGATACGCCGGACGACCCGAAGGCCCCGGCGGACTCGTCGGCGTCTTCCTCCACGACGAACTGGTCCCCCGCTTCGCCACCCTCGGGGCCATGCTCATCCTCGCCGGCATCTGCTGGGTCGGCTCCATCCTCGCCGCCGACCGATGGGCACTCGCGCTCCCACGCTGGATGGGCGAAGGACTGCTCCGCCTCCTGGACATCTCCCGCGACAAAATGCCCGGCCTGCCGCAACTCGCCTTGTCCATGCCCAGGCTGAGCCTCCCCAGCTTCCGCCGCGCACCCAAAGTCCGCGAAAACGACCTCGACGACACCCCCGGGAAATCCGAAAGCACCCCCACCCGCTCCACCAAAAAACGTAACCGCGGACTGCTCGCTTCAGCCACCCGTCCCGAACACATCGACGAATCCGCCGGCGGCTTCGGCGGCACCACCGCCCTCAAAACCAAATCCCGCGCCACCGACAAAGTCGCCAACGAAGACTTCGCCCAGGACGACGAGATCGAAGACGCGCCCGCCGCCTACGTCGCCGACAAGAACGACGACAAGAACGACGACGCCCTGCCCGCCTCGACCAAAGCCCCCCTGGACCCCGAAGCCCTCCGCGAAAAGATGGCCAAGATGCCCATCAACTTCGCCACCAAAGTCGCCGCCACCGAACTGCCCCGCGCCGCCGACCTCGACCTCACCGGCTACGCCTTCCCACCCCTGGACCTGCTCGAAGAACCCGAAGGCTCCTTCCAGACCGAAATGGAATTCCTCATCCGAGAGCAGGCCCAGGCCCTCGAGCTGGCCCTCCGCGAATACAAAATCGACGGCACCGTCGTCAACATCGACACCGGCCCGGTCATCACCCTCTTCGAAGTCCGCCTCGCGCCCGGCACCAAAGTCTCCCGCATCACCGCCGTCGACTCCGACATCGCCCGCGCGCTCAAGGCCCCCAACATCCGCATCGTCGCCAACATGGCCGGCAAGGACACCGTCGGCATCGAGGTCCCCAACCTCGAAAAAGAACGCGTCCGCATGAAAGAGCTCATGTCCGCCGAGCCCGAAAAGCTCGCCAAAATGAAGCTCCCCATGTTCCTGGGCAAGGACGCCAGCGGCAACCCGCTCGTCCAGGACCTCAACGCCATGCCCCACATGCTCATCGCCGGCACCACCGGCTCGGGCAAATCCGTGTGCATGAACTCCATCATCATGTCCTTCCTCTTCACCAAGCGGCCCGACGAACTCAAGCTCGTGCTCGTCGACCCCAAGATGGTCGAGATGAGCCAGTTCAAATCCATCCCGCACCTGATGTGCCCGGTCGTCACCGAGATGAGCAAGGCCGCCGCGATCCTCGAATGGGCCGTCACCAAGATGGACGAGCGCTACGAGCTTCTCGCCGAGGCCGGCGTCCGCGACATCGCCACCTACAACGACCTGTCGTGGGAAGACATCAAGGAACGCATCGAGCCTTCCACCCCCGAAGAAGAAGCGCGGATCCCCCGCAAGCTGCCGTACCTGGTCTTCATCATCGACGAACTCGCCGACCTGATGATGACCAACAAAGAGGTCGAGTCGCACATCGTACGCATCGCGCAGAAGGCCCGGGCCGTCGGCATGCACCTGATCCTCGCCACGCAGCGCCCCTCCGCCAACGTGGTGACGGGCCTGATCAAATCCAACATGCCCTGCCGCATCTGCATGAAGGTCAGCTCGGGCATGGACTCCCGAATCGTGCTCGACGCCAAGGGCGGCGAACTGCTGCTCGGCCACGGCGACATGCTCTTCCTCTCGCCGCGCAGCTCCGAACTGGTCCGCGCGCAGGGCACGCTCGTCGATGACAGCGAGATCCGCAAGTCCGTGAAGTTCCTCAAGGATGTCAGCGCCCAGGCCTTCGAGCCGCAGCTCGTGCAGATGCGCTCCGCCGACGCCGGCGAACCCGGCGGCGAAAGCTTCGCCGACCGCGATGAGCTCTTCGACAAGGCCGTCGAAGTCGTGATCGAAACCAAACGCGGCAGCGTGTCCTTGCTCCAGCGCCGGCTGACCATCGGCTACTCCCGCGCGTCGCGCATCATCGAAGAGATGGAACGCTTCGGCATCATCGGTGGCCACAAAACCGCCCAGGCCCGCGAGGTCCTGGTCTCCCCCGAAGAATGGGCCGCCATGCAGGAACTCGCCGCCCGCGAAGCCGCCCAGGCCGAAACCGCCCCCGGCGGACCGGGTTCAGCGGGCACGCAACCCCGGGATGACGCAGCGATCGCCGACGACGGTTCCGAAGACGACGAAGAATTCGAAGTCGTTGACGAACTCGATGAAGTCGACGAAGACGTTGAGTACGCATACGTCGAGGAGGATGGCAATCCCCTCACCGCCGAACAGGTCGCCGAGTACGAAGCCGGCGAAGAAGAAGACGAAGACGAGTGGGAAGAAGCCGACGAAGACGACGACGCCAAAGCCGCGTGATTCCCACAGAAAACTCAGCGAATCGCTGAAGCCCGGAGATGGCCATCTCCGGGCTTTACGCTTGCGCCACCACCCCATCCAACCGCGCGAGCGCCTTCTTCCGATAGTCCGGCGACAGCTCGCACCCCAAGAAATCCCGCCCCAGCCGCTTCGCCACCGCCAGCGTCGTCCCGCTGCCCGCGAACGGATCGAACACCAGATCTCCTGGGTTGGTACTCACCCGCACGATGCGATCGAGCAGCGCCTCGGGCAACTGGCACGGGTGCCACGTCTCACGCTCCTTGAACGTCCCCGCCAGCCGCGACTGGTACCACGTGTCCCACCCCGCATCGAAGTTGCCTTCGTCACCCGCCTCTTGCGGCCGTACGTGCCAGTTCTCCATCGCGGGAAACTTCATCACCCACGTGTCGTCCGGCAGCTTGCCCTTGGGGTTCTGTCGCGAATCCTTGTACGTCGTCATCCGCGCGCTGGGCACGGCCACCGCGTCGTAATGAAACGTGAAAGGCGGGGCCTTGGTGATGTTGCTCTTGGGCTTGCCGTTCTTACCCACCGCGGCGCTGCCGACGCAGTAAAACAGGTGCGCGTGGCTGCGGTTGAACTTGATTTTGCACCGCTGGCCGAACGTGTAATGCCAGACGATCCAGTTGCGAAAGAGCAGCCTGCCGTCGCGTTGCAGTTTCTTGAGGTGCACGCGCGTCTCGGCGGCGTACTCGTCGCCGATGAGGATGTACATCGAACCCGAGGGCTTGAGCAGGCGCGTCGCGGCGTCGATCCAGTCGTACGTCCAGCCGAGGTACTCGTCGTCGGACTTCGTGTCTTCGTAGTGCCCGTCGTACGCGAAGCCGATGTTGTACGGCGGGTCCGCAAACACCAGGTCCACCGACTCGGCCGGCCAGGCGTTCATGGTCGCGATGCAGTCGCCCCGCACGATCGTGCCGGTTTCCATTTCCATGGGTTTCTCGGCGATCGCGGGGGCGGATTTCTTCCGGGGGGCGGGCATGGCGGGATGCTAACCGGCGCTGGCGCATCGCGCCAATGCCGCCCGCTACGCTGATCCCATGCGCGCCAAGCCCAAAGTCGTCATCACCGAACGCCTCGACGAGCAGGGCGCCGCATGGCTCGAGCCACACGCCGATGTGGTGTGGCACGCCTTCGACCAGCCGGGCCTCGACGATGCGCTGGCCGATGCGGACGGCCTGATCGTCCGCACCTACACGCAGGTCGACGAAGCGCTGCTCAGTCACGCCCCGATCGTCAAGGTCATCGGCCGGGCCGGCGTCGGCCTGGATAACTTCGATCTCCCTGCGTGCGAACGGCGCGACGTCCAGGTGGTGTACACGCCCGACGCCAACACGCAGGCCGTCGTCGAATACGCGATGGGCCTGATGCTCGATCACGTCCGGCCGCGCACCGCCCTGCCGCCCCATGCCACCGCCGATCAGTTTCACGCGCTACGCAAGACCGAGGTCGGCCGACAACTCGACGAGATGACGCTGGGCATCGTCGGCTTCGGGCGGATCGGCAAGCGTCTGGGCAAGGCGGCGCACGCGCTGGGCATGAACGTGTGGGCGTGCGACGTGCTGCCCGAGGTCGAGCTGCGCAAGGCGGTGAGCTTCCCGTTCGAGTTCAAGTCACATGCCGACCTGTACGCCGGCTCGCACATCGTGACCCTGCACGCCGACGGCCGGGCGAGCAACCGGCACCTGCTCGACGCCCCGGCCTTCGCCGCGATGCGCGACGACGCGGTCTTCATCAACGCCGCGCGCGGCCCGCTGGTCGATCATGCCGCGCTGCACGCCTGGCTCGCGTCGCGCCCCAACGCCCACGCCTACCTCGACGTCCACGACCCCGAGCCGCCCGCCGCCGACGCGCCGCTGCACAACCTGCCCAACGCGACGCTGCTGCCGCACCTGGCCTCCCGCACCCATACCGCGCTGGCGAACATGAGCTGGGTCGTCCGCGACGTCGTCCGCGTGCTCAACGGCGAAGCCCCGGAATTCCCCGCTCCACCGGCGGCTCCCCCGAAACCGTCCGGGAGTTAGGCATCCGTCTTCAAGATGATCAAAAAACAGGCCGCCCCTTGAATCAACGCGACTTTCGCGAGCAAACCGAGACTCGCAAATCCCGTCAAAGTCACGAGATGCCGCGGTATTTCCGGGCCGAAAGGCTTGACAATTCCGGCGGAGGCGAGATGATCATGAGAGGTTGCACGCCGTTTCCACACGAAGCGTGCCGCAGAACCCGGCAGTCGGAGCAGCCTTCCGATCGCCGACAAAACCAATCGCCCCCACCGTTCGGCCATCAGTGCCGAACCTCTCTCCAAGCGATCGGGCCTCCCCCACCCGGTCGCTTTTTTATTGCGCCTCCGCCCCCGGGAGTTCGGGCAACTTCAGATCGACCCACACCAGCCGGTGGTCCGACATCCGCGATGCCTCCGCGCCGGGTTCGCCATCAGCTGGCCAGAACACGCCCGAAGCGCTCACGGCCCAACCCGACGCGCCCCGGGGTGGCAGCACGTAATCCACCCGAAGATTCCCCGGGCCGCGTGGCGGCGCATCGGAGAAGTCGGCCGTGTCCAGCTCGGCCGGGCCGCGATGCTCCGCGTTCATCCCGCCCTGCGCGACGCTCGCCTGCACGGCACCGTCGCTGCGCGGCTTCGCTTCGCCATCCAGCCGCGGGTGTTCAAGCAGTTGACGCAGCGCCTCGCCGAACGAATCGCCATCGTGCGGGTCGGCGTTGAGGTCGCCGAGCACCACCGCCGACGCGTCTGCATCCAGCGACCCCACGACACCCGCGTCGTCCGCAAGCACCTCGCCATCGAGGTACCGCGACCACAACGCCACCTCGTCGTGGTTCCGCTTGCCGTTGCGGTCTTCCGGGCCGTCGAACACCGGCGGCGTCGGGTGGCTCAGCAGCAGGTGAAGCCGATGGGGCCGACCGTCCGGGCCGTCCACGACAATCGGCACGTCCGCGTGCGTCTTGCTGCTCAGCCGAACGTGATCCGCCACGTCGCCGTACCACGCCGCGGGCATCACGTGCTCGGGCAGGTCGAGCCAGCGCATCGTGCGGAACGTGCGGATCGCCTCGGCGTCGATCGGCACGTTCGACAGCAGCACAAAGCCGTAGTGCCCCGGGTAGTTGCCCCAGCCGTACGCGTCGCCGGGGCCTTGCACCTTGCCGTCGCGGTCGAGGTCGTGGCCGCTGGGCTGCCCGGTGTTGACCTCCGGCTCGTAGACGAACCGGTAAACGATCGGGGCCAGGCCCTCGTGCACGTCGTCGGGCAACGCCAGCCGGTCCCGCAGCGCTTCGCCCGCGCCGTGGTCCACCTCGAGCAGCAGCACGACGTCCGGCCGAACGCGGCGCAACACCTCCACCACGCCCGCCACCTTCGCGTCGTTGCCCGCCGTGATCGCCTCCCGCAGTGCGCCCGGCGTCTCGCGCGACAAGGCGGTGTTGAAGGACGCGATGCGCAAGGTCTCAGTCACCGCCGCATCGCGACCCGCCCCCAACGGGTCAGGCTCCGCCGAGCACGCCAACCCCTGGAGCAGAACGCTCACCACGGCCAGTCCACCGAACCAGTGCAGAAGAAGATCGCGCATCGCGTCAGCGTACCGCCCGGGCCTCACGCGCTGGGGCGATTCATCACCCGCACGTTCTCCCGGCCGTCGTGCAGCGGCGCCTCGCGCGTCGCCGGACCCGAGCCGGACACCTCGCCCGACAGGCCCACCGCCGACATGGCCTTGCCCACGACCGCCGCGACGATGGACACCGCCGCCCCGCACAGCACCGCCAGCAACAGCACCAGCACAATCGGCAGCACGCCCACCAACAGCGCGGTGCCCACGCCCAGACGCACGGGCAGCCGCGCCCGCTGAGCGATCACCTGCCGGGCAAACTGCGCCTGCCCCCAGGCACCGCCGCCGTTGCCCGCAAACCCGGCAAAGCCACGTGGAGGAGGCGTGTCCATGCAAAGAGTTTACGCCGCACACGCCAAAGCCCGGGCATCGTCATCCACGGGCGTTAGGCGCATCCCGCCCCGACGCCCTCGCCCAGACCGCACAGCCGTCAGCCGCCGCAGCACCCGCCCTGCTTTCGACGCGACGCCACGCAGAACCGCAGCCCGCGCTACACCCGCCAACCCGGCCGACCGATGTGACCTGCGTCCCCCCTTCTCGGTCCGCCGAGCGTCCACCCGACACGGGGCGTCGGAAACCGGAGACCCCTCATGACCACCGCCCCGCAAACCCCGACCGTCGACTCCGCCGCCACCGTGCAGGCCGCCATCCGCGAGATCTCGCACATCGCCACGCTGCCCGAAGTCACCCTCAAAATCATCAAGCTCGTCGAAGACCCCAACTCCACCGCCCAGGATCTCAACAAGGTCATCACCAACGACCCCGCTTTGGGCGCGCGCATCCTCAAGGTCGTCAACTCCGCCTTCTACGGACTGCCCGGACAGATCGGCAGCATCAACCGCGCCATCGTCCTGCTCGGCCTCAACGCCGTCAAAAACATCGCCATCGCCGCCAGCCTCGCCAAGCTCTTCCGCGGCGGCAAGGTCTGCAGCGTCTTCGACGCCAAGGACCTCTGGACCCACTCCATCGCCACCGCCACGGCCACCAAGCTCCTCGCGCAGAAGTCCGGCCTGGGGCTGCCCGACGAAGCCTTCCTGGCCGGACTCATCCACGACATCGGCCTCATGGTCGAGATGCAGGCCTGCCGCGCCATCTTCGTCGAGGCCGTCGAAACCGCCCACGCTCGGGGCCGGCCGCTGCGCGAGGTCGAACGCGAACTCATCGGCGCCACGCACGAAGACTTCGGCATGGCGCTGTGCAAGCTGTGGAAGTTCCCCGCGTCGTTCCAGAACGTGGCCGGCTACCACCACCGCCCGCTGGACCTCCCCGCCGATTGCCGCGGCCTGCCGTCGCTGGTGCACCTCGCGGACGTGCTCACCAAGCAGCTCGAACTGGGCTACACCGGCGACGTCGAAACCGACCAGATCAACGCCCAGATCAAGAAAGAACTCAAGCTCACCGATCAGGACTTCCAGGAAGTCAAGGCCAAGCTGCCCCAGGCCATCGAAGAGGCCGGCGGCATTTTTGCCGGCAACAGCGCGGCCGCCTGACCGAACCCACTCTGTCATGCCCAAAGAGGGCCCCCGCGTCTCTCTTTTCCCTCCGGGCGACGGTGTCGAAAGACACCGTCGCCTTTTTTCTTGCGCGGCGTGGCCCGGCTCTTGGCCATCACGGCGGGCGGCGACAAACGCGGCGGGACGTTATGATTCGCAGCTTGACCCGCCTAGCGGGGCAACAACGCCGGCCGCGTGCCCGAGTGGACCAAGGGGACGGATTGCAAATCCGTTTGCGCAAGCAGTCGTGGGTTCGAATCCCACCGCGGCCTTTCTTGGGTTTCGGGGTACAGGGACCAAGGACCAAGGACCAAGGACCAAGGACCAAGGACCAAGGACCAAGGACCA
>CAZIXN010000007.1:21660-25818 GCA_964543215.1 uncultured Phycisphaera sp.
AGGACCAAGGACCAAGGACCAAGGACCAAGGACCAAGGACCAAGGACCAAGGACCAAGGACCTGGGATCGGGGTTTCGGCCGTGAGGCCCGCAACATCATTGCCCCGGCCGCGCATCCCGGACCCAACCCCGTGCACGCCCTCCCGATCCCTGAACCCCGAACCCCGATCCCCGAGCTGATCGTCTTCGACCTCGGCCGGGTGCTGCTACGGATCGCCGACGACTGGAATCACTGTGCCCGGCTCGCCGACGTCCCGCTTCCGCCGGTACTCGGCGGGGACATCTCCGCGTCGCACACCCGCGACCACGCCCACGCCGACCCCGCACTCGAAGCCGCGTTCGCCGACTTCGAATGCGGGCGCACGAGCATCGACGCGTTCTTCGACTTCGCCGCGCCGCGTCTGAAGCTGCCGATCGCAGAGGCCCGCAGGCTCTTTGACGGCTGGCTCATCGAGCCGATGCCCGGCGTCCACGACCTGCTCGACGAACTCGACGCCGCCAAGCAAGCGAACCCCGCGCTGCGCACCGCGTGTCTCTCCAACACCAACGCCGCCCATTGGGAACACCTCCTGGGTGACACCGGCCACGCCGCCGCCCTGCCGCTGCACCGCCTGGACTTCCCGCTCGCGTCCCAACTGCTGGGCCACGCCAAGCCCGATCCGGCGTGCTACCGCGCATTTGAATGCCACACCGCCACTTCCGGAGCCGGGGCCCGCATCCTGTTCTTCGACGACCTGCCCGCCAACGTGGACGCCGCAAAAGCCTGCGGCTGGAAGGCCGTGCTCGTGCCCCGCGGGGACGACGCGATCCCCTTCGTGCGCGAAGCGCTCGTGAATCATCGCGTGCTGTGAACCCAGACACACGCACGTCGCAGCATCGTTAGTCCGCCGAAACCGCCGGCAACCGACCCACCTGCCCCACGTGCGTCAGCCACACGCTCTGCTGCGGATCGTTGGGCACCGGCGGCCCGAGCGCCGGATCGATCACCCGGAAAATCGTCTTGAAAATCGGCAGGTACCACACCCCGTTCGCGTCGGTACGCACGTTCGGAAAGACGAGCACCAGTTCGCTATCCAACGCGTCGTGTTCCTTGTCCACCGTGTCGAACGCGATCGCGACCGTGCCGACGTTTAGGTGCGCCGTTGCAACACCCGACAAATCGATGGCGGGCTGCACCAGCGCCGCCGGCGCGGCCTGCAAGGCAAGCGTCCACCATTCCAACGCTGCCCGCGCCCCCATCTCGTCTCCCGACTCGGCCAAGGCATGCTCGTACCACAGGGCGAGCAAAGCCCCGGCATAAAACTGGCCCGTCACGCCGTGCCACTCCTCAAGCAACGCGTCGCGCGTGTCACCCTCGTAAAAACCATCACCCCGCTCAACCAAGTCCCGACACCGCGCGATCGACGCCACCAGCTCTTCGCTGGGATGGAAGCCGTAATCCTTGTATGTCTTGCCCGTCCGGGCCTGCGACATCACGCCGTGCTCCAACGGCTTGGGCTTGACGTCGAACGCGTCCCACGTCGCCCGCTCGTCCCACACCAACGGCCCGCGCTGCACGTCCGCGAAGTCGGCCTCCATCACTTTCCACGACACGAACACCACCGCCGGCACGATCACGAACAGCGACAACGTCGCCACCACCGCCCACGGGCCGGCGATGGTCGCGGGGCGGTCGGAAGAAGAAGCGTCGGTCGCGGCCATGCCGGACGATAGCGTTCCAAGCCGAGGGATTATTGAGTGATGAGCGATGAGTGATGAGTGAAGGCATCGCGTTTCGAGCCGGCGTCGGCGCGGGAATGCCTTTGCTTTTCAATCATCTCTCATCGATCAGCAATCATCTATCCTGCCCCGCATGCCCCGTGACCTCCCCGTCGGCAACGGCCGAATGCTCGTGTGCTTCGACCCGCACTACCGGATGCGCGACCTGTACTACCCGTACGTCGGCCAGGAGAACCACGCCGCCGCGCCCTGCCGCTTCGGCGTCTTCGCCGACGTCCCCAACGACCCCGGCGACCCCGGCGGCGGCGACCGCCGCAAGCGCCGCCTGTTCTGGTCCGACGACGGCTGGGACCTGTCCCTGCGCTACGAACCCGACACGCTTGCCACCGACGTCACCATGACCCACCCGCTGCTGCAGCTCCGCCTGCACTGCACCGACGTCGTGGACTTCCACCGCTGCCTGCTGGTCCGCCGCATCGACATCCAGGACACCGCCCACCCCGCGCCCGATCCCAAGCTCTCCGCCGAAACCCTCCGCAAAACGTCCTCGGGAAAAACCTCGCGCACCGTCCGCGTCTTCCACCACCACGACTTCCACATGTACGGCACGAAGGTCGGCGACACCGCCTACTTCGACCCGCAGCTCCGCTCGCTGATCCACTACCGCAAAAACCGCTACCTGATGGCCTGCTTCTATCAGGACGGCGACCAGCAGACCGACGAATACGCCACCGGGACCTCCGGCTTCGGCGGGGCCGAGGGAACCTACCGTGACGCCGAAGACGGACAGCTCGGCGGCAACCCCATCGCCCAGGGCGCGGTCGACTCCACCATGATGGTCCGCGTCGTCGTCCCGCGCGGCGGAACCCGCACCGTGTACCTGATCCTCGGAGCCGGCGACAGCTACGACGACCTCGACGCCCTCCACAAGTTCCTCCACCGCCAAGGCCCGCAAGGCGTCATCGACCGCACCCGCGGCTACTGGAATCTGTGGCTGGAAAGCGGGAGGAACATGTCCGATGTGAGAAGTCAGATGTCTGATGTCGGCAACCAACAGCGCCGTCAAGCCGTCGAACTGTCTGACATCAAACTTCAAACATCAAACATCAACGATGCCCTCCCCGCCCCCGTCCTCCAGCTCTACCGCCGATCCCTGCTGACCGTCAAGAGCCAGTGCGACGTCCGCGGCGCCATCCTCGCCGCCAACGACTCGGACATCCTCCAGTTCTCCCGCGACACCTACTCCTACCTCTGGCCGCGCGACGGCGCGTTCGTCGCCGACGCCATGGACGCCGCCGGCTTCCCCGAAGTCTCCCAAGGCTTCTTCACCTTCTGCGACGGCCGGCTCCACAAGCGCGGCATGTTCCTCCACAAATACAACCCCGACGGCTCGCCCGCCTCCAGCTGGCACCCCTGGGTCGATCGCCACGGCCGGCCGCAGATGCCCATCCAACAGGACGAAACCGCCCTGGTGCTCTGGGCGCTCTGGCGGCACTACCAACGCAAGCCCGACATCGGCTTTGTCCGCCCCAAGTGGTCCACCCTCATCCAGCCCGCCGCCGACTTCCTCGTCCAGTACCGCGACCCCGCCAGCAAACTCCCCCTGCCTTCCTACGACCTCTGGGAAGAACGCTACGGCGTCCACGCCTTCACCGTCGCCACCGTCGTCGCCGGCCTGCGCGCCGCCGCCCATTTCGCCCACCGCTTCGGACAACCCCAGCACCGCGACCGATACAACGCCACCGCCGACGACATGACCGCCGCCTTCGTCGCCCGATTCTGGAGCGAGAAAAACCAGCGTTTCCACCGACGCCTCATGCCCGAAGACGCCGACCGCAACGGGCGGCTCATGGGCGAACTCTTCGCCGGCAACACGCCCACCGCGCTCAAGGGCGACGCCGAAGTCGCCTACGAACCCGACGAAAACATCGACGCCAGCATGTTCGCCATCTTCGCCCTGGGCATGCTCCCGGTCAGCGAACCCAAGGTCCGCGACACCATGAAGCAGGTCCGCGAACGGCTCACCGTCAAGACCAAGGTCGGCGGCGTCGCCCGCTACCTCGACGACTACTACCACCAGGTCTCCGACGACCTGGACCGCATCCCCGGCAACCCGTGGTTCATCTGCACCCTCTGGGTCGCCGACTACGACATCGAACGCGCCAGAAACCGCGACGAACTCCGCAAGGCCGGCGAAGCCCTCCGCTGGGTCGCCGATCGCGCGCTGCCCTCGGGCATCCTCGCCGAACAGGTCCACCCCCTCACCAACGCCCCCCTGTCCGTCTCCCCGCTGACCTGGTCACACGCCACCGTCGTCGCCACCGTCACGCGGTATCTCCAGCGATGGGGTGAGCTCGCGTAGCGAGTGAAAACAGGGAAATACGGAGAATCAAGAAAATTCAGAAAATCAAGCAACGCACAACTGCTGGATTTTCATTA
>CAZIXN010000007.1:25918-29986 GCA_964543215.1 uncultured Phycisphaera sp.
TTCATTATTTTCTTGATTTTCCGTATTTTCTCGATTTCCACCGGTCAAACCGGGCTCGCCACCGTCTCCAGCACCTGCCGGATGATCCGCTGCGTGTTGGTCGCGTCCGCATCGTGCGTGAAACTTCTCCCCACGCAGCGGTGCGCGAACACCGCCACCGCGTGACGCGTGATGTCCTCGGGCACGCAGTAGTCCCGCCCCGCCAGAAACGCCGACGCCCGCGCCACCCGCGCCATCGCCAGCGTGCCCCGCGGGCTCACCCCCAACTGCAGCTGCTCGTTGTCCCGCGTCGCCGTCGCCAGCGCCACGATGTACTCCACCAGCGTCGCGTCCAGCCGGATCTCGCCCACCCGCCGCTGCAGATCCACCAGCTCCTGCGCCGTCATCACCGGCTGAAGATTCATCAGCGCCGACCGCCGCGGATCGATCGTCAGCACCCGCGCCTCGTCCGCCGGGCTGGGATACCCCAGCGACAGCTTCATCAGAAAACGGTCCAGCTGCGACTCGGGCAGGAAGTACGTCCCCTCGAACTCAAAGGGATTCTGCGTCGCGATCACCAGGAACGGCTCGAGCAGCCGACGCGTCTGACCGTCGATGCTCACCTGCCCCTCGCTCATCGCCTCCAGCAGCGCGCTCTGCGTCCGCGGCGTCGTGCGGTTGATCTCGTCCGCCAGCACCACGTTCGCGAAGATCGGCCCGGGCTTGAACACAAACTCCCCCTGCCGGTGGTCCCACACCGTCACCCCCAGAATGTCCGACGGCATCATGTCCGGCGTCAACTGCAGCCGCGACATGCTCGCGTCCAGACTCTTGGCCAGCGCGTTCGCCAGCGTCGTCTTGCCCACCCCCGGCACATCCTCGATCAGCACGTGCCCCCGCGCCAGCAGACACACCAGCACCTGCTCGATCGCCGAGTGGTTGCCGAAGAAGCAGGATTGCACGTTGGCGCGCAGGCGTTCGAGGGCGTGCATGGGCCAGAGTGTAAGTGAGCCGTGGGCCGTGAGCACTCAACCAAACACCAAGCCCACCGACACCGTCCGTGGATCACGACGCCCCACGCACCAACCCCTACTCACCACCGACCGGCGAAGCCTCCGGCAACCGCAGCTCCACATTCACCTGACGCAGCGGCGCGCTCACGCCCGGCGGCAGGTGATAGTCCACCGCCACCGTGTCCTCCCCGGCCGTCAACTGCGTCGCATCAAAGAAATGCAGCTCCGCCCACACCGCAATCGCCCCGGACTCGATCTGATTCAGCGTCTCGATCGGCCCGGTCAGCACCACATCGTTCAGCACCTTCGCGTTGTTGGCCACCACGATCTCAAAGGGAAACTGGAACGGCGTCAACCGACGCAGCGGCATCGACGTCAGCCGCAGCGTCCCCTCGCGATTCGCCAGCGTGTAACTCACATCCGCCTCACGCGTCCGCAGCGACGTGATCGCCCGCCCGTCAATCACCGGCGGCTCGACCGCCACGCTCACCACATCCGCCACCCCCGCCGGCGGCGGATTGCTCCGAACCACCCCCGCCAGATCCACCCGCGCCGCCACCGCCGTCGGCGACGCCGCGTTCAGCTCGTCCAGCTCCAACGCCAGATCCTCCGGCAGCGTCACCACCACAGTCGACGGGTCCACCGACGCCGGGCTCCGCAGGTCCAGCCCCTCATCGTTCACCACCACCGGCACCGTCCGCTGCACCAACCGACGCGCCGTCACCTCCACGAGCGCCGGCGTGATCTCATCGATCGCCACGCCCAGCGGCGTGAACAACTCCGTCTCGAGCCGGCTCCGCAGATCCACCGTCTCCGCCCGCCCGATCGACTCGCCCACCCCCGCCTCCACCTCCACGTCAATCGTCTGGTTCGTCGTCAACGCCTGGAACCGCTGGTACACCGGCCCGCTGCTCCGAAACGTCACCAGCACCTGCTGCAAATCCGGATCGATGTCCATCGGCACGCCCCCCGCCGCCGTGAAACGCACCGTCACCCGCTCGTTGGGGTGACGCTCCACAATCGCGCCCTCGGCATACAGCCACACCAGAATCGTGATCAGCGTCACCACGATCCACGTCTCAACCTTGTCCAGCCACGATCGCGCCTTCATGCCCGGCCCTCGCTTTGCGACGCGACCTCGGGGGCCAACCCATCACCAACCCCAGGCCCGCCCGATCCCTGATCCCCGATCCCCGATCCCTGCCCCATCGGCTCCTCCACCCGCTGCGTCAGCTGCACCTGCGTCATCCCCTTGCTCAGAATCCCCCGCAGCTCCGCGATGCTCAACCCCCGCGTCAACTTGCCCCGCTCCGCCACGCTGATCGTCCCGGTCTCCTCGCTCACCACCAGCACCAGCGCGTCCGACTCCTGACTCAGCCCGATCGCGGCGCGGTGACGACTGCCCAGCTCCTGCGGCAGATCCGTCACATCCGCCAGCGGAAACTGCGCCCCCGCCGCCGCCAATCGATCGCCCCGGATCACCACGCCCAGGTCATGCAACGCCGTCCCGGGCCAGAAAATCGTATTGAGCAGCTGCCGCGACACCTCCGCGTCCAGCGGCGTGCCCGCCTCGATAATCCCGCGCAGCCCGCTCTGCCGCTCGATGGCGATCAGCGCCCCCACCTTCATGTTCGCCAGATACTCCATCGACGCCAGCATCTCCTCGACCACCCGCTGCTTGCGCTGACCCGCCTGCCGGAACAGCCGCGCCTCGCCCAGCCGCACCAGCGCCCGCCGCAGCTCCGGCTGGAACACGATCACCAGCATGATCGACGCGAACGCCAGAAAGTTCGCATACAAAAAATTCAGCCGCGCCAACTTCTCATCGCCCCCCAACACCTGCACCGCCAGCGTCCCGGCAATCAGCAGCAGCGCCACCCCCTTGACCACGCGCGCCCCACGCGTCCCCCGCAGAAACCGCAGGATCAGATAGATCACCACCCAGATGACCGTCAGCTCCACCAGCACATACGGCCACCCCCCGTCCGCCCCGCCCTGAAAATACGCCGACAACCGCGTCGCCAACAGTTCAAGCTCGTTGCGCAGTTCATCCACGTCCAGAGAATATCGGGTCACACCCCACGCCCACCGTCGTTACACCACCCCCCGCGCCCGATAAAACCCCAGCGCACCGACAAACCCCCTTCCCGCCGGCACAAAACGCCCACCCAAAGCCCCCGACTCCTTCCCCGCTCGCCGCGCGTCCTTTCTAACGCCGCGCGTCCTTTTCGACGCGCAGGACATCCTTTGCCCCGCGGAGGACATGTTTCGTCGCGCGGAGGACATCCTCCAGCGCGCAGAGGAAATGTCTCGTCGCGCGGAAGACATCCTCCATCCCGCTCGGCACGTCCCGATAACGTCAGAACGCCACGCGCACCACCTCCCCATCCGCCGCGTGCCCGTCCATCGCCCGCAGCGTGAACATCACCCCCCCGGAAGTGACATCCGCCACGACGTAGCCCCACGGGTTCGCCTCGTCGAAGACATACGACGTCGGCGGCAGGCCGATGAGCGCGACCTCCCGATCCCCAAGCGACCACTTCCGGGGGTGCCAGCGGTGCGTGTGGCCGTGGAGGACCGCCTTGACGTTCGGATGCTTCGCGACCAAGTCCCAGAACGCCTCGTGATCCTGCAACGCGAACGGCTTCTCGGGATTCTCATCGGGCACCGGCGGATGATGCACCACGATGATCGTCGGCCGCGCCGAGTCTTCGCCGAGCGATGCATCGATCCACGCGAGTTGCTTTGCTTTGAGTTCGCCCGGCGTCTCATCCACGACCCGCAACGAATCCAGCAACAACCAATCGCAGTGCCGTGATCGATCCTTGCCGATTTTTGCGACGTGCTTGTCGGTGAGCGGCGACTTGGCGAACCAGTCGCCGCGATAGGCGTGCCGAAAGTTCACCCGATCGTCGTGGTTACCCAGCAGAACATGCGTGGAAAAACGCAGCTCGGGGAGCTTGGCCATTCCCGCCTGAAGGGTTCGATAGTCGCCTGTCTCACCGATGTCGTAAGCAGCATCACCCGCGATCAAGCCAAACAGAAAATCCGGGCGTTGCCGCCAACCCTTGAACTC
>CAZIXN010000007.1:30086-33160 GCA_964543215.1 uncultured Phycisphaera sp.
AAACCCGCCGCGGTGGAGACCCCCGCCTTGACCAAGCTTCGTCGCGTGAGTTCGATGGGCATCCGCCAAGGATAACGCTCGGTAGCCCAAAGCCGTCGGGTTTCGGCTACCCCTTCTTCCCCTCTGCGCCTCTGCGGCTCTGCCTCCTCTGCGATTCTCTCGTCGCCTGCGCCATGCTCCTCGCTAAACTCCCGCCATGTCCGACCAACCCCAATCCGCGCACATTACGGTCGAAGGCCGTCGCTGCGAGTTCGACCCGTCTAAGAAACCGTCGCTGCTGCAGGTCGCGCTCGACAACGGCATCGAGATCCCGCACTACTGCTACCACCCGGGCATGTCCGTGGTCGCGTCCTGCCGCATCTGCCTGGCCGAAGTGAGCCAGCCCAATCCGCGGGCGGACAACAAGCTCGAATTGATACCCAAGCTCGTGCCCACCTGCCAGACCCCCGCCGTGCCCGGCTCGGTGATCCACCTGCAATCGCCCAAGACCGTCGCCAACCAGAAGGCGGTCATGGAGTATCTGCTCATCAACCACCCGCTGGATTGCCCCGTCTGCGACCAGGCCGGCGAGTGCTCGCTGCAGGACTACAGCTACCGCTACGGCAACTCGCAGTCGCGCTTCCAGGAAGACAAGATCAAACAGCCCAAGAAGGACCTCGGGGCCGTGCTGCTCTACAGCGACCGCTGCATCATGTGTTCCCGCTGCGTCCGCTTCACCCGCGAAGTCACCGGCACGAACGAACTGGGTATTTTTGGTCGGGGGTCCGAGGAACAGATCGACGTTTTTCCGGGCAAGCCGCTGGACAACCCGCTGGCGGGCAACGTCGTGGACATCTGTCCCGTGGGCGCGCTGCTCGACAAGGATTTTTTGATGAGCATGCGCGTCTGGAATCTGACGAAAACGCCAAGCATCGACGGCATCACGTCCTCGGGCGACAACTTGTCGATCGAAACCAGCGAGGGCAAGGTGTATCGCGTCAAGCCGCGCACCAACCTCGACGTCAACAAGTGGTGGACCTCCGATGAGATCCGCTACGGCTGGAAGCATGTGCAATCCCCCGACCGCCTCGTGTCGCCGAGGGTCAAGCGTCACGGTGCGCAGGAGCCCACCGACTGGAACACCGCCTACGACACGCTGCTCGAAAAGCTCGAAGTCACCAAGCTCAAGAAAGGCCCCGGAAGTTTGGCGTTCGTGATCTCGCCGATGCTCGCCTGCGAAGAGGCGTTCCTCTTGGGCACGCTGGCGAAGAAGCTCGATGCGGAGGCCGTGCTCGCCGTCGGCCCGGTGCCCGTCGATGGCGAAGACCAGACCTTCCCCGGCGGGTACACCGTCCGCGCCGAGAAAGCCCCCAACGCCCGCGGCGTGCGGCGCGCGCTCGAAAGCATCCGCGAGCGCGTGCTGGGCTTCGACCAACTCGACCTGTCGAACCTCCACGCCGTCGTGCTCACGGGTAACTACCCGCAGGCGTGGATCACGGATGGCTTCAAGTCGCAGCTCACTTCCGGGGGGGGCAAGTTCCTGGCGATCCTCGACACGCTGCCCAACGCGCTGATCGACGCCGGGCTGGGCGGCGCCGACATCGTGCTTCCGGGGGCGACCTGGCTGGAAAAGGCCGGCACGTTCGAGAACCACGCCGGGCGGCTGCAGAGCTTCGTCGCCGCCATCCCCGTGCGCGAAGGCGCGAAGGCCGAGGGCCAGATCGCGCTGGACCTGCTGGCCCGGCTCGACGGCCAGCGCCCCGGACGCTTCGACGCCGCCGCGATCCGCGAACAACTCGGCACACTTCCGGGGGGCGGCGTGTTCTCCGCTTCCGGGGGCGACGTCCACCATCCCACCGAAGACGACATCCCGCTCAGCGAAGTCGAGTTCGTCGCGCTGTGAACATGTCGGATGTCGGATGGCTGATGGCTGATGTCTGATGTTTGATGTTTGATGTTTGATGTTTGATGTTTGATGTTTGATGTCAGACAAACCGTCTCTGACATCTCACATCAAACATCGCTCATCGTCCATGCGCCTCACCGGTACACCGGCGCGACCCGCTCCGGCCAGTCGCCGTAAAAATCGGCGGGGATGTCCGCGTTGCGCCAGCGCGGCGTGCCCTGCACCGTGTCCAACAAACCCATCGACACCACCGAGCCGTCGAAGGTCGCCCAGTGGCCCGACCCGGCGTGCCACCAGCTGAAGTAGCCGCCGTCGTCGATCTGGTCGGCCGGCAGGAACGCGGTCGCGCCCCGGCCGTCGATCGAGTTCTCCCGCAAGTCCGGCCAGACCGCCCGCGTCTCCAACAACACAATCGTGTGGCTCGGTGACTTGATCCGCACCAGATCGATGTCCGCCGCGTCGGCCGGCGGCGGGTACCGCCACGCGAGCATGCCGTTGTAGGCGTAGTTGCTCACCACATCGTCTTCGCAGAACGTCACGCCGTCGCTTTGCCCTTCTTCCGACAGCGCGCCGGTGGGCGACGACGGACACAGCCACACCGCGCTGCCCGATTCATCCTGAGCCGTACCGTCCGGCCCATCGGGTAGATAATTCTTCGCCACCAGAAACGAGCGCCACGTGACGTGGTTCCGCGGGTTGCCGCTGCTGACATCCGGCACCGCGCCACTGAGCACGCGATTGCTGGGCAACTGGTCCCGGTGATCCGCCGCGAAAATCAGCGCCGCCTGCGTGATTGAACGCAGGTTCGACAAACACACCGCCGAACGCCCCGCCCCACGCACCGCCGAAAGCACCGGCAACAGGATCGCAATCAGCAGCGCGATGATGGCGATGGTGACCAAAAGTTCGATGAGCGTGAAGCCCCGACGTTTTCGCGCAGCGTGCATAGCGTCTCCTGATTCTGACTCCATTGTCCGGGAAGACGCCGACCACGACAAGGCGATTCAGATGCGGGTTTGCCCGTTGCCCTGCGCGACCCACTGATACGTGCACAGGTCGGCCGCGCCCATCGGTCCACGGGCATGCAGCTTGTCGGTGCTGATGCCGATTTCCGCGCCCAGGCCGTACTGCTGACCGTCGGAAAACCGCGTGGAACAGTTGATCATCAGGTTGGCCGTGTCCACCGCCT
>CAZIXN010000008.1:0-32602 GCA_964543215.1 uncultured Phycisphaera sp.
CGTTTCACGCTTGGGCCTTGCCCGATGGTCGGCCGGCGATGCCCGGAATGACCGCTGGCCCCGGCGGCACCAACGGCATGATCCACACCGAGGTCTTCCTCTCGGGCGCGACGCTCAACGTCGAGCTGGTCGGCATGGGTGCCGCCGCCGCGGTGGAGGACGAGCCGGTGGTGATGACCACCGACGCCGCGCTGAGCGCACCGTTCGACGTGTTGGCGGGCAGATTCTTCAACGCCCAGTACGGCTGGCTGCCCAGCAATCTGCCGGGCAACCGGCTCCAGAGCCTGCCGCAGGACCGCGTGATCGCGGTGCAACTGGTGGGCCTGGGCGCGGAAAACCCCGGCACGCTGGAAACCTACAGCGGCGGCAACGGCTCGCAGTTGCGGCCGATCGACGGCGGCGGCAACCTCCTTCCCACGCAACACACGATGGAGCCGTTGTTCACGGCCATCGGCGACCTGTGGCTGTGGGACGATTTCGTCATGCAGCACAACTGGTATGCGGCGCAGCTGCCCGGCCGGTACAGCGCGACCTACGACGTGTTCGTCAGCGATACGCAGGGCGTCCGCGATGCGTCTTACGGAATCGATTCGGTCACGCTGCGCTTCACCGCGGTGCCCGAACCCGCGGCCGCAGCGGCGCTCGCCTTCGGCGGACTGATGCTGCGCCGTCGCCGGAAGGAGCGGGCATGAACACGATCCGTCGAATCCGTTCGACGTGCGTCGGCCTGATGACGACGGTCGCCAGCCTTGCGCTGGCGGCCGTCGCCGCCGACCGCGCGTCCGCCGCCGTGCCCACGCTCGGCGGCCTGATGAATCACGTCAACGTCGGCATCGAGCCCATCACCAACCCCGCGCCCGGTGAGCCGACCTTCCGCTTTGTCGCCACCATGGACGACTTCAAGCCGCAGGGCGAGACCATGGTGCCGCCCGGTGAAACCTTCGATCCGCCCTTCGACGTGCTCCACGGCAAGGCGTACAACGCGCAATACGGCTGGCTGCGCAGCGGACGCTGGGGCGTCCCCATCGGGCAGACCATGGTGATCGAACAATTCTCCGCCTCGGCCGGACTCGAAACCTACGAAGGCGGCCTGGGCGCCGACGCCGGCGGGACCGGCCTCATCGACGGCAGCCCGCACAGTCTCGCACCGCTTTTCGGCACCAACGGCAGCGCGTCCACCTGGGACTGGGGCACCGCCAACGCCGGCCTGACCATGACCCATCACTGGGTCGCCACCCAGACGCCCGGTCCGCACTTCGCCACCTACGCCCTCTACGTCCGAGACGACGCCACCGGCACGCTCTCCACCTTCTACGAGCCCGGCACGATCACGCTGCGATGGGACAACCCGATCACGTGGCTGGCCGGCGACTTCAACGGCTCCGGTGCGGTCGAGCAGGGCGACCTCGATCTTGTGCTCAACAACTGGGGCCAATCCACCGCGCAAGGCTCGCCCGCCGGATGGATCGGCGCGCCGCCCACCGAACTCATCAATCAGGATGAACTCGACGCCGTGCTGAATCACTGGGGTAGTTCCGCGTCCCTCAATGTCCGCTCGCTGGCGGTTCCCGAGCCCGCGATGCTGCTCCCCGCTTGCGCTGTGTTCGCGCTCTCACGGAGGCGAACACCGTGAATCGAACGCGACACCAACCCGCGTTCACGTTGATCGAACTGCTCGTCGTCATGAGCGTGATCGCTCTGCTCATCGGCCTGTTGCTGCCTGCGCTGGGCGCGGCGCGTCGGCACGCACGCACCCTCCAATGCCTGACGACCGCCCGCTCGATCGGCCAGGCCGTTCGCATGTATCTCGACGACCACGACCACCGCTTTGCGCCCACCGACCACGGCGGGACGGGCTCGTCCACGCCGCAGTGGGACGTGCAGCTCGCGCCGTATCTCGGGGCGCCCGGCGTGATGAAGGCCTACCGCGACACCGCCCCGTTTCACTACCTCGAGAATCAGCCCTCCGCCGTTGTTTACTACCGGGACATCCTGCGCTGCCCGGACCGGCAGGCCCAGGTCACCTACGACTTCAGCTACGGCCAGAACGTGTGGTTCGCGTTGGGCTCGGCCGAAACCGGCGGGCGGGTGTATTGGGATGAGGCGTGGGTCCCGCGGCCGTCCCAGACCGTGCTCCACGGCGAAGTGGGCGGGCAGAGCAACCACATCATGGCGCACTTCTGGAAGGCCGGCGTCGCGTTGCCGGGCGACGGGCTGGCCATGCGGCACGACGGGCGGTTCAACGCCGTGTACGCCGACGGCCACGCCGCCACCGCGTCACTGCCGGACACCTTCGACGCCGCTCGCAACGTGGATCGCTGGGACCCCGGATCGCGGTGACGATTCACCGATCCGGCCTCAAGGCCAAACCACGACCTCGCGCTCAAGCGTCACGCCGAACTTCGCGTGCACCTCGGCCGCGACTTCACTCATCAATCGGATCACGTCGTCGGCCTGGCAGCCCGGCTCGGCGACGATGAAGTTGGCGTGCACGTCGCTCACGCTCGCCTTGCCGATGGTCCTGCCCTTGAGCCCGGCGTCGTCGATGAGTTTGCCCGCCGGCGGTGCAACGTCGCGCGGCGGGTTCTTGAACGTGCACCCGGCGCTCTTGTCGGCCATCGGCTGGCTGGTTTTCTTGAACATGAAAATCTCGCGCATCCGTCGATTCAGCGCCGCGGGGTCTTCCTCAAACAGATCGAACTCCACGTCGAGAATGAACGGCGCCACGATGTTGGTGCGCCGATAGCCGAAGTCCAGGTCGTCGCGGTTGCGGTAGTACACCTGGCCTTCGGAGGACATGAGCTGAACCCGCACGACCGACTCGCCGATGTCGCCGTACGCGCCGCCGGCATTCATACGGATCGCACCGCCCACCGTCCCGGGGATGCCCGCCAGGTGCGCCAGCCCCGCGAGCCCGGCTTTGCACGTCGCGCTCACCAGCGTGAACAGATCCACACCCGGCCCTGCGGTCAGCGTTGTGCCCTCGATCCTGATCTGGCGAAACGAGTCGTTCTCAAGACGAACCACCACGCCGTCCACCCCGGCGTCGCCGATGAGCAGATTCGCTCCGCCGCCCATGACGTAAACGGGCACGAGCCGGTCGTTGCACCGCTCGATCAGCGACGAGAGTTGGGCCGCGTTGGCCGGCTTGGCCAGCAGCGCCGCGCGGCCGCCGCAGCGATACCACGTCCGCGCCCCGATCGGCGCATCCGGCTCGACCGCGAGGTTCAGGCCATCGAGCAGGTCCGGCGGGGTTTGAAACTTGCTGGCGGGTTGGGCTTCGGGCATGGCCATCCACATCGACGCGGCGGGGCCGCAGCGCTCAGTACGTGTAACCGTTTTCGCGCAGGCGGATCAGCGGCTCGCCGGCGGCGCGCTGAGCGGAGATCACCCGGCCGACGAAAAGATCGTGATCACCCTCGACGTCCATGTGGCACGACAACTCGCACTCCAGAAAGCCCACCGACGTCTTGAGAATCGGCAGGCCTACCTGACGCGCTTTGATGAGTTCCAGGCCCAGAAACGGATCCTCGTACGGTTCGGGCTCACGCTGAAACTTGCGGTGCTGGATCGTATCCGTGCTGCCGAGTTGGCACAGCGCGAAACGCCGCGACTCGCTGATCAGCGGCATGATCGCCCGGCCCTTCTCGATCGCCACCGTGATCATCGCCGGCTCGAAGCAGACCTGCTGCACCCAGCTCACCAGCATGCCCATCCGACGGTCTTCCTGGTCGGAGGTCAGCACCCACAAGCCACAAGGCAGATTCGCCAGCGCGTCGCCAACGGCGGCCTTCTGTTCGGCGGTGAGACTCACATCGTTTTTGTCGGCCATGACGTGCTCGGAAGGCGGCAGGAAATCATCCGGGCGGGCAACACGTGGCGGTCCCCACACACAAGGGTCTTGTTCGGACACAGAAAGCTAACCGCCCGCCGCACGTCCTGCAAAGCGTCGCCCCATCTTCACGCCCGAACCCGCTAGCATCCCGCCCATGCCTTTTGACGCCGTGATCTTCGACCTGGACGGGACCCTGCTGGATTCCCTCGACGACATCATGGCCGCCGGCAACCACGCCATGCGCACCGTCGGCCGCCCCGAACACGCGCGCCAGGCCGGAAAACGCCTCGCCGGCCAGGGCCTGCCGTACTTCATCGAGCACGCCCTGGGCCCCGACCACCAGCACCTCTTTGACGACGCCATCGCCGCCCATCGCGCGTACTACAACCAGCACTGCGGAGAGCTCAGCCAACGCTTTGCCGGCATCACTGACATGCTCACTGCCCTGCGCGACGCGGACCTGCGCCTGTGCGTCCTTTCCAACAAGCCGCACTTCGCCACGCTCAAAGACGTCGAGAACTTCTTCGGCGACACCGACTTCGAGATCGCCATCGGCCACCGCGACGGCTACGCGCCCAAGCCCGATCCCGCCTCCGCCCACGAGATCCGCGAACGCCTCGACCTGCCCGCCGACACCATCGCCTACGTCGGCGACACCGCCGCCGACATGCTCACCGCAGTTGCCGCCGGCTTCCACCCCATCGGCGTGACCTGGGGCTTCCGTGACCGCGACGAACTTCTCGACAATGGCGCGATATCCATCGTCGATTCGCCCGAGCAGTTGCAGGCCGCGCTCCTAGCTGGCGTGCCGGCGACGCGCTGAATCTTGGCGACATCAATCCGCCCGGGCCTCGTCCAAAAGCGCGAGCCAATCCGCGTAGCGATACGCCACGCCGTGCCGGTCGTGCAGCGACCGAAGCTCGTCGAGGTACCGCTCGTAGAGCGCCTGCTGCCACGCCTCCGTCCCCGCCTGGCAGAAAAAGATGCGACAACCCAGCGGCCGGATCGCGTGCGTCGAACACGAACGATCGACCTGAAACGGGCACACCTCCTCGCCCCGCATCTGCGGCAGCGCCATGCCTTGCTCCCCTCCCCCCGGGAGGGGCCGGGGGAGGGTGTCCTGTGCTTCGGCCGCGCTTTCCACCCCGTGCAAAAACCACGCGACCTCCAACGCCGTGACGTACAGCCGGTGCCCGTAGCTTCCGAAATTGCAGCACTTGCCGGACTGCCAACACGTCGGCCCGCGCGCCGCGATGTCCGCGTCCAGCCGGGCGTACAACGCGCGGATCGCCGCGTCGATCGCCGGCTCCGCCGCCGACGCCCGCCACGCCGACCAGCCGCCGACCTCACTGACCATCGTCACCGGCTTCGCCTGCTTCCTCGTTCGCTTGGTCATTCGCGGGCTCGACGGCTTCTCCGGTCCGGATCGCGTCGGCCGAATCGGCGTCCGTCGGCTCGTTCACCGCCGCCACCTCGCGGAACTCTTCGTGGACAATCACTCCGCCCGACTGCGCGATCCAGCCCAGCAGCCCCGCACAACCGACGCAAAGCAGCACGCCCACCGCCGCAACGCTCCGCGTCGCCCGGTCCGTCAGCGCCACCAGCAGCAGCCCCGCCGCCGCAAGCCCGCCGACGATGTACGCCGCCTTCGCCCAGTCGTGCGCCCGATGCTCATGGATCTCCATCAGCTCGTGGCTGACCTCATCCAGCACCAGCGCCCCCGTGCCCGCTTCGACCGCTTCGTACGCCGCCTCACCGGAGGCCATCGTCAAACCCGTCCCCCCCGCCGCGAGCACCATCAGCAGCAGCCCCGCGATCACCGCCGCGCGCGACTTCACAACCAGCCCAACCAACAATGGCACCACCGCGCTCACCATCGAAAACACCGGAAAATGATTCACGACCACGTGCACGTACGCCGCGTCGTAACCCGCCACCGTCGAAAGAACCAGCGTCATGGCCATTCACTCCCAAGGGGAAAAGTTCCAACCAACACCGCAGGTCAAAGCCCGTGGGGATTCTCCGCCAACTGGATCCGGATCTGCTCGACCGGAACAAACGTGCCCGACGTCGAACCCGGCTCCTTCATCCCCGGACAACTCTTCATCGAACGCGCCCACGCCCGCGGGCTGCTCAGGTTGCTTTCCCAGAACGGCCACGTCCGGCACTGCGTCGGCCGAACCTTGTAAATCGAGCAACCCGCCTTCCCCGTCGCCGGATCGCTCTTCAGGAACACGCAGTCGTACTTCCCGCTGCGCTTGACCTCGTCCAGCGTCCAACGCCCCGACTTCTTCACCGCGTAGTGAAAATAGAACGTGTTCTCGTCGATCCCCAGAAACTCCGCCATCGCCGCGCCCTCCTCGGGCGTGAACCACACATAGCCCGGCGGGCCGGTGCAACAATCCCCGCACTGCGTGCACTGAAAGTTCAGCCCCGGCTCGTACCACAGCCCGTCCGCCTCGGCAGGTTTCCCAGGTTTCCCAGGTTTCACGGGTTGCGGCGTCTGCGCGGGCGGCGGATTCACCGGCAGATCATAACGGTTCAAGCGACCCGCCTTCCAACGCCTTCAGCAGCGCCGCCTCGTCCCACACCACCACCCCGAGCTTCGTGGCCTTGTCCAGCTTCGACCCCGCCGCGTCGCCGGCAATCACCAGATCCGTGTTCTTGCTCACCGAGCCGGTCACCTTCGCGCCAAGCGCCTCGAGTTTCTCGGCAAGCTCCGGCCGGGTGAACCGCTCAAGCGTGCCCGTCAGCACGATCGTCTTGCCCGCAAGCGGCGAGTCCGACGCAGCCACTTTCGCCGCCGCCATCGGCTCGGTGAGGTCCACGCCCGCCTCGCGCAGGCCCTGCAACACCGCACGGCCCGCGTCACCGTGCAGGAAGCCGTGCAGCGACGCCGCCGTGATCGGCCCGATGTCCTCCACCGCGGCGATCGCCGCCTCGTCCGCTTCCAGCAACGCCTCCGGGTTGCCGAAGGTGCGGGCGATCGCCTTGCCCGCCGTGGCCCCGACATGCCGGATCGTCAGCGACGCCAGCACCCGCGCCAAACCCCGCGACTTGCTCGCTTCGACGCCCGCCAGCAGGTTGTCCGCCTTCTTCTGGGCCATGCGTTCCAGCGCGATCATCGCGTCGCGCTTTTCGTGAAGCCGGTAGATGTCCTCGATGCTCGTCAGCAGGCCCGCATCCACCAATTGATGCACCGACTTCTCGCCCAGGGCATCGATGTCCATCTGCTTGCGGCCCGCGAAGTGGATCAGCCGTTCGCGCAGCTGGGCCGGGCAGTCCGGGTTCGGGCAATAGCGCGCTGTTTCCTGCTCGTCCACCGTCTCGATCTGCGCCGCCGTGCCGCACACCGGGCAACACGTCGGCGGCACGATCGCTCGCGCGTCGCGGGGCCGTTGATCGGGCACCGCTTCGATCACCTGTGGGATGATTTCGCCGGCCTTTTCGATCACGACCGTGTCGCCGATGCGCAGGTCTTTCCGCGCGACCTCGCCGAAGTTGTGCAGCGTCGCGTGCCGTACGGTCGTGCCCGCCACCCGCACCGGGTCCATCACCGCGCGCGGCGTGAGCTTGCCGGTCTTGCCGACCTGCACCTCGACCTCCCGTAACACCGTCCGCACCCGCTGGGCAGGAAACTTGAACGCCACGCACCACCGAGGCGACTTGCTCGTGGTGCCCAGTGTCTCCTGGCTGGCAAGGGCATCGACTTTCAGCACGACGCCGTCGGTCGCGTAGCCGAGTCCGCGCCGCTTGGCGTCGAAGGCTTCGATGAATTGCCACGCTTCGTCGAAGTTGACCGCGGTGCCGATCGCCGGGTTGATCGGCAGTCCGAGCGTCTGGACCGTGGAAAGAAAATCGCGGTGCGTCGTGAAGCGGTCCGCGGGTTCGACCGCGCCGCGCCCGTGCGCGAAGAAGCGCAGGCCACGCACCACCTTGGCCGGGTCCTTCTGCTTCAGCGAGCCCGCCGTGGAGTTCCGCGGGTTCATGAACAGGTCCAGCCCGTCCGCCTCGCGCTGCGCGTTGACCCGGGCAAACACCTCGTCGGGCATGTACACCTCGCCGCGCACTTCGAGCACGTCGGGCACGGCCCCGCCGTCCTCACGCAGCCGCAACGGGATCACGCCGATCGTGCGGACGTTGTGCGTAACGTCGTCGCCCCGCGTGCCGTCGCCCCGCGTCACCGCACGAACCAGCCGGCCCCGCTCGTAACGCAGCGACAACGCCACCCCGTCCACCTTCGGTTCGCACACCAGCGCAACCTCCGAGACCGCTACCGGGGCGTCGCCGTCTCGCTCCGCTTCAAACAGCGAACCACCCGGCGAATCCTGCGCCGCGGCCTTGCTCAGTGCTTTGGCCGTGCGGTCGTACCACGCGCGCAACTCGTCGCGGTCGTACGTATTGTCGATCGAGAGCATCGGCACCGCGTGCGGGACCGTCACAAAACCGGCGATCGGCCCGCCGCCCACGCGCCGCGTCGGCGAATCCTCGGCGACCAGTTCGGGATACGCCGCTTCGAGTTCCTGCAGTTCGCGGAGCAGGTCGTCGTACTGCCGGTCGGTGATCGTCGGCGAGGCGTCGGCGTAGTACCGCCGGTTGTGCTCGTGGAGTTCACGGCTGAGTTGGGCCGCGCGTTTTTGCTGCGTTTCGCTGGGAGACGGAGAGGCCATGGCCGGAATCGTAGAGCCAGGCGGGGCCGGGTTCCGCCGGGAGGTCCAACGGCGGTCGGTACACTTCCGGGATGCTTCGTGGGCTCCGCGTCTCGCTGGCCAACAAGTGCCAACTGCTCTTCGGCATGGCGGTGGTCATCATCCTCGGCGCCGCGCTGACGGTGGTGGGTTGGCGGATGACGACGCTGGTTGAGCAAGGTCCTCAGCGTCGTGCGCAAGACCTCGCCGAGCTCTACCTCTCGGGTCAACTCGACTTCCGGACACGCGACCAGGCCACCGCCCAACTTGCCAATCCCGGCGACGCCGCCGCCACGGCCAAGCCCGACCCTCGGCAGGACCCCGAGCTGGACGCGACGGGCGTGATCCTCACCCGCGTCGACGCCGAGGACTTCCCGGCGGTCGCGAACACCAACGCGTTTCTCGCCACCGCGGTCGAACGCTTCCGCGCCAGCTCCGACCGCATCGAGCACTTCGAATCGGCCAAGGATCGCGACGGCCAGACCTTCTATCGCTACGCCCGCGCGCTGCGCCTGCCCCCGCCCGATGTGCCCGCCGTCGATGCCGACGCGGACGAGCGGCCCACCGTCGCCCAGGAGAAGGCCGATGAATTCGACGAACCCACCGCCGACGGCAACGCTCTGGCCGAACTGATCGCCGCGGCCGACGACCTGCAGGGCGTCCTGCTGATCGAGATCCGCGACCGCGACGTCGTGCGCCAGCAGGCGCTCAACCGCATCTACACGATCGCCGCCTGGCTGGTGGCCGGCGGGCTGGCGATCGTCGTGTTCTGGCTGATCCTCACCCGGCTGGTCCTCTCGCCCGTGCGCGTGCTGCGCGGCTATGCGCTGCGCGTCAGCGACGGGGACCTGTCGATCCGCAGCGACATCAACACCGGCGACGAATTCGAGCAGCTCTCCGACGTCTTCAACACGATGCTCGAAAACCTCAAGAGCAAGCAGGACCAACTCTCCGGCGTCAACAAGACGCTGGACCTCAAGCTCGTCGAAATGGCCGAGTCCAACGTCGCGCTCTACGAAGCGAACAAGATGAAGGGCGAGTTCCTCGCCAACGTGTCGCACGAGCTGCGCACGCCGCTGAACTCGATCATCGGCTTCGCGGAAATCCTTCAGGAAACGCTCGCCCACCGCACCGGCCCGGTCGACGAGAAACGCAAGCGCTACGCCGCCAACATCATCCTCAGCTCGCGCCGGCTGCTCGAACTGATCAACGACCTGCTGGACCTGGCGAAGATCGAAGCCGGCCGCATGGACGTCCGCGTCTCGACCGTCAGCCTGCGCGACACCTGCGAAGGCCTCGCCGCGCTGATCACCCCGCAGGCCGGCAAGCGGAACATCGAGCTTCGGCTGGACATGCCCGCCGATCTGCCGATGATCGAGACCGATGCGGGCAAGCTGCAGCAGGTGCTGTTCAATTTCCTGTCCAACGCGGTGAAGTTCACGCCCGACGGCGGCCGTGTCACGATCCGCGCCGCCGCGCTGCCCCCGCCCGCCGAGCCGGACCAGACCGGGCACCGCCGCGCCCGCGTGCGCATCTCGGTGGCCGACACCGGCCCGGGCATCGCGTTCCAGGACCAACCCAAGGTGTTCGAGAAGTTCATCCAGCTCGACCCCTCCGTGACCAAGACGCACGGCGGGACGGGCCTGGGTCTGACGATCTCGCAGGAGTTGGCCGAGCTCCTGCGTGGCCGGATCGAACTGGAATCCGAGCCCGGCCAGGGCGCGACGTTTTCGCTGATCCTGCCGGTGACGTACTACCTGCCCGACGAGTCGCTCTCCGGAGAGTTCGACGCCCTCGCCGACGGCGACGCTTCGGCCGATTCGCACGACGCGCCCAGGACGCTCGCGTCGCCTTGACGCGGTCCGGCTCAAGCCGCCCGTGTGCTTGGGCCGACCCCGCTACAATCATCGACCGCCGCTTGTTTTCCTTGCGTCGCGCCTCGCCGACGCGTCGCCCAGCCGGAGTTGACCCCATGGGACTCGAAACCGCCCTTCCCGCCGATGGCTTCGCCACGCTCCGCCTGCAGAAGGTCGTGAACTGGGCGCGGCGGTCGAGCGTCTGGCCGATGCCGTTCGCCACCGCGTGCTGCGGGATCGAACTGATGGCGACCGCGTCGTCGCGTTTTGACCTTGCGCGGTTCGGGGCCGAGGTGATGCGCTTCTCGCCGCGCCAGGCCGACCTCATGCTCGTGGCCGGCCGGGTGTCGGTGAAGATGATGCCCGTGCTGCAGCGCATCTACCAGCAGATGGCCGAGCCCAAGTGGGTGATGTCGATGGGCGCGTGCGCCTCGACCGGCGGCGTGTTCGACACCTACGCGGTGGTGCAGGGCATCGACCAGTACATCCCCGTGGACGTCTATGTGCCCGGCTGCCCGCCGCGCCCCGAGACGCTCATCGAGGGCGTCATGGCCATCCAACGCATCATCGACCAGGACGGCATCCCGCCGCAGGGGCCCGACGGCCTGCGGCAGCCGCTGGGCATCACGATCCAGCCGACCTACCAACCCCGGCCTCAGCCCGTGCCGTTGACGGTGGGTGCGAACTGATCACGCACTGAATTTCGAGCTGCCCAGTGCCGCTCGTTCCAAGACGGCCAATGTCAGCAGCACCGCCGCCGCCTGCGCCGCGACCAGCGCCGCCTGCCACGCCGGCATCCGCGCCATCATCACCCCGCCCAGCCCCGTCGCCAGCGTCGCCAGCACGACGACGAACACCGCCGACGGACGCGGCAGCCCGAGCTTCACCAGGCGATGCGAGAAGTGGTTGCGGTCGCCGCTGAGCGGGCTTCGGCCCTGACGCAAGCGAATCAGCGACACGCTCACCAGGTCGTACAGCGGCACCGCGAAGATCACCAGCGGCGTGAGCACGCCGTGCCAACCACCGACGTCGCTGCTCCCACGTTCGGGCGCGACGTACGTCGTGCGCACCGAGATCACCGCCAGCAGCAGGCCCACCACCAGCGACCCGCCGTCGCCCAGATACAGCCTGGCCGGCGGCAGGTTGAACCACAGAAACCCCAGCAGCGCCCCGAGCAGCACCGCCGAGAGAGCCGCGACAAACCACTGACCGTTCTGCAGCGTCGCCGCGAGGAACACGCCGGCGATCACCGCCGCCACGCCGGCGCTCAGGCCGTCCATGTTGTCCAGAAAGTTGAACGCGTTGGTGACCGCCACGATCCAGAGCACCGTCACGACAATCGACACGATCGGCAGGTAGGCCATCCACCACTGCTCGGCGACCAGCGGATCGGGCACGTCGAAGTCCAGCACCCGGCTGCCGCCCGACGTCGCGATGGCCATGCCCACCCCCACCTGCACCGCCAGCTTGCTCCAAGGGCCCAGCGCCTTGCGGTCGTCGAACAGGCCCATCACGTGCACCACCGCCAGCGCGCCCAGCAGCGTCCCGCCCACCGCGGTGGTCGTCCGCAAACCCTCCAGGTGCATGCCGACCGCCAGACGCAGATCCGCCAACTCGCCGCGCGTCGCCTGGGCGTCCACCGTCCAGAAGCTCACCGGCACGAACCACACCGCCGCCATCACCGCCGCCATCGGCAACGCGATCGACCAGAACACCGCCACCCCGCCGACGTTGGGTACGGCCGGCTTGAACTCCTTGTGCGCCTCCGATCCCGCGCCGTCGAGCAGCCCCATCCGACCGCCCAGCCGCACCGCCAACCAGCAGCCCGGCCAGCAAAGCACGAAACCCGCCGCGATCATCGCCAGGCACAACAGCGTCATGCACGCAGTGTCGGCCAACCGAGGCCCGCTTGTCGAATCCTCACACAAAAGAAGCCCGCGTTCGATGAACGCGGGCTCCGAGAAAGTTGCGAATAAGGTTGTTGCCGCGCCGGATCAGGCTTCCGCTTCGGCGGCCGCGGGCTCGGCGGCAGCCTTCTTGACGCCTTCCTTGCGCAGCTTCGCGGCGTATTCCATCCGCTTGTTGGCCTTGTCGCGGCGGCGGGAGTACTTGCCGCTGACCTGCGGGCCGTCTTCATCGCCCACGAGTTGCAGCACGACCAGGTCGGCTCCGTCGCCGATGCGGTGCTTGCCGAGCTTGATGATCCGGGTGTATCCGCCGGCGCGATCGGCGTACTTCGGCGCGATCGTGTCGAAGAGCACCTTGGTGATCTTCGGCGCGGTCTTGAGTTCGCCGTACTTGTTGCGTTCGACGCCTTCGCCCTCTTCTTCGGGCAGGTACCACTTGTCGCCGCCGAGGTTGGCGATGACCCGGCGACGCGCGGCCAGGTCGCCCACCTTCGCCGCGGTGATCAGCTTCTCGACGAACGGCTGCACGGCCTTGGCCTTGGGCAGCGTCGTCGTGATCTGGCCGTGGGTGAACAGCGACACAGCCATGTTGCGGAACATGGCGATGCGGTGATTGGTCTTGCGTCCGAGCGTCTTGCCGTAAACACGGTGTCTCATGATGGGTTCCTTTCTTGACGAGCGCTTCCCGGAGACACGGGAAACGCCTGGCCACTCGCCTTCGACGCGCAACCCGTTGGGCTGCGGCGACCGGCGGCAATTCCCGCGACGCGCGGGTCGGGCAACGGAGGCCCGGGGAGGGAAAAGAATTTCAGGTTTGGTGATTTCAGATTTCAGATGTACGGACATCTGAAATCACAAATCTGAAATCTCAAATTCTCAATCGTCCTGCTGCAATTCGGCGGGCAGTTCCATGCCCAGTTCCAGGCCCAGGTCGGCGAGCTTGCGCTTCACTTCACGCAGCGACGTCTTGCCGAAGCTACGCACCTTGAGCAGTTCGGCCTCGTCGTACGACACGAGGTCGGCGACGGTGTCGAGCTTCGCGGATTCCAGGCAGTTGCTCGCACGCACCGACAGGTCCAGCTCGGACATCGGCATCTGCAGCTTGCGGATCAGCTCTTCGTCGACCTTGGCGGCGGCGGCGGCGTCTTCCGATGCGACTTCCTGGCCGAGCTCGAAGTACTGCACGAACGGGTTGAGGTGCTTACGCAGGATCTTCGCGGCTTCGACGACGGCCATCTCGGGGCTGATCGTGCCGTTGGTCCAGACTTCCAGCGCGAGCTTGTCGTAGTTGGTCTTCTGACCGACGCGGGTGTTCTCGACCTTGTAACGCACGCGGGTCACCGGCGAGTAGGTCGCGTCCACGGGGATCAGGCCGACCTGCTGCTCGGCGTTGGCGTCGTACTGCTCGGAGGCAGGGACGTAGCCGCGGCCCTTTTCGACGATGAACTCCATGTCGAAATCGACCTGCTTGGTCAGCGTCGCCAGCACGAGTTCCTTGTTGTGGATCGTGATGCTCGTGTCCGCTTCGATCAGGTCGCAGGTGACTTCGCCGGGGCCTTCGGCCTGGAGCCGCATGGTCTTGGCCTCGTCGCTCTCGAGCGACACGACCATGGACTTGACGGCCAGGATGATGTTGGTGACGTCTTCCATCACGCCTTCCAGGGACGTGAACTCGTGGGGCGCGCCCTTGATCTTCACGCCGGTGACGGCGGCGCCTTCCAGCGAGGAAAGCAGGATGCGTCGCAGCGCGTTGCCGACGGTCGTGCCGAAGCCACGCTCGAAGGGTTCGCAGGTGAATTTGCCGTAGGTATCGGTGGCCGTGCTCGGATCGAGGACGACGCGGTGGGGAAGTTCGAGGCCTCGCCAACGGATTCGCATGGGTCAGTCTTTCTTGAGATGCCGCGGGTTCTGGGGGCTGCGTCCGCGGGGGTCGCGGACGCTAGAACAAGCCGGGGGTCGCGCTCGTCACCCCGTCGCGCGGCGCGACGGGGCTTGGCTTCTGGCTCCGGCTCAAAAAGGAACGGGATTACACGCGGCGCTTTTTGGGCGGGCGGCAGCCGTTGTGGGGGATGGGGGTGTGGTCTTCGATCGCGGTGATCTTCAGGCCGGCGTTCTGCAGCGCGGTGACGGCGGATTCGCGGCCCGAGCCGGCGCCCTTGACGCGGACTTCCAGCTCGGTCATGCCGTACTTCTTGGCTTTCTGGCCGGCTTCTTCGGCGGCGCGGGTGGCGGCGAAGGGCGTGCTCTTCCGCGAGCCCTTGAAGCCGATCTGCCCGGCGCTGCTCTGGCAGAGCGTCTCGCCGTTGACGTCGGTGATGGTGATGAGGGTGTTGTTGAAGGTCGCCTTGACGAAGGCGATGCCGCGGGTGACGTTCTTGCGGACTTTGCGTTGCTTCTTGGCCATGGGTCAAAAGTTCCTGAAGTTGAGGCGCTGCCGTAGTGCCGGCAGCTCGCTTCGGTGACGGCGAACGTTCGCCGTGGGAGAGCTTGAAAAACAGACGCAACCGGATCGCAGGCCAGACGCCTGGACGACGGCTTACTTCGCCTTGATGGACTTCTTGCCGGCGACGGTTTTCTTGCGGCCCTTGCGGGTGCGGGCGTTGGTCTGGGTGCGCTGGCCGCGGACGGGCAGGCCACGGCGGTGGCGGTCGCCGCGGTAGCTGCGGATGTCGCGGAGGCGAGCGATGTTCTGCTGAACCTGCCGACGGAGCGTGCCTTCGATGGTGTAGCTGGCTTCGAGGATGCCGGCGATCTTGGCGAGCTCGTCTTCGGTGAGCGTGTGGGCGCGGCGCTGCGGGTCCAGGCCGGCCTCGGCGCAGATGGCTTCGGAGAACTTCGGCCCGATGCCGTAGATGTAGCGCAGGGCGATGCGGAGCGGTTTGTTGTCCGGGATTTCGGTGCCGATGATACGGGGCATAAATCTGACCTTTCGGGAAGTTGAGCGGTTCCGCTTTCCCACCGCGGGCGGGAACCTGGCTTCGGAATCCGAGTCTTTGCTTCGCTCAGCACTCGGCTGGGGAACGGATCTGGATCACTTCTTCACGCCGCGGCGGACTTTCGCTTTGCCTTGGCGGGCTTTGAACTTGGGGTTGGTCTTGCAGATCACGTAGATACGGCCGCGGCGGCGGACGACCTGGCAATCTTCGGAGCGGGCTTTGAGGGTGCCGATGGAGCTGACGCACTTCATTTCGGGGTCCAGGGTTTGGGGATCAGGGATCGGGGCAGGCAAGCACCGGCCGGATCAGTGGCGGTAGGTGATGCGGCCTTTGGTGAGGTCGTAGGGGCTGATCTCCACGGCGACTCGGTCGCCGGGGAGGATGCGGATGTAGTGCTTGCGCATCCGCCCGGAGATCGTGGCGATGATCTCGTGGTCGTTTTCCAGCTTGACGCGGAACATCGCGCTGGGCAGCGACTCGGTGACTTCGCCTTCGAATTGGAGCATGTCTTCACGGGCCATGCAGTTTCAGATCAGCCTTTCGTTGCGGAGCATTCCGCGATTGTTTGAGTCGTTCAGTTGCCGTCGGTCAGGACTTCGCAGCCGTCGGCGGTGACGGCAAGGGTGTGTTCGTAATGAGCGGAAGGTTTGCCGTCGAGGGTGACGACGGTCCATCCGTCGCTGAGGGTTCTGACTTCCTTGGTGCCCAGGTTGCACATCGGCTCGACGGCGAGGGTCATGCCTTCGCGGAGGTGGATGTCGTTCTTGAGCAGGTCGCGGTTGACGAAGTTGGGGACTTTGGGGTCCTGGTGCATCGTGTCGCCGATGCCGTGGCCGACGAAGTCCCGCACGACGCCGTATCCCTTGGCCTCGGCGTAGTTCTGCATGAGCCGGGCGACCTGGCTCCATTTTCGGCCGGGCTTGATGTTCTCGATGGCGATGGTCAGTACGTGGCGGGTGTCTTCGCAGAGGCGGCGGACTTTCGGGTCGACGTTGCCGACCAGGAGGGTGTTCGCCGCGTCGCCGCACCAGCCGTTGAGCTGGACCCCGCAGTCGATGCCGACGATGTCGCCGTCCTTGAGTGCGTAGCCGTCCGCGATGCCGTGCACGACCACGTCGTTGACCGAGA
This sequence comes from uncultured Phycisphaera sp., assembly GCA_964543215.1. GTDB lineage: Bacteria > Planctomycetota > Phycisphaerae > Phycisphaerales > Phycisphaeraceae > CAZIXN01. The sequence goes on from CAZIXN010000008.1 coordinate 16,351, forward strand.
TGCACAGGTTGGCGGGAAAGCCTTCGTTGGGCTTGTAGGTCGGGTAGTTCTTGAACAGCCCGACGGCCCCGCGTTTCTGGATCAGTTCTGCCGCCGCGTCGTCGATCTCCTTGGTGGTGGTGCCGGGGGTGGCCATCTCCCGGCAAAGCTGGTGGACTTCATGAACGACGCGGCCGGCCGTCCGCATCTTGCCGATCTGTTCACGACTTTTGATCTGGATCGCCATACCGAGACGCCTTCACACCCGCAAATCGCGGTTCGATTCGCGGACGCTTTGCCTCTGGGCCGGACCGCACAATGTAGCTATCCCGGACACTTCCCGCAACTTCGCCTCCGCGGAGGAATCGGCGTCAGGTGTGCCGCGTGCCGCGGATCTTGGGCCCGCCGCCCCCCGAACCGCCGCCGCCCAGGAAGCCCTGGTAATTCCGCATCATGAGCTGGGCTTCGACCCGCTGCACAAAGTCCAGCATCACGCTCACCGCGATCAGCAGGCCCGTGCCGCCCAGGAACTGCGTCACCAGGAACGGGATGCCGAACATGCCCGAAACGATCGTGGGGATCACCGCGATAATCGCCAGGAAGCCCGCCCCGACGTAGGTGATCCGCTCCATCACGGTTTCGAGGTACTCGGCCGTCCGCGGCCCGGGACGCAGGCCGGGGATGAACGCTCCGTTGTTCCGCAGCTGCTCGGCAACCTCGGTGGGTTGGAACTGTACGGTGGTCCAGAAATACGCGAAGAAGTAGATCAGCCCGATGTAGATCAGGGCGTAGAGGATGCCGGTCATGTTGGCGAACTGGTCCTGCAGGATGCGCAGCACGGTCGCCGGGCCGTTGTACCAGAGGCTCGCGCCGTCGGTGACGGGCATCACCGCACCGACCCAGTTGAGGATCAGCGACGGGAAGATCATCAGCGAGCTGGCGAAGATGATCGGCATGACGCCGCCGTGGTTCACGCGGAGCGGCAGGTACGCCTTCTGCCCGCCGTAAACCTTGCTGCCGCGGGCGACCTTGGCCTGCTGGATCGGGATGCGGCGCTGGCCTTGCGTGATGATGATGGCGCCGGCGGTGACGGTGATGAACGAGGCGAGGAGGAACAGCACCGTGTCGATGCCGTACAACCCGTCGCCACGCACCGAGAAACCGCCGGCGATGATGCCGATGGCCGAAGGGATGCTGGCGATGATGCCGGCGGTGATGATCAGCGAGATGCCGTTGCCCAGGCCGTACTTGTCGATCTGCTCCCCGAGCCACATCAGGAACACCGTGCCGGCGGTGAGGCCCAGGATGCCGCAGATCCAGAAGATCACTGCCCCGAAGCCCGAGAGGTATTCGGCGTAGACCATCGGCTCCTGCCCGGAGGACATGAACCGCAGCCAGAAGACGCCTTGGACCAGCGCGAGGCCGACGGTCGCGTACCGGGTGTACTCCTGGATGCGCTGGCGGCCGGCGGGGCCTTCTTTTTGCAGGGCTTTGAGGCGTTCGCTGACGCTGTTGAGAAGCTGGAAGATGATGGCCGCGGAGATGTACGGCATGATCCCCAGGCCGAAGATCGTGGACTGGCCGAGGCTGCCGCCGGTGAAGATGCCGACGAAGCTGATGAGGTTGCCCACGCCGGTGCCCTGACTGTTCTCGGCCCAGGCCTGCAGCGCGATCTGGTCGACGCCGGGCAAGGGGATGAACGTGCCGATCCGGTAGATGCCGAGCATCGAGATCGTGAAGAGCAGCTTGTTACGAAGCTCGGGGATCTTCCAGATGTTGATGAAGGCTTGGAGCATGGGGTCCTTCGCGGTCGGCGGATCGTCCGTGACGCGGGGTCGCTCAGGCGACCGTCGCGGTGCCGCCGGCGGCTTCGAGCTTTTCTTTGGCCGTGCCCGAGAAGGCGGCGGCGGTAACGGTGAGCTTCTTGGTCAGGTCGCCGTAAGCGAGGACCTTGACGTTGGCCTTGGCCGAGCGGACCAGGCCGAGCTTCGCGAGGGCGTCGGCATCAACGTTGGCACCGGCGTCGAAGTGCTGTTCGAGGTCGCGGAGGTTGACGACTTCATAGTCCACGCGGAACTTGGCGTTGGAGAAGCCGCGCTTGGGGAATCGCTTGTAGAACGGGATCTGGCCGCCTTCGTAAGCGCCGGAGTTGCCCGAGCGCGAGCCGAAGCCCTTGTGGCCGCGGCCGGCGGTCTTGCCGGTGCCCGAACCCGGGCCGCGCCCGATGCGCTTGCGGCGCTTGTGGGCGCCGGCTTTTTCGGTGACTTCGTGGATCATCATGGCGGGGGTGCCTTGGGAAAAAGGTTCGGGGATCAGGGGTCAGGGATCAGGGATCAGGGATCAGGGGTCAGGGGTCCGCCAGCGGGAGCGGGACCGGCGGTTGCCGATCACTCGGCCTTGGGGGCTTCGTCGTGGGACTTGGCTTCCGCGGCGGGCGTCGTGCCTTCGGGGGCATCGGCGACGGCGGCCGACGCGTCGGACGCCGAGCCGGCCTGCGGGCCGCGTCCCCCGCGGCTGGGGCCGGCGTCGCGACCGCCACCGGGGCCACCGGGGCCGCCGGGGCCGCCGCGTCCGCCGCGACCACGGCTCTTCTTGGCTTCTTCGTCGCGGACGTTGGTGGGGCCTTTGGTTCGCTTGGCCTTGCCGGCGTGGGCGACGTCGCCTTCGGTCATGTACCGCTTGTTGGCTTCGAGCACTTCGTCGACGGTGGATTTCTCGATGGTCACGCCACGCAGGGCGGCGATCTCTTCGCGGGTCTGGAGCTTCTGGAGCGCGGCGACGACGGCGCGGCAGAGGTTGATCTTGTTGGTCGAGCCGTAGGCCTTGGTGAGGCAGTCGCGGATGCCGGCCATTTCGAGCACGGCACGCACGGTGCCGCCGGCGATGACGCCGGTGCCGGGCGCGGCGGGGATGAGCTTGACCGACGATGCGCAGTACTTGCCGATCACTTCGTGCGGGACGGTGCCGCCCAGCCGCTTGATCGGGACCATGTTCTTGCGGGCGTCTTTCTGGGCTTTTTCAATGCCCACCGGCACGCCCCGGCCCTTGCCGTAGCCGATGCCGACGCTGCCGTCGCGGTTGCCCACGACCACCAGCGCGGCGAAGGACAGGCGACGGCCGCCCTTGACGGTGGTGGAGGTGCGATTGATCGCGACCGTGGTCGATTCGAGTTGGTTGCCTTCGAGGACTTCAGCCATGTTGCTTCTCGGGTAAGCGGACGACGAGGTCGACCGGCTCGGGAACGGCGGCCACCGGCCACCGCTGTGTCTGGATCAGAACTTCAGGCCGCCCTCGCGGGCGGCGTCGGCGAGGGCTTTGACCCGGCCGTGATACTTGAAACCGTTGCGGTCGAACGCGACGGCCTGGACACCGGCGGCCTTGGCGCGCTCGGCGAGTTGCTTGCCGACGGTCGCGGCGGCGTCGGTGTCGCTGCCCTTCTCGAGCTTGGCGGCCACGGAGCTGGCGGCGGCGAGCGTCTTGCCCGAAAGATCGTCGATGACCTGGGCGTAGACGTGCTTGGAGCTGCGGAACACCGACAGACGGGGCTTGTCGGGCGTGCCGAAGAGCCGCTTGCGGAGGCCGGTCTTGCGACGCGTGCGGCGGAGGGTTTTGAGCTTGTTGGCTTCCATCGTGGAACCTTTGATAATGAGGGAGACAGCGGCCACCGGCCGCCGCTTTGTATTTGCGGTTTACTTGGCGAAGGCCTTGCCCTGCTTGCGGATGATCTTCTCGCCGACGTACTTGATGCCCTTGCCGTTGTAAGGCTCGGGTTTGCGGGTGTTGCGGATGGCGGCGGCGGTGTTGCCGACGAGTTGCTTGTCGTGGCCGGAGACCTTGATGACGATGCCCGCGACTTCGCACTTCACGCCGTCGGGGATGCGGACGCTGCGGGTGTCGGCGAAGCCGACCTTCAGGTCGATCTGCTTGGGGCCTTTCATGGCGGCGGTGTAGCCGACGCCCTGAACTTCCATTTCCTTGACGTAGCCTTTGGTGACGCCTTCGACCATGTTGGCGATCAGGGCGCGGGTCAGGCCGTGGAACGCCCGTCCGGACTTGGCGTTGTTCTTGCGGGTGACGATGACCTCGTCGCCCTCGACCTTGACGGCCACCTCGGGGCGGTGGGTGAAGCTGGACGAACCGAGCTTCCCGGACACCTCGACCTTGCGGCCGGTGACGGTGACTTTGGCGCCATCGGCGATGGCAACGGGTTTGTTTCCGATTCTGGACATACGTTCTGCTTTCAGGCGTGGCCTTAGATGGCAGGGAAGGAAGCGGTGTGGCTTCCGGGGTTATTCAACGGTGCAGAGCAATTCGCCGCCGACGTTTTGTTCGCGGCACTGACGGTCCGAGAGCACGCCCTTGGGGGTGGTGAGGATGGCGACGCCCAGGCCGGCGAGCGGACGGGGCAGGTCCTTGACGCGGGTGTAGACGCGTTTGCCGGGCTTGGACTCGCGGCGAAGGACGCGGAAGAGCTTCTCGCCGTGCGGGCCGTACTTCAGCGACACCTTGAGGATGCCCTGTTTGCCGTCTTCGACGACTTCGTGGCCGTTGATGTAGCCCTCGTGTTGGAGTGCTTCGGCGATGCCGACGCAGACTTTGGAGTTCTTGCATTCGACGACCTCCGCGTTGTTGCGGGCGGCGTTGCGGATGCGGGTGAGCATGTCGGCGATGGGGTCGCTGAGGGCCATGGGCGTTGCCGGGGAGTTCAGGAAGCGGCGGGTGCCGCGGTGGGGTTCGGTTCAAAAACGAGGGTCAAGGGTTCGGGCGGTGGCCCGCTTGTTTCCGGGGATTACCAGGAGGCTTTCCGCATTCCGGGGATCTTGCCTTCGAGGGCGAGTTCGCGGAGCTTGATGCGGCTGATGCGGAACTTCTGGTAGACGCCGCGGGTCCGGCCGGTGAGGGCGCACATGTTGCGGAGTCGGGTCGGGCTGGCGTCGCGGGGCAACAGTTGGAGCCCGGCGTAGTCGCCGGCCTTCTTGAGGGCGTGCCGCTTGTCGGCGTACTTGTCGACCGTCTTCTGGATGCGGTCCATGCGGGTTTTGGTGGATTTGGAGGCCATGTGTGTTCTCGGTTATGCGGCTTTCTTGTCGTCGCGTTTCACGAAGGGGAAGCCCATTTCGGCCAGGGCCAGTTTGGTCAGTTCGTTGGTGCTGGTCTTCCAGACCAAGGTGATGTTCATGCCGAAGGTGTGCTGGGCGGAGGTCATGTCGACTTCGGGGAAGATGCCCTGTTCGGTCAGGCCGAACGAGAAGTTGCCGCGTCCGTCGAAGGCCGTGTCCTTGATGCCGCGGAAGTCCTTGATGCGCGGGATGGCCAGGCTCATCAGGCGATCGAAGAACTCCCACATGCGGTCGCCGCGGAGCGTGACCATCGCGGAGGTTTCGTAGCCGGCGCGGGTCTTGAAGTTGGCGACGGACTTCTTGGCCTTGATGGCGATGGCCTTCTGCCCGGAGATCAGGGCGAGGTCTTTGAGAACCTGCTCCTTCACGGCCGGGCGGACCTTGGTGCCGTCGAGCTGCTTGCCCATGCCCGAGGAGATGACGATCTTCTCGAGGCGCGGAAGCGCCAGGCGGTTCTTGGTGCCGGCGGATTCGCCGAGCTTGGGCAGCACTTCGTCGGCGTAGCGTTGTTTGAGGCGGGGAGTCATGGTGGGGTTTCCAGTCGGATCACGCGGCGAGCCGCGGCGCTATCGGGACAATTACTTCGTGGCCTTCTTCAGCGGTTGGCCGAGGGTTTCGCCGGTGGTGACGGCGACGCGGACCTTGCTGCCGTCGTCCTTGGTGACGAAGCGGACGCGGGTGGCCTTGCCGTTGCCGTCAACGGGGCTGACGTTGGAGATGTGGATGGGCATCTCGACCTGGGTCATGCCGCCGCGGGGGTTGGCCTGGCTGGCTTTGACGTGCTTGACGCGGACGTTGACGCCTTCGACCACGACCTTTTCGGCCGAGGGGTTGGCGCGATCGGTCTCGACGCGGAGCACCTTGCCGGTGCGGCCCTTGTCTTTGCCGGCCGTGATCTTCACGGTATCACCGGTACGAATGTGACGACCAGCCATCAGACCACCTCCGTCGCGAGGGACACGATTTTCATGTAGGACTTTTCACGCAGTTCACGGGCGACCGCACCGAAGATGCGCGTGCCGCGGGGGTTGCCATCGTCGTTGAGCAGAACGATGGCGTTCTTGTCGAAGCGGACGTAGCTGCCGTCTTTGCGCCGCGTGGGGTAGTTGGTGCGGACGACGACGCCCTTGACGATCTGGCCGGCCTTGATGTCGCTGCCGGGCAGCGCCTTCTTGACCGAGCAGACGACCTTGTCGCCCACGCCGGCGGTCGGCCGGGAGAAACGACCGCGGGCGGTCTTGGCGCCCAGCACGCGGATGACGTACGCGATTTTCGCGCCGCTGTTGTCCGCGACTTCGACTCGGGATTCTTGCTGAATCATGGGGGGTTCTTTCAACGGCGCGGCAGTTTGGGCCGCGGCGCTCACGGTGGGGTTTACTCGACGGCGGAGACGGGCGCGGGGCCGGCTTCAACGATGCGGACCAGCCGCCAGCTCTTGGTCTTGCTGATCGGGCGGCACGAGCCGATCTGCACGCGGTCGCCTTCCTTGGATTCGTTCTTGGGGTCGTGGACCTGGAACTTGACGGCCCGCTTGAGGTACTTGCCGTACTTGGGGTGCTTGTACTGGTAGGCCACCTCGACGGTGCGGGTCTGGTCGCGCTTGTCGGACGTGACGACGCCGACGCGGGTGCCCAGGAGGGGGCGGCTGGATGGGGTGGTCGTTTCGCTCATGGCGGTCTCTAAAGGTCAGGCGGTTCAGGCGGACGCGGCTTCGCGGACGCGGCGGTTCTGTTCGGTAAGCGCCCGGGCGATGTCCCGCTTGAGGGCGGGGAACTGCGAGGGCTTTTCGATCTTCTCGGTGACGGCGGCGCCGCGGAGGTCAAACAGTTCCTTGCGGAGTTGCTTGACGGTCTCGGCCAGGTCGGCGTCGGTCTTCTTCTTGAGTTCGGCGTATTCCATGGTCAGTTCGCTTTCGCTTCGGAGGTTCAGGCGTGACGGCGTTCGACGAAGCGGCAGGGGAACGGCAGCTTGTGCGCCACGCGGGCGAAGGCGCGGCGGGCCATCGCTTCGGGGATGCCGGCCAGCTCGTAGACGATGGTGCCGGGCTTGACGACCGCACACCAGTATTCGGGCTCGGCCTTGCCCTTGCCCATGCGCGTTTCCAAGGGCTTCTTGGAGATGGGCTTGTCGGGGAAGACGCGGACGAACAGCTTGCCTTCCCGCGCGACGTACTGACGGGCGGCGATGCGGCCGGCTTCGATCTGGCGGGCGGTGAGCCAGCCGCCGTCGAGCAGCTGCAGGCCGTATTCGCCGAAGGACACGGTGTTCCCGCGGGTGGCGTTGCCTTTCATGCTTCCGCGCTGCTGCTTGCGGAACTTGACTCGTTTGGGCATCAACGGCATGGGTTTGCTCCGGTGAGCCGAGGACTGCGTCCTCGGGTCCGGGCACACAGTGCCCGGCTCTCGAACAGGGGTTTAGTTCACAATCAACGACGGCCGCGGCTGCGGGGACGGGCACCGGCGGCGCGGGATTCGATTTCGCCTTCCTTGATCTCTTCGTACAGCCCGTTGTAGATCCAGACCTTCACGCCGATCGTGCCGTAGGTGGTCTTGGAGATCGCGAAGCCGTAGTCCACGTTGGCCTGCAGGGTCTGCAGCGGCACCGCACCCATGCGGACGTCTTCGGTGCGGGACATTTCGTGGCCACCCAGGCGACCCGAGAGCATGACCTTCACGCCCTTGGCCCCGGCGGCCATCGCGGCTTCGGCCTTCATCTTCATGACGCGGCGGAAGCTGGCACGCTTGGCGAGCTGTTCAGAGATCGACTCACAGACGAGCTGGGCGTCGGCATCGGGGTTGGACACTTCGATGCAGTTGATCGAGACGTTGCGGCCGGTGAGGTGCTGCAGCTCGCCGGTGAGGCGATCCACTTCGGCGCCCTTGGGGCCGATGACCAGGCCGGGGCGGGCGGTCTTGATGATGATCTTGAGTTCTTCGCGGGTGCGCTCGATATGGATGTCCGAGACGGCGGCGAAGGGCGGCTTGCGGTTCAGTTCGTTGTCGAGATAGCGACGGATGCGGAAGTCTTCCACGAGCAGTTCACCGTAGAGCGCTTTGGGCGCGTACCAGCGTGACTTGTGGGCTTCGGTGATGCCGACGCGGAATCCGAAGGGGTGAACTTTCTGTCCCATGGTGGGTCTCTTTCGGGCGACCCGCAGAGGCGATCTGCGGGCTTTAGGAAAACGGTTCAGGCGGACGCGGGGGCCACATCGACGGACACGGTGATGTGGCTGGTGCGCTTGAGGATCTGGTGGGCGCGGCCACGGTCTTTGGGCTGGAAACGCTTGATCGTCGGGCCCGAGTCGACCCGGGCGTCGGAGACGATCAGGCGGCGGGTGTCTGCTTCGGCCTGGTCGGCGTTGGCGTAGGCGGCGTTGAGCGCGTTCTTGACGAAGACGGCGGCGCGGAGCTTGGACATCTCCAGCAGCGTGACGGCTTCGGCGTAGGGCTTCTTGCGGATCAGGTTGCAGACCTGGCGCACCTTCAGCGGGCTGATCCGGGCGGTGCGATGGACGTTGGTGTAGGGCATCGGGTGTCTCCTGCGAGCCGAGGACTGCGTCCTGGTTGGCCGAGCACGAAGTGCTCGGCTCGCGAATCGTGGTTTTACGCTCGTCCGGCGGCGCGCTGGGCCTTGGTGCCGGTGGTGTGGCTGCGGAAGGTGCGGGTGGGGCTGAACTCGCCGAGCTTGTGTCCGACCATGTCTTCGGTGACAAAGACGCTGTTGAACACCTTGCCGTTGTGGACCAGGAAGGTGTGGCCGACGAACTCGGGAACGATCGTGCAGGCGCGGGCCCAGGTCTTGAGAGCCTGGCGCTTGTCCATCTGGTTGAGCTGTTCGATCTTGCGGTAAAGCTTGAGATCGACGTACGGGCCTTTTTTCAGGGAGCGTGCCATGGTGTGTTTCGCTTAGCGGAGTTTGAGTTGGCCGTAGCGCTTGCTGACGCGGCGGCGGATGATGCGTTTGTTGGACGCCTTGCCGGGGGTGCGGGTGCGGCCGCCCTTGGCGAGCGTGCCCGAGCGCGAGGCCGGGGGACGGTTGCCCGAGCTCTTGTTGTCGCCGCCACCCATCGGGTGTTCGTGGTGGTTCTTGGCCATGCCGCGGGTGTGCGGGCGTTTGCCGAGGTGGCGGGATTTGCCGGCTTTACCGAGCACGACCTTGTTGTGGTCGGAGTTGCCCACGACGCCGATGGTCGCTCGGCAGTTGACGGACACCTGGCGGACTTCGCCGGAGGGGAACACCAGGGTGGCCCACTGGCCTTCGCGGTTGGTCAGGCGGGCGGACGTTCCGGCCGAGCGGCAGAGCTTGCCGCCGCCGCCGGGCTGGAGCTCGATGCAGTGCACGTTCAGGCCGGTGGGGATGTACTTCAGCAACAGGCAGTTGCCGACGGTGGGCTCGGCCCGTTCGGAGGCGGACACGACTTTGTCGCCGTCGGTCAGCTTCGCGGGGGCGATGATGTAGCGCAGTTCGCCGTCGTCGTACTTCAGCAGGGCGATGTTGGACGAGCGGTTGGGGTCGTACTCGATGCCGACGACGGTGGCGACGGCGTCCAGCTTCTTGCGGGACCAGTCGATGCGGCGGTAGCGCTGTTTGTTCCCGCCGCCACGGCCGAGCACGGTGAGCTTCCCTTGGCAGTTGCGGCCGGACTGCTGGTTGTTCTTGAGCAGCAGCTTCTTTTCCGGCTTGGTCTTGGTGACCTCGGAATAGAGGTTCACGGACGCGTTGCGGCGGCCGGGGCTGGTGCGTTTGTAGATGCGGATGGCCATGATGGGTCTCTTTCGCGATCCGATGCTTCGCGTGGCTCAGCGATCGGCTTCGAGCGGAATCAGAACAGGTCGATGCGGTCGTCGGCGTGCAGCTGGACGGTGGCTTTTTTCCAATCGGGGGTCTTGGTGGTGCCCCAGCGGGTGCGCTTGTATTTGCCCTTGCGGGTCTGTGTGGCCACGGAGTCGACGCGGACGCCGTAGAGCTCTTCGATGGCCGACTTGATCATGGGCTTGGAGGCGTCCTTGTGGACTTCGAAGCTCACGCGGTTGCGGGCCTGCGATTCCCAGGACGACTTCTCGGTGATGATCGGCCGCTTGATGACGTAGGTGGCATGGAGCTTCACGCGGCCTCCTTGGCGGCAGCCTTGGGTTTGGACACGGGGGCGTGGTTCACGAACTTCTCGAGGTAGGCCTCGAAGTCGGCCTTGCCGGCCAGGACGTAGCGGTGATTCAGCAGATCGAACACGCACAGGCGATCGATCTGCGACACCGACACCGATTCGAGGTTGCGGGCGGACTTGGCATCCGCACCCCGCACGTCGGCCAGGGCGACCAGCACCGAACGGTCGATCTTGAGGGCTTCGAGGACGGCCGCGAAGGCTTTGGTTGAGGGCGTGTCGCCAGCGAGGGCCCCGTCGAGCAGCTTGACTTCGCCGTCGATGAGCTTGGCGAGCAGCGCGTTGCGGTTGGCGAGGCGACGCATCTTCTTGGGCATGTCCTGATTCCAGGAATGCCGGACCTTGGCGTGGGCGCGACCGCCGCCGCGGAGGATGTTGGACTTCTTGTCGCCGCGGCGTGCGTTGCCGGTGCCCTTCTGCTTGTAGAGCTTGCGGGTCGAGCCCTGCACGTCCGAGCGTGACTTGGTGGGCGAGTTGTCGGGCCGCTTGTTGGCGTGGGTGCGGACGAAGGCCTGCTTGAGCAGTGCCGGCCGAACTTCGCCACCGAGCTTGGCCTCGTCGACGGACACCGAGCCGGTTTGCTCGCCCTTGAGGTTGTAGACGGGGATGTCGATCATCTTGGATCTTTCGGAAGGTCTCACATTCGCCGCAAGGCGAGAACGGTTCGTTGGGGTCGGTCGATCAGGCGGAGATCAGGGCACGCTTGCGTTTCCACACGCGGACGGAGGTGCGGAGGAAGATCAGGCCGGACTTGGGCCCGGGGACAGGCCCCTTGACCATAATCAGGCCGCGAGCCTCGTCGATCTTGACGATGGGCAGGTTGCGGACGGTGACGCGTTCGCTGCCCATGTGGCCGGACATGCGGATGCCCTTCTTGGGCTTGCCGGTACCGCGGTTGGACGAACGGCCGCAGATCGAGCCGGGCGAGCGGTGCTTGCGTTCCACGCCGTGGCTGGCTTCCTTGCCCTTGAAGTTGTGACGCTTCATGGTGCCCTGAAAGCCCTTGCCCTTGCTGATGCCCACGGCGTCGACGTAGGGCACATCCGCGAAGTCGGCGGCGCTGACGGTCGCACCCAACTCGTACGCGCTCGCCTGGCCGTCGGCGAGGCGGAGTTCCTTGTGGAACCGCTGGGGCGCGAGGCCGGCCTTGGCGTCGTGGCCGATGAGCTGGAACGTGGAGTTCCGGCCCTTGATTTCCTCGTAGCCCAACTGGATCGCGTCGTAGCCGTCGGTCTCGGCGGACTTGACCTGCGTGATGGTGCAGGGGCCAACCTGGATCACGGTCACCGGCACGTCCGAGCCGTCTTCGTTGAACAGCCGGGTCATGCCGATCTTGCGACCCAGGATGCCGCGGTTGGGGATGCTCAGTAAGGGATCAGCCATGGGACTCTCGTTTCTCTGGAGGCGGCGGGTTTGCCGGCCCGTCGTGCGAGACGGCACCGAAATCCGCCGGGTCTTGCTCTGACTTGCCCCTTCTGGGAGGGAGCAGTCTCAGGCAGAGGACCGGGCCTTGCGTTGAAACCGGGATGGACCGAGGGAAACGTTTCCCGATCGGGGCGCGACACGCGGTAGGCCGCGGCGCTGATTCAGACCTGACGGTGTCAGGCCTTGATTTTCACGAACACGCCGGCGGGAACGACGAGACGGTTGAGGGCTTCGACGGTGCGGGCGTTGGGTTCTTTGATGTCGATGATGCGCTTATGGGTGCGGATCTCGAACTGCTCGCGGGACTTCTTGTCGATGTGCGGCCCACGCAGCACGGTGTAGCGCTCGATGCGGGTGGGCAGCGGCACCGGGCCGGCAACGCGGGCGTTGGTGCGCTTGGCGTGGTCCACGATCTCCCGGGCCGAAGCGTCGAGCGCTTGGTGGTCGTAGGCTTCCATGCGGATTCGGATCTTGCCACCGGTCATCGGGTTCGTCTCGGGCCTGCGGGGGGTTTCGGGCAAAAAAACTGCGTCGCGTCACGATTCGGTGAGGCGAGCCGAGCAATGTACAGAAGTTCCAATGCGTGTCAAACCGGGGAGAGGCGTTTTTTGGACCCGAGGTGTTGTGTGCAAAACCCTCAAGGCACCCGGGCGGCCTCGGCGAGGACTTCCTCGGCCACGAAAAGCGGCACATCGTCCGCCGCGCCCAGCGCCAGGGCGTCGCTGGGCCGGGAATCGACCTCGACCACGCGGTCGGTCCGGCGGTCGCGCAGCACGAGCTTGGCGAAAAACGTGTGGTCGCGGAGGGTGTGGATGACCACCGCGTCCAGCGAATAGCCCAGCCGCTCGACGACTTCGGCGAGCAGCTCGTGCGTCTGCGGCCGCATGGGAATCTCGCCCATGAGCCGGCGCTCGATGGCGGCGGCCTCGTTGAGGCCGATCACGATCGGGAAAGTCCTCGGCCCACCCGAGCCGGGCGCGGGATCGAGTTCGCGGAGTTCGACCTGATGGGCATCCTCGGTTTCCCGAATGATGATCCGGGCCAGTTCCATGCGGACGATGGCCGGGCCCTCGCCGTGGCCAGCGGACTCGGAAGGCGGATTTTTCTGGCCCATGACCGGCTCCCGCGAGGGCGGTTCGAGGATGGGTACGGTCGACCGTCACGACGTGGTCGACCGCGAACCCGTTACCGCACCCGAATCACGGCATGATAACTGCCGTCGGTCGCCTGAGGACCGTGACCCTGCGGGAGTTGGAGGTGTTCGCGTTCGAGCGTGGCCTTGATGCCGGTTTTGCCGGCATGTTCAACGATCCACCGGGCCTGATCCCGGTTCTCCACCGCGTCGATGGAGCAGGTGGTGTAGACCAGCCGTCCGCCTTCCCCGGTGTGCCGAAGGCCGCGCCGCACGATGTCACGCTGCAGATCAACCAGCGACTCAACGCCCGCCTCGGACCAGCGGAACCGTGCCTCGGGGCGCCGGCCAAGTACGCCCGTATTCGAGCACGGCACATCCAGCAGGACCGCATCAAAGGTTTCACCTTCAATGGGCTCACGCAGCGCAACGCGGTCTTTGCCGACCGTGTTCCGCAACGTCCGCAGATCGCCCCGGCGGTTGGGATCGGGGTCCCACGCGACGACCGTGGCCTCGGGCAGCGAGGCGAGGAGTTGTTTGGTTTTCGTGCCGCGACCGGCGCAGAGGTCCAGGATCTTGCGGGCACGCGCAGGTCGTTGGCTCGCAGCCAGCGCATCGACGGCCAGCCACGCCGCGGGGTCCTGCACACGCCTTCGCCAATCCACGGCAAGCCACGCGGCCAAATCACCCTCTTCGGCCGCCCAGGGCCGGGGACGATCTTCGCCTTCGCTCACGAACACCCCCGGTGTCCGCACGCACGACGCCGCGATGTCCGCCGCGTCGCCTCCGTGTTCTTCGACGAAGCGTCGCATCACCGGCCGTGGCAGACCCCCCGCCACCGCAAGATGCCGCACCGCGTTCTCGATGCCCGGCAACACCGCCTCACGCAGCACCACCGTCCCGCCCAGCCCATCGGGCAACCGATCTTCCCCCGGCGTCCACGCCTGCTCCGGCCGACGCTCGCCCACCAACTCCGCAAAGCGCCGCAGCAGCGCGTTCACCAATCCCGTCGCTTTCAGCCGGTTCATCGCCCGACATTTCGCCACCATCTCATCGATCACCGCGTACGCCGGCTCGTCGAACAACAGCAACTCCGCCCCACCGACCAGCAGACACGCCAGCACGGGCGCTTCGAATTGCTCCACCGGATTCGTGCCGCGCTTGATCCCCAGATTCAGCAAATACGTCAACGTCAACCAGCGCTGCATCACCGAGCGGTGCAGCGCGACCGCCTTGGGCTTCTGCTCCCCGGCCAGCGATCCGAGGTAATCGCCGAGCGTGTCGGGCGGCACCTGGGGATACGCGAGGATCGCATCGATCGCCGCACGGATCGCGGCATCGCGGGCGTCTTTGGGGGGTTGTACAAGGATCACAGCAGAACTTATCCGCAAACGGCCAGGCGAGCCGGTCACTGCGTGCCCGGTCCGGCAACTTAGTCGCCCGCTGGCCCCGCTAGTCCGCCAGCGCCGTCTGATGGTTCGGGTCCAGCGCCTTGCGGACTTCTTCCATGAAGGCATCGACCTTGAACGGCTTGAACAGCACGCCGCTCAAACCGTCCTGCGACGCCCGGACGATCGAGTGGTGCGGGTCGTAGCCGAAGCCGGTCATCAGCAGCACGGGCATGCCCTCGTCGCAGCGCTGGGCCGAGGCGAAGACTTCGTAGCCGTTGCGGTAGGGCATCTTGATGTCGGAAATCACCAGGTCAAAGGCCGGCGGCTTCTGCTCGAGCAGGCTGCACGCCTCGTAGCCATCCTTGGCGGTGGTGACTTCGCAGCCGTATTTCGTGAGCACATCGCGGACGACCTTGCGGATGTTCGGCTCGTCGTCGGCCACGAGAATCCGCTTGCCGCACAGCGCATCTTCCCGACAATCGTCGGGCACATCCTCGCCGCCGATCACTTTGTTCGGCCCGGCCTTGACATCGTCGATCACGCGGCGGATGTGCTGCACGTGCTCGGCGATGCGATTGAGCCGGCCCCGCATCGCGTCGTCGCCGATGTATTCCTCTTTAAGCGTCTCGGCTTCGGCGAGGATGTCGTTGAGCGGCGCACTCATCTCGCTGACCACGCTGTCGGTGATCAGCGTCGAGGTGTTGTAGCGCTCGACCACGAGCAGGTCGAGGATGTTGAGCGCCAGCGCGACGTATCGGCCGAAGATCTCGGCGAACTGCCGGTCGTCTTCGGTGAACGAGCCGACTTCTTCGGACTCGATGTTGTACACGCCGATCACTTCGCCAAAGAGGTTCAGCGGCACGGTCAGCGAGCTCTTGGAGTGGGCCAGGCCGAGCACGTAACGCGGGTCTTTCTCGACGTCGTGGCAGATGTAGCTTCGGCCGGTGGCGGCGACGTAACCGGAGATGCCGTTGCCTTCGGGCTGGGCGTAGAGATCGATCTCGAGCGCTTCGGGGGGCAGGCCTTCGGAGATCACGACTTCGAGCTTGTTCGCGCGCTTATCCACCAGCCGGATGGCGAAATGGTCGAAGTGCATCAGGTCTTTGCTGTACTTGATGATCTTGTCCTGCATGAGCCGCAGGCGCTCGGCGGGACGCAGCTTGCTGACGGCCTCGTTGTCGATGCGGGCGAGTTCCCGGCCGGCGGCGTCGATGGCGTCGATCTTCGCCTGCGTGCGCCGCCCGCTGGTGGCGTCCCAGACCACGCCGACGATCTGGTTGATCGGGCCGTCTTCACTCGCGGTCACCGGCGAGCAGATGATCTCGTAGTACCGCTGCTCGATGGGGTCCTGGTAGGTGAACTTTTTGCTGCGGGCCGCCTGGCCGGTGGCGCTGCTCATCACGCCGGTGGACGAGTTGAAGATGCTCATCGCCTGCCGGCAGATGCGCTTGAGGTGTTCGGTGGTCTCGGCACTGAAGCCGCGCATCCGCTTGTTGGCCCAGGTCATCCGGCCGCCGGCATCGACGACGCACACGCCCTCGCCGATGGTGTCCAGCACCAGCGATGCCTTCTCACCCACCAGCGCACGTTCGAGCGGCAGGAAATCGCCCGCGTCAGCGAACACCGCGTGGAACGGCTCGGACCGCAGCAGCCGGCTCGCTTCGTCCAGATCCGACGCGACGTGCACGTCGTACAGCGGCGAAAGCGCCTTGGCGACCGCCTCGGTGGAAGCCCGGCCGGATTCCGCCGACGCGACAGCGCCGCCTTGGAACACCAGCACACGCGGAGCAGATGGAGCGTCACTCATGACATAGACCCGCAGACGAACCGTGCAGCCCCGGAGGTCCGGCCCGGAAGATCCCCGAAACGCAAGGGGCGTCAACCGAACCTCCCCGTCGTGCGGCCCGTCCGTTGGCCGGCATGCATACGCTCAACATTATGTCTCATCGGCGGGGTTCGGGACACCGCTGTAGCGCCAACGAGCAAAAATCGTCCCCGCAGCCAGTTTCCGCCCTTCTCCACCCCTCGCGGACCCACCCCGCCC